>JBJSXJ010000229.1:0-12123 GCA_046086325.1 Planctomycetota bacterium | reverse complement strand
CCAGGAATCGTGGCGGCCATCGAGGTGCAGGGGAATACCAAACACTGGCGGCTCATCGAGGAACTGGGAGCGGTCGTGCTGCATGGGAATGCCACCGAGCGCAGTCAGCTGTCGCGACTCAACCCCGCCCGCGCGTCGCACGTCTTTGTCGTGACCGGAACGGACGAATCCAATTTAGAGACGCTTGGCGATTTAATACGAATTATCGAAGAGAAGCCACTCAAAGATAAGCTGTTCATTTATCTGCATTGCATGCAGCCGGAACTCGAACAACTGCTCTGGCGAAAGCCCCAGCATCTGCCGCCAGAAACACAGCGGCTCTTACAGATTCATGGCTTTAACGCCACTCAGATGGTGCTGCAGTCCCTGTTTGACGATCATGTTCTGCCGCGGCGGCCCGTGGATGAAGACGAGGTAGCTCACTATGTGATTGTGGGATTTGGTGACATGAGTCGTGCTCTGGCGGTGCATCTCGCTGAACTCTCTCATTTCGAAAATCTGAAGCGATCGCGAATGACGATTGTGCATAGCAGTCGCGAGCAACCGCTGGTGCGGGAATTCGAGCAGCTTTATCCGGCGTTTTTTCGTGGACCAGCGCGGGCGGACCAAGCGTCTGAAGTGGTGACTACGGCGGAGGACGGAGAGTCAGATGTTGCCGCATCGAACTGGCTTCCCGCTGCAAAATGGGACTCGTGGGAAGCGGACGTTGTAGTTCGGTCGACGAATCAGGATTTCCCGTTTGAAAAGCCCGCGAGTTATACGGAGGTGGACTACGAAGCTTCGCGGGGCATCGAGTTCGCGATGAATGGTGGTTTCGTCTGCTGGGATGGCGGAGTGACCTCACCGCGATTCGTCGAGCGGATCGCGCGCATCTTGAGTGATCCGAAAACCAAAACGTTGATCTTTATTTGTAAGTCGGGCGACGAAGACAACACGGCGGATGCGTATGAGCTGCGCGATTTGCTGCGGGAGCGGTATCGCGTGGATGACCACCAGCAGATGTCAGAGCCCGACTACACGATCTTTCCGTTTTTGCCGCAGCGTCCCGCTCTGCATCGCTTTATCAACTCGGAGCGGGATGGCGAGCCGCGGGTTGTGGGCTGGGGCGATTGCGGTACCGTCTGCAGCTATGAACGGATCACCAACGATTTCACTCGGCAGTTAGCCTTTGAAATCTACCGCGACTACCGGTCGCATCATCGACCCGGTCAGCCAGTTCCCGCGGCGAGTTATGGCGAGCTACCGGCGATCGATCGGCAGTCGAATTGGTTCGCGGCAGCTCATTTCAATACCAAGCTGGCGGCGGTGCTGGGGTTAAGGGAAGAAGCGCGAGTTCTGGCGCATATTCAGCGACACATGCCAGCAGCCAAACGGAAACAGATTCAGGATCTGCTGCTGCAGTTTGACGACTCGCCGACCGTGCGTCACGACGGCGGTTCGCTCGCGGAACAACGCTCGGAGCAGCGTTTGCATCGCGTGGCGCAGATGGAGCACAACCGCTGGGTGGCGGAACGACTACTGCGAGATTGGCGGTTTGGGGATCGCCAGCGATCCAGTGCCGAGACGATCTATCGATCGTCGCTGCTCCCCTGGTCGCACCTTCCCGAGTCCGAGCGGCGCATCGACTGGCGCCAGGTGATTCGGATCCTGAAATTCTTCCTGGGCACGTGAGGTTGGGATAGGGGGCGGGAGGGAAGGTTGTTCTTTTTTTTGAAACACAGAGGCACGGGGGGCTTAAAACACAGAGGCACAGAGGGCACAGAGATTTTTGTTTTTGGGGGAGTGGGTGAGAGGCATGAATATAAACGTTTGAAAACGAAAAAACCAAGGAGCTGAACCACGAAAGGCACCAAGGTCGCGAATGGGAAATAACATGCAATGGTTATTCATTCGTGACATTCGTGCGATTCGTGGTTCAAGGCTCCTTGGTTTTAGAGGATCGTGGTCTTCGTAGTTTTCGTGGTTCGTAGTACGAAAGATTTTTCGTACTACTTGCTCTTTACGTCGAAGCAGAGCAGGCGGTCTTGTTCGCGGAGGTAGAGCTTGCCGTCGAGCAGCACGGGGTGAGACCAGCCGGGCTTGTCGATCGTTCCAGGTAATTTGAACGAGCCCACTTCGACGTACTCGCTGTTGTTCGCCTTGGCCAGCACCATTTTGCCATCCGAGAAGCGGATGTAGAGGCAGCCGTCGGCGGCGATGACGGAGGCCGAACCTTTGCCCGAGCCGCGCTTTTTCCACGCGACTTCGCCGGTCATCAGGTTGGCACAGAACGGAATGCCCTGATCATCCGAGTCGCCGTACAGGTAGTCACCCACCAGGACCACTCCACCATGCTTATTGGCAAGGTCCGTCTTCAGGCCATACACCTCTTCCACTTTCACTTCGTCGCCCGCTGCTACTTGCTTGAGTAGCGCGCCGCCGCGGCGATAGCCAGCGGTGAAGAAGACCAAATCGCCACGAATAATCGGGGTCGGGATGACTGCCGTGGTGCGGTCGATGTCGTAGGTCCAGAGCAGCTTACCATCTTTCGCGCGCACGCCCATCGCACCGCTGGCGGTGGTGGTGACATAGACTTTCACGCCGCCCACGGTGGCGGTGACGATCGAAGCGTGACCGGCGCCGCGGTCCTCTTTCCGCGAGCAGGTCCAGACCTTCTCGCCGGTCAGCTTGTTCAAGGCGACCATCGTGTTGGCTTCTTTGCCGGGAGTGCAAACGATGTTGGGGCCGTCGATGAGTGGCGATTCGCTATAGCCCCAGCCGTCGCCCTTGTCGCCACCAAATTCCTTCTTGAGATCCTTACGCCACTTCTCGGCGCCCGTCGCCGCGTCGCAGCAGAGCAGCGTGCCGAACGGAGTGATCACATAGACCAATTCGCCGTCAATCGTCGGTGTGCTGCGCGAGCCTTGCCAATCGGGAGCGCCCGAATTCCAGGGTGAACCCGTTTTGACCTTCCACAGCGGCTTGCCGTCGGTGAGGCTGAATGCTGACAGATATTCTTCTTTGTCTTCGGCGGTCGACGGGCCATCGCCGAGGGTAATGATTCGTCCATTGGCAATCGCCAGACTGGCGTAGCCACGACCAGCACCCTTGGATTCCCAAAGCAGCTTGGGGCCCGCTTCCGGCCACGCTTGCAGCAATCCCTTTTCCGCCGAAACGGCTGTTCGATCAGCGCCGCGGAACGAAGGCCACGTGCTCGCCGCTCCATCGGCCGCCCATAAACTGGCGCCGCCGAGGCCTCCCAATTTCAAGGCCAGCCCCAGTGCCAAGAGGCGTACGCTTCGCTTGACGTTGATCATGAACAGCTCCTTTCGAGTGTCGTGTGTGGAGTAAGTATCGAGTGCTAGAAAATCAAAACAGTGTCAGGACAGTATCATATCGAATGGCGCGATGCATCCATACGGGCCGCTGCTAATCCTTCCAAGTCTGTAAAGTAATGCGGGTAGGTTTTGTTGACGCAGGCGGGATCCTGAATGACGACACCAGGCACTCGCAGCCCAGCCAGCGCGAGACTCATTGCCATCCGATGATCGTGGTAGGTTGCGATGGACGCTCCGTGCAGTGCCCCCGGAGTCACTCGCAGGCCATCGTCCCATTCGTCGACCTGGGCGCCCAGTTTGCGCAGTTCGCGCGCGAGGTCGCCGATGCGGTCCGTCTCTTTGTGGCGAATATGGCCGACGCCCGTGATGGTCGTCGGACCGGTGGCGAACAGCGCAACGACGGCCAGCGTTTGCACGGTATCGCTGATGGCGTTCATGTTCACGGTGATGCCCTGCAGCGGTCGACCTGTCACGGTAATCTGATCCGCCGAGTACTCGACGTCGCATCCCATCTGGGCCAAGCAATCACAGAAAGCGACATCACCCTGCAGGGCGTCACGGGCTAGTCCTTGAACGGTGATACGACCACCCGTCACAGCGGCCGCGCCCCAAAAATAACTGGCGGCCGACGCATCCGGTTCAATAGCATACGCTCGGCCTTGATAGCGCTGGCCACTGGGAATCACGTAGCGATCGCGGGCCGCAATCTCCACGTGTACACCGAACGCTTGCATCACTCGCAGCGTCATGTCGACATAGGGCTGAGACACCATCTCGCCGTCAATGGTGATCGTGATGGTGTCGCGAGCATAGGGAGCAGCCATCAAGAGACCGCTGAGAAACTGACTGGAGATTGACCCACGAATGGTGGTTGGTCCGCCGGGCAAACCGGTAGCGTGAACCACGACCGGTGGGCAATCGTTCTGGAGTTCGCTGCGGCAATCGACGCCCAGTTTTTGCAAGGAGTTGATCAAGTCGCCGATGGGGCGCTGTCGCATGCGGGGGACGCCGTCTAGTCGATAGCGTCCCTGGCCGATCGCCACCATGGCTGTCAAAAAGCGAATGGTCGTGCCACTGTTCGCCACATATAAATCGGCAGCATTCTGCGGCCAAGATCCGCCGGACCCCGTCAGCTCGATGGTGGCGGCGTCAGGATCGACGACGACGGGGAGGCCGAGTCGTCGTAGGGAGTCGACCATGACCTGAGTGTCTTCGCTATCGAGTGCTCCGCTGAGCTGCGAGCGGCCGTCGGCGAGGGCGGCACACACGAGGGCTCGGTTGGTGATACTTTTCGATCCCGGTGGGCGCACACTCGCGAAAAGTGGTCCCACGGGTTGCACGAGATATTCGTTCAACCCCGATTGCTGTTCACTCATGCCATCCTCGCACTACTTACCCGCGGACGAGGAGATTTTCCAGAGATGCTTGTCACTGCGGACAAACAGAGCTTGATCGGCGACGGCGGGTGACCCTTGAATCTTCTCACCAAACTCCGCTTCTCCGACCAGCTCGGCTTTGCCATCGGCCAGTTTGAGAATGCGAGCTTTGCCGTCTTGATCGATGCAGTACATGTGCTGACCGGCGATGACCGGCGTGGCCCAGTAGCGACCACCGATCCGCATCTGCTGCAGATCTTTTCCCGTTTTCGCGTCAACGGAGACGAGCACGCCCACATTATTGAGCGTGTAGACTCGACCGTCGGCGATCATGGGGCTAGCGCCGGAAGCGGTGAGCTTATCGACGTGCCAAGCTTGCTGCGGGGCGGACGAGTCGCCGATGTCGAGAGCGGTGATGCCGTTGGTCGGAATGTAAACTCGACCATCCACGGCGACAACCGACGGGATGGTCTGACAGGGCGCTTCATACTGCCACACTTGATCGCCGGTGCGGGGATCGTGAGCGGTGAGAATACCCGCCGATTGCAGGAGCACGAGTTCGCGACCACCCGGCTGTTTCAGTACGGCGGGTGACGCCCAGTTGGAGGAGGCTTTACGGGGCAAACGCCAGCGAGTTTCTCCGGTGGCGGCGTCTAGTCCGGCGGCGAACGAGTCGCCAAAGTTTTCTACCTGCACCACGACCGTATCGCCGACGACGACCGGCGACGACGACATGCCGACATCGTTGCCCGCTTTGGGATAGTCGTAGGCCAGTCCACGGTACCAGAGCAGATTGCCGGCGAGGTCCAGGCAGATCAGATCGTTCGACGAGAAGAACGCGTAGATTCGCTGGCCGTCACTTGTCGGAGTCGGGGCGGCGTTGGCGCTGTCGGGATGCGAGTAGGTGCGACCGGTCGCCCAGAACTGGCGTTGCCACTGCTGCTTCCCAGTGGCGGCATCGTAGCTCACGACGAACAGTCGATCTTGAATGGGGCCCGCCGAGCAGGTGACGATCACCTGCTTACCAACCACGATGGGGCTCGCGGGGCCACGTCCGGGAAGCGGCACTTTCCAAGCGACATTCTCCCCTTCTTTCCAGGTGGTGGGCAGTTTTACCTGCGGGGCATAACTGGCACCGCCTGGACCACGGAACTGCGCCCAGTCCGCTCCGAAACTTGCCAAGCACAAACTGGGGATCAGCAGCAGGCCAAAGAATCGTTTCATGGGAATTCTCGTGTGGGTGGGTTAAGGACGGGAAAAGGGGAGCGACAAACTGGCGGTGCGAGCGCCACGGCGATCCTGAGACAAGACAGCGGTACCGATCGAATCGCAAACACGCAGCTGAAACTTCCAGTCTTGCGCCCAAGCCTCGGTCTGTTCGTTTTGCGCTACCTTCACCAGAATCTGATTTTTACCAGCCTTGAGCTTGCCGCGGCCCAGGTACTGATCGAAGACCATGTTGGCATGGTAGATCTCGTTGCTGGCGATGAGCTGGCCGTTGATCCAGATTTTGGTGGCGCAGTCAGAGCCGATGCGAATTTCAATCTCACGTTCCTGCTCTGCCTGAAACTCGGTGTAGGCGTAGGCGATCGCGCCCTTGAATTTGTCGAGCGTCTTGTTGAGATCGACCAGCCCCATTTCGTCGGTGGTCGTATGCTCGATCCAGCCGATTTTGGCGTCCTTGCCTTCGTAGGTCGCTTTGAGGTCCACACCGGACTCGGGTGGATAGGCAACGCTGAAGCCTTTGCCCGCCACATTATTGAACGGGGCGACGAGTTTCCAGGTTGTGATGAAGCCAAAGTGTGTGGCGAGGTCGGCGGTCTCGCCGAGTTTCTTCAGTTCGGCGGCGATCTCTTTGACCTGATCGAGATCACGGGCATGCGACAGGGCTCGGTTGTAGGCTGCCTTGCGTGGTCCCTCGGCGGTTTGTTCGGCGGCGGCTTTCATGGCGAGCGATACGGCATCGCGACGTAATTCCAAGCTGGGATCGTTGATCAGTCCGGGGATCAAGCGAGCTTCGGCCTGTGCATCGACGCGAGCGATTGTTTCGTACGCCACGCGTCGAGCGCGAGGGGCGTGCTGGGTTTCAGCGAGAAATTTTTCGAGATCGGCGACGGGCAGTTTTTTGCCGGCGGCTAGGTGCCGCTGCACCATCGCCTCCGCGACGCCACGCAGCCAGTTCGACACCAACAGATCCGCTCCATCCATGCCGGCCAGGACGGTGGTCACCTGAGAGGCATCGGCTTCGGCAAGTGTCCGCATGGCATCTGCGGCCGCTTTATGTCCGGTCCCGAGGGGCTTCACGCTGCGAATTACGGCGACCTGCGCTGCCACATCAACCTTGTCGGCAGCAGTTACCGGGGTGGCTGCCGGGGAGACGATGAGGAGGCAGAGGCAACAGGCCGTTAACGGCCCTAACCAACGAGGATTTCGATTTGTCATGGTGAGCAAGGCTCCGAGTGAAACACAACCGCAAGTTTTCAGTGAAACCGACGTGGGGGCGTATTGTAGCGAGCCCCGGCCGGAAAATGTAGACAACATGAAGTCGTGGCTCGATGTCGCCCCTCGGGAAACCTGGAAGGACCGTTTGCAACGGCCGCGTTTGCACGTGGAGCGGTGCTGATTTTAGCTTCGCTGCAGTAGAGCGGCGGCGGCGTTTTTGATTTGGGTGAGAGTGCGAGTAATGCGCGTCTCTTCCCACTCTTGGTGCAATAGCCGCAGCAGTGCCGCGGCGCGAGATTCCGGTAATTGCCGGAGCATGGCGGGTAATAAGTATTCGTCGATGCCATAGACCGCTGCTGCTTCGGGGGCGGTATACACCGGCACCAGGGCGGCCAGGGGCGGCTGAAAGAGCGCGGCGTTGTAGTCGAGTGCGGCGCGAATGGCTGCGGCTTTCGGACGCTCGTCTGGCACAGCGGGATGGCTGGCCAGCTGGTACGGTGCGGGTAATTGGTAGGGAGGCGACCATTCCGCGATCGGGCGTAAGCGGTCAATGTGCGTTAAGACTCCGATCAGCGGCGGCGGCTTGCGCTGCGGCTGACTCTGCCAGAATTCGCGCCAACGAGTCACAAAACGAACATCCAGGTCTCGAGCTGGATGACTGGCGTTCATTACGATCAGCACCAGGTCACAGTGATGAGCTAAGGGCAAGAGTGTCTGATCGTCGGCTGCTTCTTCTCCGTAACCTGGTGTGTCGAGCAGTTCCAGGGGTTGTGGGCTACGGGGCAAGACTAGTCGGTAGCGCTGAACTTGCTGAGTGGTGGGGAGTATGTCTGCGGCGGCCCGCTGTTCACCTAGCACCGCATTGATAACGCTCGACTTGCCCGCACTTACCTGCCCCACGACCGCAATCACCAGCGGCTCGTCGGTCTTACCGGCAGCGGATGGCGCCCCAGTGGCGGTAGCTGCGTCGTCCGCCGCAGAGGCGGCGGGTTGGGAATTGAACTGCCGATCTGAAGTGGCCGTCGGAAAATTTCCTAGTTGCTGCCTGTAGCGGTCGGCGCCGAGCTTCAAGCGACCGCTATTGAGTTCAATCAGGTAATAGCCGACTCGCTGCAAGAACACACAGTAGAATGCTTGCAGAAGTCCGGCTTTCAGTTCGCGAGTGGTGGAGTCAATGGTGAAGCTGGCGGCTAATTGGCGGAGAAAGGAAGTCGGGTCAACGATGAGCGAACCGGCACGCCAGAGGCGACTGGCCCAGGTCGCCCACTGAGGAACTCGAGCGACGAGGCGCCAGTGGTCGATGCGCAGCAGATGACTACCGGGAACGTAGCGGCGCAACCAGTCTCCCGAGTCGTGAAGTGCCAGTTCGGCGGCCGCCAGCACCTCGGGAACGGTGAGTGGACCGAGAGGGTCGGTGGCGCCTGGGCCGTGATAGTGAGTTGCCAAATCGCGCGCGAGCTGCTGTGCGGCTTGCAAATAAAAGTGCGGGTCGAGGAACTGTTCGGGGCCGGCCGAGGGCGCGGTTCCGACTGTGGATTCAACCAGTTTCCAGGCAGCTTCATCGCGCGCCGTCCAGTGCGGAGCGGCGGCGAGCGGCGGTGGCTCGGACCAATCCTGTCGCCAGCGTCGCGCCAGCAGATACGCGCCGCTCCAGGTCACCGGCAGTAACCAGAAGATATAGGGGAGCCAGCCGAGCTTGCCGAGTGCGACGATCGAGACGACCAGGCAAATAGCGGCCGGGACCAGGATGAGCAGAGCGAGCGAGATGATCTGCCAGCGCTTCATGAAGTCGGTTCCTGCGGTGACGATTGCCAGCGCTGGGAGGCGGCTGCGATTTCTCGTTCCCAGACCTGCTTCACTTCCTCGGCGGTGGGCAAGTGACCTTCGTGCACTCGATCAAAATACCAGCAGCTAAGTCTTCCCAGTCCAAACGTGTAGGCGTAGGCGAGTGCCGCGTTGGCGGCCATGCCGAGTAGCGGAATGCTTTTCAGGATTTCTCGCGCGGCAAAGCGCGTGAGCAGGCTGCCGGCGATCGGTCCGGCGATCTTCCATAACTGCGTGGCACTTGCCGGTTGCCCATATAATCGAGCCAGTTGCACGAGCAGATGGGATTGAATGCCGAGCACGAGTGGCAGGTCGACCCATGGGACGGGAACCGCCGCGGCGCTGGCGGCCGCTAAGCTGTAGCCGGCAATGTACGGAGCGGCACGTCGCATCCGCAGATCGCTCAGGTCGCGGCGCGCGTCATTCAAGGTGAGAAGCGTCTGCCGGTAGGCCTCGGGCAGCAGGTCCACCAGCGCGGAGTGTAATCGCTGGCCACCGAGGTCGACGGGGGGAAGGTCATCTTCGGGCAGCGTGAAATCGATCGGCACGATGCGGTCGACCAGCTCGGCGAAGCGTTCGACTTGCACGGCATACGCGCGGCGCACACTGTCGGGCGCGGCCGTGGACCAGGAGCCGTCGACGAACGGATCGGGCTGGGGATGCGGCTGCCGAGGGTACGCCTCATGTAAACAGGTTAGCGCCAGCAGTACGGGACGCGACGGTCGATCGTCCCGCACGACTCGCAGCGTCTCCAGCAGTTCCCCGAGCGCTTGATCGAGGAGCCGAGCGGTGACGATGACGACGTGGGAGCGGGCACTGAAGGCCGCCACCTCGGCGGCCGCATCATAGCCGCTCTCTCCCAGCCCCCGGGTATCGATGAATCGCAGCAGAGGAGCGTCGGGGGAGGGAAAATCGAACGTTTGGGAGTGGCGAGTTTGGGGGCGAAAACCGTTCCCCACCTCGGCCTGTTCGGCACCGGTAAGGAAGCGGATCACGGAGCTTTTACCGCTGCCGGTTTTACCCAATAGCCAAAACTCGGGGACCGCCTGGCGGCGAATCAGCTCGGAGAATTGTCGCTGAAATTCGCTTTCGGAAAGCCAGCGGGTGGTGAGCAGGGATTGCAGTCGTTCAAACATACGGAGTCGTGCGGGGCTACGGGAAGTCAGAGGAGACGATGTTGAGTATAGTGCTGGGAAGCCGAAAAGAGAAAATAGTGGTACGTGGCGATTCGATCGACTTTTCACCGATACAGCGGAACATACCTTGGACGCTCAGCATCTTCGTCGCCGTCAGTTGACTTTAGCCGTTTTATTCGGCTTGGTAATCGCAGCCTTGGGCTGGGGCTTCATCGATCGCTGGCTACACACTCGGCAGATCCTGCGGCAGCAGGCAGAGAAGCGGCTGAGGGAGCGCGAAGAGGATTGGTTTGAATTGCCGACGAAGGTGAGTCAGGGCTTCACCGGCAGTGCGACGTGCGCGGAATGTCACGCGGAGATTGCCGAAAAGTTCGCTCGACATCCCATGGGACGATCTTTCGCGCGCGTGACCGACGCGGAGCCGGTCGAGAAGTATGAGGAGACCGAGTTCTCGCCGCCGGGGCCGCGGAGTTATCGCGTGGAGCGTGACGGGGAGCAGGTTTTTCATCATGAGCGGATGGTCGATGCGGCGGGCGAGGCGATCTACGACCAGCGGGTGCCGGTTCGGTACGCACTCGGTTCGGGCCAGCATGGTCGATCGTATCTGATCGAGAAAGAGGGAAATCTGTGGCAGTCGTCGATTGGCTGGTTTACGGCGGGCGAGACGTGGGGATTGTCGCCGGGGTATCGTCCCGAGCTGCATCAGCGATTTGAACGTCGCGTCGATGCGAGCTGTTTGTACTGTCACGTGGGGCGAGTGAATTTGCTGGAGGATGGTAGTGATCGGTTCACGTCGGAACCGTTTGCCGAGTTATCAATTGGATGCGAGCGCTGCCACGGGCCCGGCGAAGCACATGTGGCTCATCAGCGGGCCTCGAAAAAAACAGGTCAGGATGACACGATTGTGAATCCCGGTCGATTAGAGCCGCAGCTGCGCGAGGCGGTTTGCAATCAGTGTCATTTGCAGGGCGAACGAACGATTCCGCGGTACGGTCGCGGGTTCTTCGATTTCCGCCCTGGTGAGCCACTGGAGGATTGTCTGCTCATTTGGGTACAGGGTGAACGAGTGGATGAGCGCGGACGAACTCGGCCGGTGAGTCAAGTTGAGCAGATGCGTTCGAGTGCTTGTTTTCAGAAGTCGGCGGGAAAACTGGGCTGCATTTCCTGTCATGATCCGCATGAGTCACCGGCGGTGGAGCGTCGAACGGAATACTATCGCAGTCGCTGTTTGGAATGTCATACGGATCGGAGTTGTTCTTTGCCGGTGGCGGAACAGTCAGCGGCGCCCGCTCAAGGCTCCTGCGTGCATTGCCACATGCCACGGCTAGAGACCAAAGATGTGGCTCACACGTCACTCACCGACCATCGCGTGATGAGGAGGCCCGATTCAACTCCCCTGCCCCAAGGGGAGATTCCATGGGATGAATTGAAATTGTTCGACGGCGCCGAGGATCGGTTGGCGGCACGGGAAGTGCGTCGGGCGCGAGCGATCATGCTGTTAGAGCGAGCGGAACAGAGGCGCGACAACGTGCAGGCAGCTCGAGTGCATGATCTGCTGGTACCGCGCTGGTTGCCCGAAGATGACATTGATTCGATCGCGAATCTGCTCGGCTATGACCAAGCAGCACTCGGCACACTCGGGCAAGCCTTTCAGATCATGGATCAGCGCGCACTGAGCGTGAAATGTTGGAGTGAGGCGCTGCGAGTGCATCCGAAAGCGGAGCCGATCCTGGCGCGGATGGGCGACCTATATCAAGAGGAGAAGAATTGGAAGGAGGCGGTCAAGTACTACGACCAAGCGCTCGAAATAAATCCCTATTCGTCGCTCTATCATGGACGGCGAGCCTATGTTTTGGGAAACCAGGGGAGACTGGAGGAAAGTGTCGCTGCTGCCGTGCGCGCTCTGGAAATTGATCCGACGATGACTCAGGTGCGCGAGTGGCTCATGGATATCTACGGCCGGCTGGGCAAAGTGGAGTTACGAGCCGAGCAGCAGCGGCTACTAGAACGCACGAATCAAGCGCTCAA
>JBJSXJ010000228.1:0-41545 GCA_046086325.1 Planctomycetota bacterium | reverse complement strand
CGACTATCTTCCGTTTCCAGGAATTTGCGAGACACGTAAGGCAGCGGTCGTGGCAGTTTTAAATAGGTTAGAAAACGTTCGGCGTTGTATTGCCCCTTGGCGCGATCAGCTACCAAACGGAAATAAAGCACGTGAGCTTTGAGTGAATTGTGAACGGGCGCCAGACGATTGGCGAAATTCCAGAGGCGTTCCAGATAAGCTTCGCGCACGTTGCCATCGCGACGCCAATCCTCATCCGCCGAGGGCTGTAGCTTGGTCAGGTAAGCCTGCACAAAGTTGGTTTGATTGAGCAGGTCAGGCTTCAGCGTCAGGCACTCTTCGAGCTGACTGAGCAGCAAGAGGCGATGAATTTCAAAAGCGCCAAAACCGGGAGAGTTAGGATGGTTCAGGTCATCCACGATCAATTTGGGCAGGCCAGCATAGTCTGGTCGTTTGAGTCGCTGCAGCAGATGGCGACGACGCTCGGGCGTGAGCGGCTGCGCGACGAGCCAGTCGAGCGCTGAATCTTCCACTCCGTTCAGCTGTGCGTTGCGGCTGTAGACTCGCTGCAGCAGCACGTCGCGCTTGATCAACTGGGGGTCGAGCGTCACGGGCAAGTTCGGCTCCGCACCTACGACCTCTTTTTGATGCGGATAGTTCACATTCAACTTCGAGCGGAGATACTCGAGCGTCTTCTGCTGATCTTTGTCGTAGGTGAGCAGTGCCAGTCGCAGTTCGATTTCCTGCAGGCGCGGTGTGCGGTTGTGACGCTCTTGCCACGGCTTGAACAACTCTCGGACTTGGTCGAACTGCTCCGTGTTGAGCAGCTGCAGGGCGTGGTAGTAGTAGTAGTCTTCGGTGCCCGGAATCAACTGCTTGAGGGCCACTGAGCGATCAGGGGCGAGGGCAAAATCCTCGATGTAGCCGATCTCGTCCGCTCGCAGGGAGCGTCCGGCGTCATTCGTGCCCCAGCCCATGAAAGCCAGGCCGATCGCTGCTGCACTCCACAATCGACGTGAATCGAATCGACGTTTCATGAGATAACCCCTCTGAAATACTAGCTTGGCAACTGCCCTCGAGCTCGATCCCCACGTCCACAGACATGGAAATCCGGAGAGTAACTATAGATACCGAGTATGCGTTAAAAGTTCCGCAACTCAAGAAAGTTTCCAATTCGTCAATCTTGAGAAACGGTACCCCCCCCTCTGCTCGTCCACGCTGTCCCGAGCGAAAGAGCTGTTATTGAATGACATCGCTGACGCCGCGTCACGGTGCGACTTCGGCTCTAAAACCCTCGCCGGAGGGGGCCCATGACGAATGACTGAGGTGCGGGGCTGGAACTGATCGATTCGCTGGGCGAGTCGTGCTTGTTGCCCTTTTAGGGTTTTGTTACACTGCGAGGCCCGGTTTTTGGAACGGGATTTACACCATGTTGTTTCGTTAATTCGGCGAAGGTTCGACCTGTGATCCCTGGCCTGTTTGCTCCGTTGGTTCGGAGCGACTGCTCCTGGTGATCATCGCCGTACTGACTGCCTCGTGCGGTCTAGGGAGAATGATTGTGTCTGAAGGTACTGCCCCAGCGGCTCCGGCTCCGACGTTAGTTGAAGAATTGATTCAGGCTGGCTGTCATTTTGGCCATCGTGCAAGTCGATGGAACCCCAAGATGGCGCCTTATATTTACGCTCGTAAGGGCCTCATCCACATCGTCGATGTGCGCGAAACCGTGCGTGGTTTGTTGCGTGCTAAGAAGTATTTGGGTCAGGTCGCGGGCGGCGGCAGTTTGGTGCTGTTTGTCGGCACCAAGCGTCAAGCGCAGGGCGCCGTGGAGCGCGAGGCGCTGCGCTGCGGCATGCCGTTCGTTGCTGAACGCTGGCTGGGTGGTGCGTTGACGAATTTCCGCACGATTCGCAGTCGTCTCGCGCGACTGGAAGAACTTGAACGACTTCGCAACAGCCCGGAACTGCAGACCTATTCCAAGAAGATGCAGTCCGCTTTGGCTCGCGAATATCGCAAGATGTATCGCAACTTGAACGGTTTGCGACTCTTGAATCGCATGCCCGAGTGCTTGGTGGTGTTCGATCCCAAGAAGGAAAAGAACGCCATTCGCGAAGCTCGTTCGCTGGGCATCACCACGCTGGCTTTGATTGATACCGATTGCGATCCGGATTTGGTCGATCTGCCAATTCCGGGCAACGACGACGGTATTCGTTCGATCGAAGTGATCACTCGTCATTTGGCCGACGCAGTCCTGGCTGGCAAAGCTCAGCAAGCCGCTCAGAACAAGCAGCCCGAGGCGAATGCCAGCGAGGCGGCAGCGATTGCTGAGAAGTCCGAAAGTTAAGATCGCTTCCGACTCAACGTGTTCGCTGGATTGTACGGACGCTGAAACAGACTAAGGCCGAGTAGCTTGTAAAGCTCCGGCTTTAACCAAGCGGCGCCAGCGAACCGATTGAACTTGGAACATGATCGGATCAGCGGATTCATGTGTTTTGAACGTCGGCGGCAGTTGTAAGGTCGACCGACGTATCTGGCTCAGCGACTGTCCCCAGCGACCGCTCGCCGAAGCCACGTCAATATTCTGGAACTAGATCACGAACTGAATTAGAGAATTACGAGGAGACTCGAATCATGGCTGAAATCACTGCAGCGATTGTCAACGCGCTTCGCAAAGAGACGGGTTTGCCGATGATGGACGTAAAGAAGGCACTCGTCGACGCCAACGGTGAGGTGGAGGAGGCCAAGCGGCTACTGCGCGAACGTGGCTTGAAGGTACTAAGCAATCGACTCGATCGCGAAACCGCTTTCGGACGCTTCGGCATTTACACCAGCACGACGGTGGGCGCCATTGTGGAACTGAAGTGCGAAAGTGCGCCAGTCGCCGGTACGGACGAATTCGTCCAGTTAGCCAATGATCTGGCGACTCAACTGGCCAAGGGACCGGGAGCTGCGACGGCCGACGAATTGCTCGATCAACCTTCGCCCAGCAAGCCAGGCGTGACGCTGCGTGAGCAGAAGGACGAGATGTTCAATCGCATCCGCGAAGTGTTCAACATTGGCCGCATCGCTCGCCTGGATGGCAGCTGCGGCGCCTACTGTCACAACTCGTCGACGGTCTCGGGCGTGCTGCTGCAAATTGAAGGTGGCAACGAGTCAGCGGCTCGCGATGTCTGCATGCATATTGCGGCGATGCGACCGATGGGATTGCGTAAGGAAGACGTGCCGGCTGAGGAAGTGGACAAGGAGCGGGCCATCCTTAAGGATGCAGCGATCAAGGAAGGCAAGCCCGCCAACATCCTCGACAAAATCGTCGAGGGGCAGCTGCGTAATTTCTATGCCGAACGAGTGCTCACCGAGCAGCCGTTCGTCAAGGAAAACAAGCAGACGGTCGGCCAATTTGCGCAGCAGAATGGGATGAAACTGATCCGTTTCGTCCACTGGGAACTCGGCAAGGAGTAGTGTGAGATGAATCGAGTGACGGCGGGTGATTCGCAACCCGCTTACCGGCGCGTGTTACTGAAGCTTTCTGGCGAAAGCTTCAGCCGCGCGGGAGAGCGTGGGATTGGGATGGAGGAAGTGCTGCACATCGCGCGGCAAGTCCAGAAAGCAGCCCAGTCTGGCTGTCAAATCGCTGTCGTAATCGGCGGTGGCAACATTCTGCGTGGTTCGCAGTTCAAGGATCAGCATGGTGGGATCCAGGAAGCCACTGCACACTACATGGGAATGCTCGCCACCGTCATCAACGGCTTGGCGATGCAGGATGCACTCGAGTCGCTCGGCTGTTCCACTCGCCTGATGTCAGCCATTCGCATGGATGGTGTGGCGGAGCCCTATATTCGACGCCGTGGTCGACGTCATCTGGAAAAGGGCCGCATCATCATTCTGGCGGCCGGTACAGGTAGTCCCTACGTGACGACTGATACCGCTGCAGCCCAGCGCGCTCTGGAACTCGACTGCGACATCCTCATGAAAGCCACTCGGGTTGATGGCGTTTACAGCGACGACCCCGAGAAAAATCCTCACGCGGTGCTGTACCGTGATCTGGAATACAGTGCGCTGCGAGAGCAGAATCTGCGTGTGATGGATAGCACGGCCATCGCGCAGTGCATGGAACACAAAATGCCGATTCTCGTGTTTAATTACAAACGCGAGGGCAACATTCAGCGAGCGGTGCAAGGCGAGCGGATCGGTACACTGATCGGAACGCTCCGTAGTCGCTCCGGCTGAGTTTTTGATTTCTGGCGAAAGCCGCTGACGAGATCCTGGGTCGAGGCAACTGGCAATCGTTTCTACGCAACCTGTTTGGTCGCTTGCGAGGCTCTGACATGAACGCTGATGACATTCTGTTGGACGTGGAAGATCGCATGGATAAGGCGCTGCAGCATCTCAAGAGCAGCTTGGCTGGTATTCGCACCGGGCGTGCCAATCCTGGCTTGGTTGATTCGCTGCGAGTGGAGGCGTATGGTTCGCCGACACCCATGAAGCAGCTCGCTTCCGTCGGCGCCCCCGAACCGAATCAAATCTTGATCAAGCCCTACGACGTCTCCACGATCAAAGATATCGAGAAGGCGATCATCAATAGTGGGCTCGGTTTCACGCCCCAAAGTGACGGTCGGATCATTCGCTTGAATATCCCTGCCCTCAGCGCCGAGACTCGCCGCAAACTCGTGGCGCGCGTTAAGGAACTGGCCGAAGAGGCGAAGGTCTCGATTCGCAATGTGCGCCGCGATGCCAACAAAGCTGCGGATCAAGCTGAAAAAGATAAAGCGATGAGCGAAGATGATCGTGACGCGCTCAAGGAACAGATTCAGGAAATGACCAAGGATTATGAGACCAAGGCGGGTGACCTGGCGAAAGCTCGTGAAACCGAAGTCATGGAAAACTAACCAATGAAATTCCCGCACGCGACGCTATCGATTCTGCTGGCACTCAGCCTGATCGCCTCCTTCTGTGGCTCGCCGTCGCTCGCGGCGAATGATTTCAAAGCAACGCCCGATCATCAGCGGCAGGCAGGTGTGCCGGAGGGCCAAGTCCAGGAGATGCCACCCTGGAAATCGACCATCTACCCCAACACGATTCGCGACTGGTGGGTTTACATCCCGGCTCAATACAAAGCCGAACAACCTGCGTCGGTCATGTTCTTCCAAGACGGACATGACTATGTGAATGTGAAAGGTAATTGGCGAGTGCCGATTGTGTTTGACAATCTGATCGCGCGCGGCGAAATGCCTGTCACGATCGCGGTGTTCATCAACCCAGGCCATGATGTAGGCAAGGGCGACGCCTTTCATAATGTTCGCTGGCAAGCCAGTAATCGCAGTTTGGAATATGATTCGCTCGGTGATCGCTATGCCAGATTTTTAATCGAGGAGATCATGCCGGCACTGAAAGAGCGCTGGAAGATCTCTGACGACCCCGCTTCTCGCGCCATCGCTGGCGCATCCAGTGGCGGAATCTGCTCGTTCACCGTCGCTTGGGAGCGGCCTGATCAGTTCCGCAAGGTGCTCTCAACCATCGGATCATTTGTCAATCTTCGTGGAGGCGATGCCTATCCGTCGCTCATCCGCAAGACTGAGCGTCGTCCGCTGCGAGTTTATCTGGAAGATTCCGCTGGCGACTTGGATAACAAGTTCGGCAACTGGCCACTGGCGAATCAGCAGATGAACGCCGCTCTCCGCTACATGGGCTACGATGTGCGATTCGATTACGTCGAAGGATTTGCTCACAATTCCAATCATGGTGGGAGTGTTTTCCCGGACGCGCTGAAGTGGTTGTGGCGAAAAGAAGAACCGGCGCCCGCCCCGAGCGCCAAGCAGGACCTGGGTGGTGATCTGTCGTTACACCGTCTGCTGATCGAAGGTAAATCATGGGAACCAGTGGCTCAGGGTTTAGGTTTTGGTGACGGCCCCTGCTCCGATGCTGCGGGAAATTTTTTCTACAGCGATTTGAAAGCCAATGAAATCTGGAAGGTCGCACTCGACGGCACCAAGACGAAAGTGCTGAGCGAAGGAGCGAGTGGCTTGAAATTCGGTCCCGATGGCCGCTTGTATGCCTGCCAGCCAGGTCAGAAGCGAGTCGTCGCGATTGATCTTTCCAAGACGGACGGCGCCATTCAAGTTCTGGCGGACAACGTGCAGCCCAATGACTTGGTGGTCAGCCGTCAGGGACAGTTGTATTTCACCGAGACGGGCAAAAAACAAATTACTCGTATCGATCTGCAGAGCGGAAAGCTGAGCGTCGCTGATGAGGGAATTACCGCACCCAATGGAATTACGTTGTCACCCGACCAAGGCACGCTGGTGGTGAGTGACTATCGCGGCCAACATCTGTTTTTCTTTCAGGTGAAGGCGAATGGTGAGTTGGCGGCGAAGTCCACGCCGGCGACGATGCGACGTCCGATCGATCCTAAGGGTGAGTTTAAATTCAATGAGCCGCCGCCCTATCAAGTCGCTGCTGGCGGCGATGGGATGATCAGTGATGAACAGGGCCGCTTCTACGTGGCCACAACCTTGGGCGTACAAGTCTTCGACGCCGGTGGTCGTGAATGCGGATTACTTCCCAAGCCACTCGCTGATAAGCCGCTCACCAGCTGCACGCTGGCGGGAGCCGAGCGAGCGTTTCTGTACATCACCAATGGTGATCAGATTTTTCGGCGTCAGGTTCAGGCGCGTGGCTCGTTCTTTGCAAAACCGTGATGACGGCTGTGAGGATGGGTGAGATGAATTTGCTCAGTCCATCCGCTCAATCTCCGGCAGCTCGAGGCTATCGCTGGCCGGCGGAATGGGAGCCACAGGTGGCGACGTGGCTCTCCTGGCCTCACAACCGCCGCACGTGGCCCGGCCATTTCGACGCCGTACCCGCTGCCTTTGCCCGCCTCGTACGCACACTCGCTCAATACCAGCCAGTCCATATTCTGGCGGGCGGAGCGTCTGTGCTGGCGGACGCTCATCGACATGTGGGTGAGTTGCCTCAAGTAACCATTCATGACATTCCGACGAACGACGCTTGGTGCCGGGATCACGGGCCGATTTTTTTGTCGTCGCGGTCATCCTTGCCGCCCGCACTCGTTCACTGGGACTACAACGCCTGGGGCGGCAAGTACCCACCATTTGATTCGGACCGAGCTGTGCCGCGGCGGATCGCAGAGCGTCTCGACTATCAACGATTTGTTCCCGGCGTGGTACTCGAAGGTGGTGCCATTGATGGTGATGGAGAGGGAACGATTCTGACCACCGAAAGTTGTCTGCTGAATCCCAATCGCAATCCAGGCAGTTCGCGAGCGCAGATCGAGCAGCACCTGAGCGACTATCTGGGCGCTCGACGCATCATCTGGCTACGGGCGGGAGATTTGGCCGGAGATGACACCGATGGCCACGTCGACCAACTTGCTCGCTTTGTTAATCCAACGACGCTGGTCGTGGCTTGGGAACACGATCCACAAGATTTGAATTACCAGCCGCTAGCGCGCAACTATGAGCAACTCACAACCGAGTTGGTGGATTCTCGCGGTGCCCTCTATCGAGTGGAACGACTGCCATTGCCTCGACCAATCTACATCGAGGGGCAGCGTTTACCCGCCAGCTACTGTAACTTCCTGTTCGCCAACAAGGCGATTCTGGTGCCTCAATTCGACGACCCCAACGACGAAGTAGCTCGACACCTTCTCGCCTCCCTCTGCCCAGACCGGGAAGTAGTCTTGGTACCCTGTCGAGATCTCGTGCTGGGCTTGGGCTCGATCCACTGTCTCACGCAGCAGCAACCGCGAGCTGCTAGGGATTGATGATGCTGACCGCTTACCGACTTGGAAAGTCGGGCGACACGTCGGTCACCTCTCCGAGGTGACATTTTTCAGCACCACCTAAGTCCTGGAAAAGCTGTCGTGGGTCCTAATCCCCTAATCGCGGACGGACCAAAAACTGCTCTTGCACGACTGGGCGATGGTTTCCTATAAGCCGCTCCTCTTCACACATTTTTTCAACCTGTCGTTTGTTTTAGGGGCGGTTCCGCCCAGCCTTGCGCGAGGAATACACCGTGCGTCAATATTTCGTGCGTCAACATTTCGTGCGTTTGCCGAGCTGCCCGTCTGATTGCCGAGTGCCGCAGCCGGCGAGTCTGGTTTCGCTGTTGGCAGTCGTGCTTAGTTTCGTGGCGAACTCATGGTCGCTCCCACAACTGCACGCTCAGCAGCCCGATCGCCTGGTTCGACCGGCCGGCGCTAACAGCAGCTCGACTAATCGCGATGAAGCGACTGCTGCTGCGAGCCCACCGGGCCGCGGGAGCGGTGCGGCTGCGGCAGGTAGTCGTTCCACCAGTCGCTCGGCAGCCAGTCGTCCACCAGCCAGTCGTCCAACCGCCGGTCGCCCAGCGGAATCGAGTGGCACCGTGGCACGCACCAGTCGCTGGCAAGACGTGCCCGGTTCAGAACGAGTGGTGCCCGATAAAAATGGTCCGCCTGCTGATGCCATCGAAGGCGAGGTGTTGCCGGATATGAATGGTCCACCTGTCCCGAACGGCTATATGGTCGACTTGGATCATCAAGGTTGGGGTGAATCGTTTATTCACGATTATCTGCCCGGTGGCTCCTGCGATTCCTGCAATGGGCTGGGGTGTACTCATTGCGGCTATACGGGCGGGGTCCTGCGAGGCTGGTATCTGCGCGGTGATTACTTGAACTGGACGACGAGTGGCATGGATGTGCCAGCACTCGTCACGACTTCACCGGTAGGTACTGCGAGTCGTGCCGCCGGCGTGCTTGGTCAACCGGGAACGAGCATTTTGTTTGGCAACGATACACTCAATGTTGATCAGCGATCGGGTGGCCGTGCTTATGTCGGCTTGCTGCTGGATCAACAAGAGCGACTGTGGGTCGAAGGTGAATATTTCGCACTCAACAATGCGGAAACGAATTTCACGGCTACCTCCAGTGGCACTCCCATCCTCGCTCGACCTTTCTTCAATCTGTTAGCGGTTCAGCCAGGTGGTGGCACCTTACCTCAGGAAAGCTCGCAGCTGATTGCCTTCCCCAATCGAATTGGTGGAACAGTCGACGTAACAGCGGTGACGGAGTTTCAAGGTGCGGCTGCTCGCATTCGCTACTTGATGTGCTGTGCTGAAAATCCCGTCAATGGACTCTTCGGTTTCGGCCCTGTACTGGGCGGCTATCGAATGGAACTGACGGGCGGCGTGCGGATGTTGGAATTGGATGACTCGCTGCGGATCGAAGAAAACCTGAGTGTCGTACCCAGTGGTGCAATTCAGCTCTTCGATCACTTCCAAACCGAGAACTCGTTTGTCGGAGCCGAACTGGGGATGCTCGTGCAGACCCGTCGCGGTCGCTTCTCAATGGATTTGCTGAACCGCGCCTCATTGGGTAATACGCGCGGCACGGTGATGATTGATGGAAAGACGACGACCGTCGATGGCTCGATTACCACCAGCAGCGGCGGTTTACTGGCACTCGACAGCAACATTGGTACCTTTGAACAGGACCAACTGTCGCTGGTGAATGAAATGGGATTGAACTTGGGTTATCAGGTCGCACCCGCCTGGCGCGTGATTGTCGGTTACACGTTCATTTATTGGAGTCGAGTATTGCGAGCAGGCCAGCAGATTGATCGCGAAATCGACCCCAATCAAATTCCACCAGCACCCAATACTGCCGTCATCTCACCAGCCCGTCCCGCGTTTCAATTCAACTGGACGGACTTCTGGGCACAAGGTGTAACCGTGGGGCTGGAAGGCCGCTGGTAGATCGAGCAGACGGCGAGTACAAGAGTAATCACTTGATTACTCTTTCCTCGTTTTGGTCTGGGATCGTGACGCGTTTTGTTTCAGGTCGCTACTGGTGGTTATCGTTCTTGCCGCTTCTGCTGCTGGGGAGCGGCTGTTGGATCGGCTGCGTGTCACGGGAATCGCCGGACGGTGAAACGGAGGCGACGTCGTCACTCTCACACAATCGCATGCTGCAGCTCTTGCAGCAGCTACCGCTGGATGATGATCGAGATAATCCGCTCTACAGCCAGCGCCTGTTAGACGAAAGTCTCGCGCAGCTCCGTAGCCTGCCTGACTCCACCGATCTAGCTCAGCGCATCAATCTCTTATCGCGCATCGGCGACTTGCAATTGATCATGGGTGAAAATCGCTCGGCGACTCGCCATCTCGAAGAGGCGTTGAAGCTGCTGCGTACCTTGCGCGGTCGAGTGCCAGCGACTGTGGAGCGTCACGCCTTAAAAGATGTGGCGGTTTCCTTTTTGCGTTTGGGTGAAATTGAAAACTGCGTGGCAAACTGTACGTGTGAAAGTTGTCTGCTGCCGATTCGCCCCGGTGGACAGCATCAGAAACCAGAGGGTAGCCGTCGCGCGCTGGAATACCTGCGCGAACTGCTCCAGAAAAATCCCGATGACCTCTCCGCTCGATGGCTTCTCAACGTGGCGTCCATGACCGTGGGTGACTATCCCGCACAGGTGGCTACCGATTATCTGATTCCGGCGGATGTCTGGGAGGCGGACGGGAGGTTTCCGCGATTTCGCAACGAAGCCCAGCGCATGGGATTGGATGTGGTGTCGTTAAGCGGTGGAGTGATTGTGGACGACTTTGATGACGATGGTTGGCTCGATGTGGTGATGTCCGATTGGGGACTGCGCGGACAACTACGTTATTTTCGAAATGATCGACAAGGGCAGTTCGTCGAGGAAACCGAAGCAGCTGGATTGAACGGTTTGTTCGGCGGACTGAATCTCTTACAAGCAGACTACGACAACGATGGTGACCTCGACATTCTCGTGCTGCGCGGTGCGTGGCGCGGACCTGCTGGCCGTCATCCTAACTCGCTCCTACGCAACGACGGACAGGGGCGGTTTCAGGATGTTACGTTCGCCGCAGGCCTGGGCGACGTACATTACCCAACTCAAACCGCCGCGTGGAGCGATTACGACAACGACGGACAACTTGATCTCTTCATTGGTAACGAGAACTATCCCTGCCAGTTGTTTCATAACGTTGGCTCGGGGCGTTTCGAGGATGTGGCCGCTCAGGCTGGTGTCACGAACAATGAATACACCAAAGGTTGCTCTTGGGGCGACTACAATTCCGACGGCTATCCCGATTTATATGTCAACAACTATGGAACGCCGTTGCGACTTGAAGCGAACTCGCAGCAGGGAACGTCGAGCCAATTTTTTGTGGCGGGCCGTGGCGCACCGAATCGGCTCTACCGCAACAATCGCAACGGAACATTCACCGACGTCGCCGAATCTCTGCAAGTCACTCGACCGCTGAAAGGATTCGCTACTTGGTTCTGGGATGTCAACAACGATGGAAATCTCGATCTGTTCGCTGCCAGTTATGACGGATCGGTAGCCGATGTAGCTGCCGAATACCTCGGGAGAAAACAGCGAGCGGAGGATGACTGTTTGTATGTGAGCGATGGTCGTGGTGGGTTTCGAGAGGTCGGATATGAATGGGGATTGAAGCGAGTCACGTTGTCGATGGGCGCCAATTTCGGAGACCTGGACAACGACGGCTTTGATGAGATTTACCTTGGCACGGGCGCACCGGATTACGATTCACTCGTCCCCAACATCATGTATTGGAATCGAGCTGGCAAATCATTCCGGGATATAACGGGGAGCGGTGGCTTTGGTCATTTGCAGAAAGGCCACGGAGTTGCTTTTGCGGATTTGAATAACGATGGTGATCAAGATGTCGTGCATGTCGTGGGTGGTGCCTATCCAGGAGATATGGCCACGAATGTCGTCTTCGAAAATCCAGGCAACAGCAATCATTGGATCTGCGTGAAGCTCATCGGCGCCAAGTCCAATCGATCCGCGATCGGTGCTCACATCAAAGTGGAGATCGAAGAGGAAGGGAGCACGCGCGCCATTCATAAATGGGTGAACAGCGGTGGTAGCTTTGGAGCCAATCCACTGCGCCGCGAGATTGGACTGGGTTCCGCCACTCGTATTCGTTGCCTCACGATCGACTGGCCCACCTCACAAACGACACAAACGTTTTACGATGTCGGTGTGAATCAATTCATCGAAGTACACGAAGGAGCCGAATCGTTTAGCGTGAAATCGCAGCCCGAACGCGCAGCAGCGCAGGACTCAACGAAATAACTCTCGATTCCGCTCGGCAAACGAACGGAGTTGCGGTAGATCTTCTGGCAGCAGATAGCCACTCTCGACGAGGTTATCCGCATGACGCTGGTAGCGCTGCAGATATTCGGTGAAGTCTCGATAACGTTCTGTTACAGCGGGTCGGGGATCATTTTTGGCACTGCGTTCGGCGGTAGTAAGCGGCAACGGAATGTATCCACCCGCCAAACTTAGCAACTCGTGTGGTGCGCCAATCGAAGGATGTCGTAAATTCCAACTCGTATAGGTGCCAACGGGCACGGCCACGCAGGGCAGCTGCAGCGTCCCCATTTCTTGGTTGTCGGGCTCATACGCCGGCACTCGGACTCGGTATGCACCGCGACGCTGCGGCGGCTCGATGGTGGCAACTCGCGTAAGCTCGAAATCAGCTCCGCGATCAAGCCACTCAGGTTGCTGAATCACGGTTGGGTATTCGACTCCCGGAATTGCTCGCCAACCGCTTTTCGCTGCTGGGAAATCGACCAATGTCCGGTTATTAATCAACGGATAGACGCTGGGCGGTGGAGCTTGTCCGTCGACAATCCAGCGATCCAGGGCGAGTAGCAAGGAACGCATGAATGGTCGGTAGTCGGCTGGATTACTGATTAAGGTCCCATTAGTCGGCTTGTCACCGGGAATGCCGGATCCGGGGCCATGTTGAGTGCCACCGAAGCAATAGATGCGGACGTTCTCGGGCACGACGGAATCACGTTCTCCGAGTGGATCTGTGTGCACCAGCGAGCCGCTGCGATGCCAATACTCGCTGGAGCTTTGCGTATGCATGATCTTCGGCATCGTATTCGACTTCCGAGCGAGGCGGAGCAGCGAATCGATCCGACCAGTGAACGGATCTCGTTCCTCGCCATACGCGAACGGAAAATAATCGGCGGGAAAGAGATGGTTATCATGCTGAGCGTTGTGACGAGTGGGAGAGGCAAAGCGATGATTGAAAAAACCTTGCCCCGCTCCGGCCACGTGCGGAATCAAACCATCAAATACGATTCGACCATTTTCGTCAGCGTTGAAACCATCCGCCAGCAGCGCGCGCAAACAGCGACCACTTTGCGATACACCAAATCCAATCGCGCGTCGAATGGTCGAGCGGCGATTACCTATCGCGTCGACGACGGCGAGTGGATTTCGTTCGCTGGCATCATGTTTGAGGAAGTCGATGAAGTCTCGGATTCCGGACAGGCCCAAGCCTTGAACGATTGAGCCTTGTGCGACGTAAACCAGTTCGTAAATCTTTCCGGGAACTAAGCCCTTCGGGATGACGAGGTCGATATGCGGTAACTGACCTTGTTCTTCCTCGGTTCCAACCCGACGTGATTCCAAATGCCATTCCTCGCGCGGCACGACTACTCGTTGGTCCGCTTCACGTTCGCGTACGGTCAATTGAGCATTAGCCAGTTCCGCCGCTACCGGCTCGTAACTGCCTTGGTTTGCCCATTGAGCAAGACTCGCACGCTCCGCCGTTGAGTCGACAATTACTTCAGCGCGCACGAGTCCGGTGACCGGTTGCTCATTGACCTGTGCGATTGGCAAGGTGGCGCGCAAGCGACCACCGCCTGGCTGAGTCTCAGCAATCCAGCCGCTCCACGCAATCGTGAAGCCCTGTCGAAGTAAAAACTCGTCCGCTCCCGAGTTGAACTGGCCGAGTGCCAGTTTGTTACCGCGATTATTGACTTCGTAGAGTAGCGTGCCACGGCCGCGTCGCGGATCCGTGGGCTGAAGTATCTCAAAATCAGCGGAGGATTCGATTTGCCCTTTCACATTCGTCGAAGCAAGGTCCAGATCGGTAATGATTCGATTGGCTGGTCGCCGCGGGTCGGTGACGAAGTAGACTTTGCCTCGCAGTAACTCATAAGCACCATGAGGTCCAAACTCGCGACCTGCCGCGTAAGGTTCACGGGAGCGGATTTCGACGCGCTGCACCTCGGCCCATAACGGCGCGGGAAAAAACAGGAGCAGGAGCGCGAAGAGGTGCCAGCGGCAGATGAGGCATCGCGGCTGAGGCAGATCAAAAAGAAAGTTCATCCGATCACTCACAGAGTTCACTGGGTTTACGCTTCGGCGGATTCAAGCTTCAGCAGGTGAATGGGGGAGCGATTTGGTTCGTACTTGCCATCCTTGGTGAGCGGGCGTCCGTTGCCGTTGCTCCCCGAATTTGTTGCCACAACCGCGAGACGACTGCCGTCGGGATGCAAGCTGACACTTTGAATGTTCAGCATTTTTTTCACGGTCACGACCGGCTTCTCTTCGCCGAGGTTCTGCAGAAACAGTTGACCGCTACCAGGCGTCCCGGAGGTCGTCACGATGAGAGTGCCCGACGGATGGAAGACAGCATCCGTGACGAAACAGTCGTTGGGCTGACCGAAGGTGAGCGTATGTTTCAGCTCACCATTTGTAAAATCAAATACGAGTAGAGTTGGTGGACCGACAACGGTGCCTCCATTCTTCGGCACGGTACCGCCGACTGCCAACCACTTTTGGTCACGATCCATCGCCAAGCAATGCACTCCACCCGTATCCTGCAGCCGATCCAGTTTAAAGAGCGAGCTGGCGTTGAATTCTCGCACCGATTGGTTCGTGGCCAGATTCCAGAGTTTCACTTGACCTGCCAAGTCGCCGGTAATTAATGATTGACCGTCGGCCGTGAATTTCAGCACTGCTACATCACCTGTCAGGCAACCATTGAGTGGCGCGTAGTTCGGGCCGTCTCCCGTGGCGAATTCATGCTGAGGTTTGCCATCCGCTGCGGACCATATCCGCACCCGTTTGTCGATGCCGCAAGTGGCGACGCGCTGACCATCGGGACTCACCGCCACATCCCGAATCCAGCCCTGATGAGCTGCGGCGACAGACCACGCCGTGGTGACTGGTTCGGTGCGATAGGTCGAACGACGCAGTTGGCCCCACGAGTCGACGGTAAAGATGGCGTCGTCTTGCGGAGCGCAGGCGAGGGCTGTGACCCAGCCGCCATGTCCGCCGATGGGCGTCATTTCCGGGACCTCTTCTTGCGATAGATCCCAGCGGCGGACGCGAGCATCGTAACTGGCCGCGAGCAGATACTTGCCGCAGGAGCTATAGCGAGCCTGAACAACCTGAGGATCCGCGTTCACCACCTTAAGCTCTTGGGGCTCTTTCCAGGGCAGTGGGTTGAGCATCGATCGATTCCTTAAAAAATGGTCCGTCCTGGGTGAGCATAGGTAAGCCTGGACCTGTGGTGATCGTAGCGGCAGGACACGAGCCCGCCAGCTTCTAGTCACAGCTTCAAGTCCCCAGCTTCCGCTCCCCAGCTTCAACTCAAGGCCTCTTTGATCACGGAGCAATCATCATGGGCTAGCGGTAGTGGCTGGCCGTGGTTGTTGTATTCCTGTTTCTTGGAATCAATTCCCAGGCAATGGAACCAGGTGTGAAACAGATGACCGATATCGTGCTCCTGAGTCGACACCCACGTGCCTTGCTCATTCGTCGCTCCGACCACGGCACCGCGTTTGAGTCCGCAGCCAGCCATGGCGAGTGACCAGGCTTCTGGCCAGTGATCGCGTCCCACATGACCATTAATGCGCGGCGTTCGTCCAAACTCACTCATCGCAATCACCAGCACGTTATCCAGCATGCCGCGCGTCGACAGATCTTCGATCATGGCGGCGAATGCCTGATCGAAGCGCGGCATGAGACTCACATGCGCGTTGAAATTATCACCATGAGTGTCCCAGCCGTAGCTGTTCACCTTGACGAAGGTAACGCCTGCTTCCAGCATTTTGCGCGCCTGCAGCATGTGACGTCCGAATTCATGCTGCCCATATCGCTCGACATCCCGAGGATCAAACTTGCGGGTATCGAACAGATCTTGTCGGCGCATCAGTGTGCGGGCCATTTCGTAGACATAGCTGCTCGCTTCACTCACCTGTGGTCGGCGTCGAGCGGCATAGCGGCGATTCGCGGCTTCCCGTAACTCGTTACGACTTTCGTCGTCCGCCTCATTCAGCGATTCCGGTCGCACCATGTTCTCAGGTGGCTTGCCATCGCCAAATGCCAGAGCTCCATATTTTGGTCCGAGAAAGCCGGCATCTTGGTGAATGAAACCACCGCTGCCGGGCTTGATCCAGACGTAGGGTGGTAAGCCGCTGTCGCCGGATCCCAGTAAGTTGGCTACGGCCGAACCGAAGAACGGATAGGTGACGCCGCGGTTCTTAGGATCACCACGTTGAATGCGAGCTACGCCGGCGGAGTGGGAATTATCTTTCGTGCAGAGACTGCGGACGACCGTCAATTCGTGCATCCACTTCGCGGTTCGTGGCAGCAGCTCACTTACCTGCGTGCCAGGAACCGACGTGGGAATCGCTCGAAACGGTCCCCCGAATATCGTCCCAGGTTTGGGGTCCCAGCTTTCCAGTTGACTCATCCCGCCATCAATCCAGATGAACAGCACCTGCTTGCGTTTTTGCTGCAGCTCAGCCGCGCCCGCAGGACTCAAGATGCGCGACCATCCCAGCGGGGCTATCGGCGAAAAAGCCAGCGTGCCGGCAGCGGCTGCCGCCGCACCGCCTAGTAGTCGCCGACGTGAAAGATGATGTTCCCAACGAGGACAGCGGGGCTGATTCATAGGATTAATGATTGAGTGCGAATTCGGTGGAGGAAGCGAGGGCCCAGGCGAGCCGACTGATGGCGAGCAGACGCTGAGAAGGGTTTTTCATCAGCCATGATTTGCCCGCCGCTCGCTCATCATCCGTGAGCGTTCGAGTGAGGATGGCCAGGTAAAGTTCATCGAGCATTCGGTCATCATCGGTCTGAGCTTGTAAGCGTTCGACCAAGTTGCCCATCCGCGGTTGGAACCAACTGAGTACCACTTCATCGTTGGAGAGAAAGAGTGCTGCCTTGACGCTGGGACTGTACTCCGTCTCTGGTTCCTTGGGCGGATTCGCAAACGCTTTGGTGAATCGTTCACGCAGTTTCCCCAGTTCCGCTTCCGTGGCTGGCGGATCGAAGAGGCGCGGAGTGTCGGGGCCGGTCGCTTGCCACAGAGTTGCCAGCATCTGTTCGGCGGATAAAGGACGTTCCAAGGCTGTGCGGAAACTCGATTCCGACACGTCATCCGGCGCGACCCCATCGGGCAACTGTGAAGAACGCTGATAGACCTCGGTGCGCAGCAGTTCGCGCAAGAGCCACTTCACGCGAAAGCCATGAGCCACAAATTCCTGGCTCAACAAATCCAGCAGTTCCGGATGCGATGGTGGATTATCGGCATGCTGTAGATCGAGCGGATGCACCAGACCGCGACCCATCACCAGCCACCAGAGACGGTTGACGGCATTGCGTGCGAAGAGCGGATTATCGCCTCGAGGTAATTGTTCGGCGAGCAATTTGAGTGGGCTGAATTTGAGTACGCCGGGAGCATTTGTTTTCTTATCAGGCGGTGTGAGGTATTCCTCGCCTTTGGCAATGACGGGAATCTCCAGTTCCATCCCACCGGGCAATTTGGGGCCCGTCGAGCGCGGCTCTTTGACGAACACGGAACTGAATTCAACTTTTTGAGTGACCGGTTTTTCAGCTACGGCAGGAAACTTCACATCGGTGCGCAGGTAGGCTTGGCCGAGAAACGCGAAGAGTCCCTGATAGTAGTCCTGTTTGTATTGGTCGACGAACAAATGATCGTGACACTGAGCACATTGCACGTCGACGCCAAGGAAGAGTCGCCCCACGTCGCGCACAAGTCCCGGATAGTCGACCGGATTCTGTCCGTAATTCTCCAAGCGCTTTGACAGGAAGAAAGCGGAACCGCGTCGACTTTCATCAGCGGATTCCGACCAGATCATGTCGCGTACGAGCTGATCCCAGGGCTTGTCGGCGGAGAAGCTTGCTCGCAAAAACTGACGCCATTCGGCCGATTCACCTTGGCGTTCGAGCAGCATGACGTGCCAGGCGTCGGACATCCGCACTGCGTACTCGGGGGAATCCAACAAGCGATCGATGAGCAGTTCACGTTTGTTGGTAGCGGTGTCGGTGAGGAACGCGCGGGCCTCGCCGGTCGATGGCACTCGCCCCGTCACGTCCAAATAAACGCGCCGCAGAAACTCGGCGTCAGTCGTCCGGGGACTGGCTGGCCCGCCCATTTTGGCTTGAATGAGGGCGTCGATGCGTGGCGCGAGCGGTTCGTCGGCGTGGAGATCGGTACCAGTGGCGAGGAGCAGGGCCAGTGGTAGTAGAGCTAGTGGTAGCAGAGCCAGGAGAACGCCAGTCCGAACAAAAAGACTATTCATAGGATTGAGCGATCTAACAGGCAGGAGGCGAGTGGTCGGGGCGAGGGGTCGGGGCGAGTGGTCAGGGCGAGGGGCGGGTGCGCGATTCGTGGTGGGTGTGCGAGGCGAGTGGGTGTGCGAGGTGAGGGTGGCGCGTGAAACAATGCGGCGCCGCACCACCGCAGGCCTATGGAATGTAAATCATGAGGCGATTGAAAAAAAGGGTTTTTCGAGTTTCGTCCGACTCGTGGTTCGCCCACCATTCATCCATCGCTTTTTGATGGGTCCGTGGCTCATCTTCGGGCCGTTGGCCCTGGTCCGAGTTTCAATGGCTCCCTGAAACCCAGCCCGCTGGGCTGGGCTAGGTGATTGGTCGGACCTTCGGTCCTCTCCCTCAAACCCGATTAACTACACCGAACCCAGTACGCTTTCGTCGGCTGAATCTCTGTTCCAGCCGCGACTAGCGAGCTTTACCGTCGGCGTCGAACAGGCCTTCGAACAGCACCGAGCTCAAGTAGCGTTCACCTGAATCAGGCAATACGACCACGATGGTCTTACCGGCATTTTCGGGTCGCTTCGCTACTCGCACGGCTACCGCCGCTGCCGCTCCGCACGAGATACCACAGAGGATTCCTTCTTCCAGGCAGAGCCGCCGGGCGAAGGCGACCGCATCTTCATTGGAGATCTGAGCGATCTCATCAATGAGATTCATATCGAGCACGTCGGGGACAAAACCCGCTCCGATGCCTTGAATCTTGTGCGGTCCGGATTTGAGCGGTTCACCGTTGCGCTTTTGGGTGAGCACGGGACTGGCCGATGGCTCCACCGCGATCGACTGAATCGGCTTGCCTTTGGTTTGTTTGAGGTAGCGAGAAACACCGGTGATGGTGCCACCGGTCCCAACGCCCGCGACAAAAATATCGACCGCTCCATCGGTATCGTCCCAAATTTCTGGTCCCGTCGTCCGCTCATGGATCGCGGGGTTGGCGGGATTCTTAAACTGCTGCAACAGCACGTAACGGTTGGGATCGGAATGAGCGATCTCTTCGGCCTTCGCGACCGCACCAGACATCCCGCGCGGCCCTTCGGTCAACACGAGCTTGGCACCGTAAGCGACCAGCAACTTGCGCCGTTCGATGCTCATCGTTTCCGGCATGGTGAGCGTGAGGGGGATATTGCGAGCGGCGGCGACGAAGGCCAGCGCGATGCCCGTGTTTCCACTGGTCGGCTCGACCAATTCCTTGCCGGGTCCCAGTAGCCCGCGTTCTTCGGCGTCCCAAATCATCGCCGCTCCGATGCGGCATTTCACCGAATAGGCGGGATTGCGACCTTCAATCTTTGCCAGCACCGTGGCACCCGCTCCATCGGTCACGCGGTTTAAACGAACTAGCGGGGTGTGACCAATCGATAATGAATTGTCTGTGTACCAATGAGCCATGGAAAACTCCCTCTCGTGGCAGAAATGAAAAACAGCAGCGATGTCGCTGGTGGTGGTGAGAAAGATGTCTGTTTCACCACGAGGCCCAACGGGTTCAGGATTTTACGCTGATGAGCCGCCAAGCGGCAAGGTCGATCACCACCGCTGAGAGTCTGGTCCTGAGCCCCAGGTTCCGCTGGTAAGACTCTTGGCATCACAGACGATTCCTCCACGTGGGGAACTCCATGAAGTCCATGACCGTCCCCATTCCACCTAGCAGCCCCCCCATTCCGGCGCAACTTGACTTGCCGGCGCGCAGCAAAGCATAATCCGACGCTGATCGATCCTGCTGATCACAACAGGATGCTGGTTACGGACTCCATCGAACGGAAAGTTGGCGTGTCATGCGAGTAACGAAACAGATTGGGCGCAAGCTGGGATTGTGCAGCGTGTTCTTGGGAGTGGCCGGATTGGGCGGCTGGCCCGTCGATGTGAGCCGCTCGGTGCCGCTGCCGGCCGTATTCCTCGGCGTCGGACCGACAGTCGCTTCGGCCCAGGCGCCCTTGAAGCCGGAGGAGCAGGCGGCGCTGGTGCTCAACGCTGGCAACAAAGCCTTCAACGACAAGCAGTACAACGTGGCGGCGGAACGCTTTCGCGAGTACATCCAGAAGTTCCCGAACCAAAAAGATGTCACGGCGGCTCGCTATGGGCTGGGACTTGCCTTGCTCGAAACCAATCCGCGGGACTTCAAGAATGCGATCGAGGCACTCACGCCCGCAGCAGGTGCGAACGAGTTCGTGGATCGCCCGTACGTGCTCTATCAACTAGCACTGGCTCATCGCGGAACCGCATACGATTCATGGCAGCAGGCCATTGCCAAGCCGAACGAGGCGCCCGCTCTGAAGCAACAGGCGCTGCCACAATTTGCCAGCGCCGCCACTCGATTTAACGAAGCGACCGTCGCCTTTCTCGCTCGCGCGAAGACAGCTGCCCCGGCACCCGCAGCGGCGGCTGGCGAGTTGCTGGCGGATGTTGAGTGGGCCAATCGAGCTCGGTGTGATCACAGCGAGATGTTGCTGCGGCAAGATAAGTCGAAAGAGGCAGTGGAGCTGCTGGCACCCTGGCTGGCCGATGCGACGCAAAGCAAAAGTGTCTATCGACCGCTGGCGTTGTATCTGCACGGTCAAGCTGCGTTTAATTTGCGCGATTACGCTGGCAGTCTGCGGTCCCTGGCTGCACTCGCACCGTTCACGCAACCGGTGTTTGGTGCGCATGCTCAGTACCTTCTCGGGCGGACTCACCATTTGCTGGAAGAGCGCGTGGAGGCGGCGGCACGGTATGACGCCGTGATCGCTGGCTACGAAAAGGCCAAGACGGCCGCTCAGCAGCAATTACAAAACGGCGCCGCCTTGGCGAATCAGCCGGACGAACGAGCGCGGTTGGAGGCGTTTGTGCGTACGGCTCCCGATTATGTCGTCCGCAGCCAATTTCACTCGGCGGTGTTACTGCAAGAGCAGCAGAAGAATAGTGACGCGCTGACGCGGTTCACCGCGTTTCTGCAGCAGCAGCCTCAGTCGCCTTTGGCCGACGAAGCCAAACTGCGACAAGCGATGGCGCAAGTCGAATTGCGACAATTTCAGCCTGCTGTGCCCGTGCTGACAGCCCTGGCCAATCATCCCGTGCTGGCGGATCGAGCGCTGTTGTGGTTGGGGCGCGCAACGTTGAATGGTGCCGATCCCGCTCAGGCCCCGGCCTACGCACAAGCTCTCACCACCACCATCACACAACTAACCCAAGCAGCAGAGAAGGCGAATCAGCGAGTTGCGCAGGAACCTGAAGCGAAACAGCGGCGCGGCGAGATTCTGCTGGAGCTGGGTGACTTGCAAGTACAAGCTCGACAATTCGCGCCGGCTGCCGCCACCTTTGAGACCGGTGCCAAGGAAAACATCTCACCGCTGCGAAACGAAGAGTTTTTGCAGCGCCGCGCGACGGCGCTGCACATGGCTGGTCAATTTGACACGTCGGATCAAGTTTGCACTCAGTTTGCTCAGTCGTTTCCCCAAAGCACCTTACTACCGGCTGTTTTATTTCGAGCGGCTGAAAACGCGTTCATGCGGGCGGCAGCAATTGAACCAACTCAGGTGCCTGCCAAGAACGCGGATTTGGCAAAATGGCTGGGTGAAGCCGCTACTCGGTACAAGACGCTGCTAGAAAAGTATCCCGAGTTTCCGTATGCCTCGGTGGCGCGCTATCGCTGGGCGATGACCTTCTATCGTCAAGACAATTTTGTCGAGGCGCTGAAGTTGTTACAGGCGATTCCGAGTGGTGATTATCAGGGTGAATTGGCTACGGCGCCCTATTTTCATGCCGACTGTTTGCTGCGCGCGGCACCCATGGAAGGCACGGACGCGCTGGCTGTGGGACGTCAATTGCAAGCCTTGACCGAGGCCCTCAAGCTGCTCGAGGTTTTCATCGGCGCGCAGCCTGCCGACGGAAAACTGGCACTTCCGCAAACGCCCGATGCACTGCTCAAGCTTGCCTATTGCCAGCAGAAAATGGCGGTGCAATTGGCCGATCCTGCCGAACGGACCGCTCGCCTAAATAGTGCTCGACAAGCCTTAGAGCGAGTGACCACGCAGTTTCCGACAAGTGCTGCGGTACCTGCCGCGACACTCGAACGAGCCAACTGCCTGATCGACCTCAACGACACGGGTAGCGCTCAAAATGAACTCAGCAAATTCAAACAAGATCCGCTCAAGGGTTCATCGGTTGCGCCGCTGGCGTATGTCCGACTGGCGACGTTGTTGCGGTCCCAAAACAAAGCCGCTGAAGCAGCGACTTTACTGCAGGAGGGGCGCAACAATTACGAAGCTGCTTTGACGAATGATCCTGGGCGAGCGGCCTGGGCACCGCTGCTGGCCTATCATCATGCCTTGGCAGTGAAAGAGAGCGGCAAGCTGGTGGACGCACAAAAACTATTTGAAGGTCTCATCCAAAAGTATGCGGCCAGTGGTGAGGCGATGGATGCGGCTTGGCGTGCCGGCCAGTGCCGTCGAGAAGATGCGGTGGCGCGCTTGCTGTTGGCGACGACCGCCGCGCGGAAAGCGGGTGCCAAGCCGGAAGAAGTTGCGGCAGCGAATCAGCAGCGCGCCGAGTGCGTCAAACAAATCACCGAGACAGGCACCTTTTTAGTGCAGCAAGCCACCGCAGTGGCAAGTAAAGCTGCCGGTTCTGAAACTCACCAGCGAATGCTTTACGAAGCAGCCTGGTGCTATCAGACCTTGGCGGACGTGGAGATCGAAGCGGCTCAGCAAAAGCTGAATGAAGAGGCGCTGAAGAAGTTTTTGGAAGAGCAGGCGAAGGCGACTGGTAAACCAGCTACCGGCACTGCTGCCAACACGACCGCGCCGGCTGGCACTGCGGCAACTGCTAACACCACCGGACCAGCAGTGCCAGCGTCGAGTCCACCTGCAGTGGCCTTGAGCGCCGTGCCGAAGCAACCTGCCGAGGAGCTATTGCGAACGCAGTATAAGGCGCTGATTACGGCGGGTGTCGATTCCCCCATCGCGCTACTGGGCCGCTTGGAATTGGCCGAAGCGATGACCAAGCGGGGCGAAGGTGATGCTGCGATCGCTCTGCTCGAAGAAGCACTCACGCTCGAGCCTGCTCCTGAGATCGAGGAAAAGTTGCGGCTACGATTGGGCAGTTGTTACTTGACGAAAGATGCTGCCGATAAAGCGTTGCCGCAGTTTCTGGCGGTAGCGAGCAACGTGAAGAGTTTGCTGGCCCCCGAGGCTCGATATCGAGCGGGCGAGTGCCAGTTGATACTCAAGGATTATGCGAAGGCGATCGAGTTACTCACGCCGTTCCGCGATCAGCAGCCGCTGCAAGCGATTCCGCAACTAAGCGAGCGGGCGCTGCTGCGACTGGGACATGCCTATGGCTTTGCGGGGACTTGGGATCCGAGCCGGCAGGCGCTGGAGACGCTCATTCAGCGTTTCCCACAAAGTCCGCTGCGCTTCGATGCTCGCTATGCAATTGGCTGGGCGTATCAGAATCAGAAGCAATTCGATCAGGCCGCAGCCGCTTATCAGCTCGTGATCAACGAGACGGCGACGGAAGTGGCTGCGAAAGCGCAGTATCAATTAGCTCTCTGTCGTCTCGAGCAGAAGCGATTGCCGGAAGCGATTAATGCGCTGCTCGTCGTGCCGTTCACGTACGATTATCCCGAATGGAGTGCGATCTCGCTGCTGGAAGCCGCACGGATCTTCCAGGACCTCAATCAGCCGCCGCAAGCTCGGCGGTTACTAGAACGAGTCGTGCGCGAATTTCCGAACACTGAGTGGGCGAAGTCGGCGCAGCAGCGACTGACGCAATTACAGACTGGAGCCAATCCATGATCAACAAGCATCGGTCACGGTACTCGCCGCTCTCACGGCTTACGCTGCTTACACGGCTCACACTGCTCACCGGGCTCGCGCTCTTCGTGATGGCTCATCAGCCGGTCACGGTGAGTGCCTACGTGGAGATCCCGTACACGCTTGGTCGAGTGGTCATGGAGTCGACCTCAATTACGCTGCTGAAAATCGAAAAGGTTGATAAGGAGCGGAACTTGATTTTGTTCCGCAAGGTGAAAGATCTTAAAGGCACGCAGCAAGGCGAAGTCATCAAGCACAACATTGGTCGCGGTGGTTTCCATGAACGGGAATGGAAGGCGATCATGGAATATGCGGAACCGGGAAAGACGGCTCTGTTTTTCAACAACGGTGGCGCAAGCGAAACCTGTATTGCCAACTATTGGTATCAGGCGTACGCGAATGGTGACTGGTGGAGCATGAGTCACGGTGAGCCGTACATGCTGCGCAGCTATGCGGGTACGGCTGATAAATTGGCGGCGATTGTGACCGCCATGGTGGCCGGCCAAGAGGTGGTTGTGCCGTGCATGGTGGACGGCGACAAGATGTCGCTGCAATTGCGCACGGCCCGTATTCAGCGCTTGCGAGCGAGCCTCAAGATTCAGGATTACAACGCCACGCGCGACTTCGCCGGTTGGGGTGGCGATGATTTTCGCACGATTGCGGGGATGCCGCCCTTCTCACACTATGCCGGGGTGAGTCGCACCGATCCCGAAGCACAGGGTGTCACGGTGGCTGACATTGACGGTGACGGCAAGAACGAGTTTTGTTTTTACGGCTTGGGAAAAGTGACGCTGCTGAAGGTGGACGGGCCGGCGCTGAGTGAGATTGGCTTGCCAATTACGACGGGCGCTCGCTGGGCAGGCTTTGCTGACTTCAACGGCGATAAGAAACTGGATTTGCTGCTGGCGACTCCGCAGGGCCCGCGCTTACTCACCGGTCAAGGCGGTAGTTTCAAGGACGAATCGAATCTGCTGCCCAGCGAATCCTACTATCAACTCACCGCAGCGTCCTGGATCAACTACGACGGAGATGCTCACCCAGATATCCTCTTGGCGAACGGGTTTCTCGGTTTACGGCTCTATCGCAATCTGGGTGCGGTGCAGGGCGAGGGAGCGGCGCAGCGGCAATTCGTCGATGTGTCCGAGCAAGCGGGACTGGGCGCCCAAGGTCTGGGTGCAGCTCTGCGTCAAAAGGGTGATCATCTGGCCGTGGCGGATATCAATGGCGATGGTCGCGACGATTTTCTCTACACCATTGGCACCGGGCTGTTGGCACTGAACTCTACCCAGGGCTTCACGGAAGCCAAGGATAGCGGCGTCAGTTTTGTCGTCGGCAAAGTGCGCCCGGTTTTCGCCGACTGGGATGGCGATCAAAAGCCGGATCTGTTCGTGCCGCAAAATGGAGTGAGTAAATTGTGGGCCAATCGAGCGGGCAAATTTCTCGACGTCACAGCCACTAGTGGTGAACTCAATCGCGCCCTGGGAGAAGCCACGTGTGCGACGGGCGCTGACTTTGATGGTGACGGACGACTCGATCTGCTCATCGGCTGCACCAAAGGCCCGAATCGGCTCTTCCGGAATGCGGGACAAGGAAAGTTTGTCGACGGCACCGCTGACGCCGGTTTGTTGCAACGCATTTTCAATACTCGCGGGATCGCCGTCGGAGACATTAATGCGGATGGTTTTCCCGACCTGCTGATGAATAACGAAGGGCAAGAGTCATCGGTGCTCTTGCGAGCAGCGGCACAGCCGGCGGCTGGTCAAGTAGGACAGAATCCGTAAACTCGCTCGCCGGCCGAGTGACGGCAGCGAGTGAGGCTGCGAAGTAGTTGCGATGTTATCGGGTAGTTATCGCGAAGTAGGAAGAAGTAGGAAATAGTCAGGCTAGGAATCAAACGACACGAAGAGGTCCAGCGTCGACTGGTCATCAGCGTGACGTGAGGAGATGTGGCGGAATGGAATGGGGAATGGCAAGATTTTCTGCAGCGACTCGCCAGCTACTGGTGCTTCTGTTCGCTCTGCTGGTGAATGTGGCACCGTGGAGTTGGTTGGGAGTGAGCGGTGATGCTCAGCGGTGCCTGTTGGCGGCGGACTGGACGACGTATCGCGGCAATCCGCAGCGCACGGGAAATGTCGATGGGCAGTCAGGACCCAAGGCACCGCGCGTGCTCTGGGCACTCAAGTCGACCGATCACTACCTGGCGGCGCCGGTCGTGACGGACGGACTGGCGTTTGTTTCGGGTCTGGGTGCTTTCAATTCGGCCTCCTTTCAGGCACTCGACATCGACCCTAAGAAGAATCCACGCTTGCGCTGGGGCAAGGGTGCCCCGTTCCTCAAGCTGCCCACCGTTTGCTCGCCCGCCACGGCGAATGGTTTAGTGATCTTTGGTGACGGCATGCATCAGACCGATGGAGCGATGCTGCACGGCCTGCGAATTGATAATGGGATGCCGGTTTGGCAATTCCCCATCCCCGGACAACTCGTCCACTTGGAAGGTGGTCCGGCGATTGCGGGCAATCGAGTTTTCTTCGGCGCGGGGAATGCCGGAGTGCTCTGCTTGGACACCAGCAAACTGGAGCTGGATGGCAAGGAGATTGATTTTGCCGCGGCGCAGGTGCAGCTGAAAAAGCAGTGGGACATGATGGTCGCGAAATATGAGCAGGAGAAAAAAGTTGATCCTGACTTTGCGATTCCTCCCAGTGAAGATGCGCTACCCAAGCCGCGACCGAAGAAAGCTTGGCAACAGGGAGCGGGACAGTGGCATGTCGACGCGCCGCTCGCCGTGACGAATGATTTCGTCCTGGTGGCCTCGGCGCGCTTGGATCTGGAAAAGACTGGTGATCGAGCGCTGCTCGCACTGAAAGTGTCGGATGGTTCGACGGCGTGGAAACAGCCACTAACTCACAACCCGTGGGCCGGTGCCACGGTGGCGGGTGACCTGGTCCTGGTTGGCAGCAGTAACATTCGCTTGGAACCAAAAGATATTCCTCAGGGCAAAGGGGAACTGGCAGCATTCCAGCTGGCGACGGGCGCTGCCAAATGGAAGCGCGAGTTGCCTGGTGGAGTGGTGTCGTCGGTGGCCGTGAAAGGCTCAACCGCCGTGGTCGTAGCAACGGATGGAAAAGTGCGCGGCATCGATGTGGCCACGGGGCAGGATCGCTGGACGTACGACGCGCAGGCTCCGTTTTTTGCAGCTCCAGCCATCGCTGGTGAGGCGATCTACGCGGCTGATCTGCGAGGTGTCATTCATTGCCTGCTGGTGAGCGATGGCAAGCTACTGTGGAAGTTTGACGTGGGCCAAGATCCGGCGGTCGGAGCCCCTGGTCAAATCTATGGCGCGCCGGCCATCGCCGGTGGCAAGTTGTATGTCGCTACCTGTAATCTGGAGACGACAGCAGAACGACGGCCAACCGCGGTCATCTGCATCGGGGATTAAATCGGAAGAACGATAACCTTGGTTGCTTAGCAAACAGCAACTCATAGCCTGTTAGGAATACCAATCATGTTCGTACAACGAAAACGATGGCTCGGTGTGATCACGGCGAGTCTGCTGAGTGTTGGCGTCGTGGTGATCAGCGAGCCCGCAGCCGCTCAGGATGGCGCTGGTTTGAAGATCGACAAAGAGAAGAAAACGATCACCATTCCCTGCAAAATCGCACCGCGTAAGCTGCCGAATCTCAACGAGGTTTATCCGATCGAAGTGATTGCTGCTTGGCCAGCCCCCAAGGGGCAAAAGGCCCATGAAACGGTGGTGACCTTTGAAGCGAAGCCTAGCGACATTCATAAGGCACTCGAAGAACTCGGCGTGAAACCTGGCACTCCTGCGAAAGGTGAAGGGGCAGAGCCAAAGGGTACTGAGGTCAAGATTTTTTTAGATCTACCGGGAGCGGGTGGAATCGCCAAGCGCATGCCGATCGAACGCACGTTGCTGGACAAGAAGACAGGCAAAGCGATGCCGAATCTCAAGTGGCTGTTCACTGGGTCGGTCGTCAAGCAACCCGATCCTGCCAAGCCGGAAAAAGTTTATGCCGCAGATCAAACGGGCACTCTGATTGCCATTTTCCCGGTGACGAATGAATGCGTCTTTCAAACTAATTTGACGATGAAAGAAGAGCCTCTCATCAAGCTGGACACGAATGCCAAGATGTTGCCGGATGTGGGCACCGACGTGCAGTTAGTCATTCAAGCTCCCTAAGGTAAATCCGGAAGTAGTTTTTCAGATATTTCCTATCGTGCTCGGTAACGAATTCCGTCGCTGGGCGAGTGGTTCAATCAAAAGTGTGTGCTTGAGGATTGAGATTCGATGAAGCGAGCAGTGAAGAGCAGTGGTGGCTGGTGGTGGCGTGCGATGCTACTAGGTGGTGTCGGATGTCTGCCGGTGTACGGAGCTGATCTGCCAGCCAATTTGCAGACTCGCTTAGCACCCCAGAATCGCGTGGTGGTGCCCGAGTGGCCTCAGGCGACCAAGCCCGCCACGACGGCATCCAGTCGCGACACACTCGGTGAGGCGCCGCTGGTCTCCAAGAAAAAACCGCTCCCCGGTGCTCCTGGTGGACCAGCGTGGGCACTGCCAGCTATCCCGCAAACGCGGGAAGCGGTTTGGTCGCCACTGGAGCGGATGAAGCCGATTTGGAATCAACCAAGTGTCGAGCAGCCGTCGCTCGCGACGGAAGAACGACCACAGGGACCACGAGAACTGGTTTTGCCGGAGGCGTCGCGAGTCAAGATCGCGACAGCGGAACTTGGTTCTTTGCCGAGTGGTGAGCGTTATGCACGTGAGGCGGAAGCGTTGCCGAAGATCAATGACGATCCCAGTGGATTACTGCGGCACGGTTTTCTGGTGCGACCGCAAGCGCTCGCCGCTGCCGCACCGCCACCGCTCCTGCGACTCACCATTCCTGATCCGGATGCGCCATTCCGCGCGGTGCGGATCGAGAGCGTGGCGGCACCTGAGGGTGAAACGTATAGTTACCCGCGCGACTTGCCCGCTCGACCGACTTTGCCTGTGAAGTAAAAGAAAAACGTAGCCGACGACGACGTAGAAGAAACCGCCCCATGCAGTTGGCCGTCATTCCGATTCTGGTCGGTCCTCTGCAAACGCTGCTCGCGCTGCTGCCTGGCATTCTGCTGGCGCTCGGTACTCTGTTGGCCACGCTGGCTACACCGCGCGGGATGAAGCGCGTGGCACGATTTTTGTGGCATCAAAAGCTTTTCAGTTTGCTGGTCCTGGGATTTCTGATTTGCTGGTTCAGCCCCTGGACTCCGCGACTATGGGGAAAACTGTCGGCGAAGATCTGGGGATCACAGGGGCGCAAGGCCAGTCTCGTTGGGGTCGAGATGGAGCGTGGCGAGTGGCCGATGTTTCGCGGTGGTCGCCAGCGACTGGGAAATGCGGCACGAGCAACCACAGGAACAACGACGGGAACAACGACAGGCGCTGCGAGCACCGTGACGGCCACCGATTGGCAAGCTGGCGATCCGAGCGAACCGGAGTCGGTATTTTCGTCACCGGCGATCGCGGGTGATCAGGTGATTTATGCCACGGCGGCGGGAATCGGCCCGTTTACGCCGACAGGTCGGGGCGCGATTGTGAGTGTCGACCTGGCAACCGGACGCACTCGCTGGCGCTACGCTCCCGAGGATTATCGAGCGACGTTTTCGTCGCCGGTTGTGGCGGAGGGCTTCGTGGTCTGTGGTGAGGGATTGCATCAGGTGCGCGATGCGCGGGTCACTTGTCTTGATTTGGCAGGAAATCTCGTCTGGCAGTTTCCCACTCAAAGTCATGTGGAGGCTACGCCCGCGATTGACGACGGGCGAGTGTATGTGGCAGCAGGCGATGATGGTTTGTACTGCTTGTCACTGCGCAGCGTAGCGAATGGACGACCACAAATCCTGTGGCATTTAGCGGGTGATGAATATCGCGATTGCGAGTCTTCGCCGCTGGTCGTCGATGGCGTGGTCTATTTTGGCTTGGGTGAAGGCGGTCAAGCGGTGTGTGCTGTCGATGCCGCGACGGGCACCTTGCGCTGGCGGCGTGAAACCAGTCATCCCGTTTTCGCTCCCGTTTCCTGGGCAGCAGCCGCCGACGGTCAACAGCAACTGCTCGTCGGACTTGGCCGCGGCAACTTTGTGCAATCGGCGGAGGATCTTTGGCAAGCGAAACTGAGCGCTCTGCAAGCAGCCAATGCGACGACGGATGAGATTGAGCGTAGTCGTCGTGAGTTGGCGCCCGGCGGTGAAGTTTGGTCGCTCGATCCCGCGACCGGAGAAGTTGCTTGGAAGTTGCGTTTGCCCGAAACCGTGCTGGGTGCGATCGCGGTCGACGACGATGTTTTCTATGTAGGCTGTCGTGATGGCGCGCTTTATCAAATTGCCCACTCGGGAGCGCAAGCTGGCGAGATTGTGCGACGCTGGGATGCACGCGAGCCGATTGTCAGTTCTCCAGCGGTGACCGAGAAACGCTTGGTGATCACGACACTCTCCGGACGTATCCACTGTTTGAATCGAGAGACGCTGGAGCCGAGTTGGTCGGTGGCGACTGGTTCGGGTGGCTCTTCCTATAGTTCGCCCACGATCGTGTTTGATCGCGTGATTGTGGGAACGGCTGACCAAGGGTTAATAGCATTATCATTGACAGCGCGCGAGCGACCGCCGGTGTGGAATCGCGGTGAACTGGCTGGCATGGCTGACCAGACGATGCCCGCTGAAGCGACGAGAATGGACTGGGCAGTTGATCCCGAGATTGACGGTGAGGAGCCGCGCGAGGTTTGGCCGGTGGCTTTGCTGCCCGATCGCGCGATTGCCGCGCTATCGATTCCGCTGGCGAATGAAGCGATTGTCACTGCCTGGTCAACGGTACCCACGGAGCAGTTACTCGATCAGCGAACGGGAGAACTACGAAGTCGCTGCTTATGGCAGCAGGCGATGACAGGGCATTTGGTCGCGCCGCCTCTAATTGCGGATGGCACCGTGGTGGTGGCGCTGAATGACACTCCTCAGCCCGAGCCAGCGATTGTTGTGACAGGCTGGGATGTACGAGACGGGCGCGAGAAATGGCAGGTGGCTACGGCGGCGGAAGAGTTTCTGGCGATCACGGTTGATGACCAGTTCGTCTATCTGTGGGCTGATCAATCGCTCTCCGCTTGGAGCTTGCGCGAGGGGCGGCTGGTCTGGCAACGAAAACTGCAGAGTGCTGACGAGCCGCTCGCGACGACGGCGGCGCTGGCCACGAGCGATGGTTTACTGTTGGTGCTGCTCAACGCCGACCTGCATACGCTGGACGGAACAACGGGCACGCCGCTCCGCGAACCGACGCGGTTGCCGTTGGCGGCGGCGACGCAAACGTATCTGACAGCGGATCAGCGGCAGTTACATGTCGTGCAGCTCGGCGGAAGTACACGTCCGGTGCAGTCGTTCGACTTGGTGCAGGGATCGTTGTCTTCCATCCCGGATGAACGCGAACCGCCATCATCTTCATCGCCATCAACTTCATCTTCGTCTTCATCCGTTGTCTTGCGCGATCGACAGGGACGACCGCTGCAACCGTGGGCCTGGCCGACGTTGGAAGAGGGCGATGAGCCAGTGACAGCCGTTTCGTCGCTGGCTGGGCGAGTGTTCTTTTTGACGAAGAGTGGTCGACTGGTTTGTTTGGCGAGTGGTGCGCCATGAGTGACGATGCTAGTCGGCTGGTGTTTTCCTTTCGAGCGGGTCAGGGGGAGTGTGATCCGCAGCGAGTGGATTTGCTGGGAGGGAAAGGTGCGAGTCTGGCGGCGCTGAGTCGAGCGGGTTTTTTTGTGCCGCCAGGATTTACGATTGCTGCTCCCTGTTGTGCACAAATCTTAGCAGCGGGTGGCGAGTGGCCGGAGCAGTTGTGGCCGCAAATCGTCGCGGCGATGCAGCAGTTAGAGTTGGATACGGGGCGGTCGTTTGGGCAGGGAGGACGCCCGCTGCTGGTGGCTGTCCGCTCGGGCGCGGCGGTATCGATGCCGGGCATGATGGATACGATCTTGAACTGTGGGCTCCATCCGGGACTCAGCGCCTCAGCGCGAAATCCGGCCGAATTCTGGCAGCGCTATGCCGAACATATTCGTCAATTTGCCGCTTCCGTTCAGGGCGTGAAACTGAGTGTCACCGGTCAGGAGGTTGCCGACGATGCCGCCGGTACAACGGGCTTCGTGGCCACGGGCAGCAAGCATTCGGGCCTGGAGGCAGAGGAGACTGTAAGGCGACTGCTGGCGGAGTATCGACGGCGCGTGGGAGCGGATTTTCCAGTCGATCCCTGGCAGTCGCTACGGCAAAGTGTGCAGGCCGTATTCGCCTCCTGGAACAGCGAACGCGCGCGCGTCTATCGACGTCATCATGGGTTGTCGGATGAGCTGGGAACGGCCGTCAATGTGCAAATGATGTTTGACTCCGAGCGCTCCGGGGTCCTGTTCACAACTCATCCACAGCGTCCCGCGGCGGGTGAAATGCTCGTCGAAGCATCGTGGGGTTTAGGCGAAGCGGTTGTGTCCGGTGCCGTTACGCCCGATGTCTACGTACTGAATCGCAGCGATCTGCTGGTCAAGGAAGAAGTTGCTGGAGAGCGTCCGGATGATGAGCCTGCGCTCACTGCTCGTCAGCTTCTGGAACTTGGTCAGTTGGGTTTGAAAGTGGAGCAGTTTTACGGGCATCCCTGCGATCTGGAATGGGGGTTTGCCGAGGGACAATTAGCGCTGCTGCAATCGCGAGCGATTCGCGGACTAGAGGTGCAGCGCGAACTGGAGCTAGCACGCAGCGAGGAATTGCAGCGGCTGAAAACGTTGGCCAGCAGTCGGCCAACCCTCTGGGTGGCTCATAATCTGGGTGAAACGTTGCCCGCCCCAACGCCGCTCACCTGGAGTATCTTGCGGACGTTCATGAGTGGTGCGGGAGGCTTCGGTGAACTCTATCGCATTCTGGGATTTCATCCGTCAGCGACGGTTTGCCGGGATGGGTTTCTAGAACTGCTGTTTGGACGTGTCTACTGTGATCCGCAGCGAGCGGCCGAGTTGTTCTTTGACGACTTGCCGTTTGAGTATCGAGCGGAAGAGATTGTCGCGGATCCGCGTGTGGTGGACGGTCCACCGCGGCATTTGAATCTGGAACGGGCTGACCCTTGGCTCTTCTTGAGGCTGCCGAAATTAGCCTGGCGGTTGCTACGAGCGAGTCGACAGCAAACATCACTTCGTCGCGACTATCTTGGCGAACAGAAAACTGAGTCGAGATTTCAGCGCGCAGTGATTACGGCGGTGAATCACTTTATCGATGAGGAGCGGAGCGTTGACTTGAGGGCGGTGTGTAGCGATGAGTTGCTGCGCAGCTTAGATCGACGGCGACGCTTTGTACTCGGAAGATTTTCCGCAGAGACACTTCTGCCCGGTTACCTGGGGGGACTTGCGCAAGCCAGTTTGCAAAGTCGGCTCACGCAGTATTTCGGAGCTCAAGAAGGTGCGCTGCTGGCCGAGCAACTGATTGTGGGTCATGGCGATGTTACGGTGGAGCAGAATCAAGCGCTCTTCTTGGTTGCGCAGGGGCGACAGTCGATCGAGTCGTTTGTGCAGTGCTACGGTCATCGAGCGGCCAATGAAATGGAGTTAGCGCGTCCGCGCTGGTGCGAGGATCCTGTCACGGTGCAGCAGCTGGTAAGACGCTTGGTTGGACTCCACGAGGAATCGCCGCAGGAACGATCGGCGCGGCAGCAGCGGCAAAGTGAGGTTGCCGAGCGAAGTTTATTAGATCGCTTGGCGGAGCGCGGCGCGGCGGCGTTTCACGAAGAGGTGCTCGCGGATGTCCAGGTTGCCAAGCAGCTGCTGCCCTACCGTGAACTCGGAAAATTCCATTTGCTGCGTGGTTATGCCTTGCTGCGTGAAGTGACGGAGGAACTGGCCAGACGCTGGGAGCTGGGGGGCGGCATTTATTTCTTGGAGGTCGAAGAGTTGCCGTGGTTTGAGCAGAATCCGGCGCTGGCACGAGAACGCATCGTAGCTCGACAGCTCCGCTGGAAAGCGTTCCAAAAGATGATTGTCCCCGAGGTGATCAACTCTGCTGAACTGGAACGGCTATTTGATTCGCAGTCGCATGATGAATCGCTGCGTGATGCGCTGGACTGGTCAGCTCGTTCGATTGCCAGTGGTCAAGGTGAAGGAGTAGCGCGGATCGTACTGGACCCCAATCAAGCTCGAGATTTGGGTGAAGGGTATGTACTTGTTTGCCCCACGACGGATCCTGGCTGGACGCCACTCTTCGTCGGTGCCAGGGCACTCATCGTGGAGCGTGGTGGAGTGTTATCGCACGGCGCGATTGTGGCTCGTGATTTTGGCATCCCAGCGGTGGTTTGCCCGCAGGCAACCACGATTTTTGCGGACGGGGTAAAGCTGCGAGTGGATGCGGATCGGGGCAAAGTATGGCGGTTAACGGCGGATCAGCCGGTACCGCTCGAGCGCGCTACGGAGGCTTCATGATCGACGCACAGCAGGTTGGCATGCGCGCGGTCGGAATGCGCGATGATCGTGCAGCGGATATTGGTCCAGCAGCAGTAGCTGACATTCCAGCACTACTCGATTGGCTCTGGGGATGGAGCTTGTATTTGCCGCGAGATGTGACACTGGTACTGGTCGTGTTAGCGACGATCGGACTGTTGCTGCTGGCACGACGGAAACTCACCGCACAAGATCGTTTGCGACGGGTGCAGCGCGATCTGGTGCAGCTACGAGTTTTGCGGCGTACGGCGCGTGCGGCGGGTGACCACGAAGCACTACAACGGTTGCAAGCCACGGCCACACAGTTGAAACTCATTCAGGTTCGCGCGGACCTCATCGTCTTAGCTTGGGTGCTGGTGCCTCTGGGGCTGCTCGCTTGGTGGGCCAGTGCGCGATTGCAGTATTTACCGCTGCGGACTGGGGCTGAGTTTTCGATCGTGGCGAATTATCCCGCGTCGTCGGTGGAGCGGTTGACGTATTTGGTTCCTACGGCGGGCTGCGAGTTGTTGACACCTGCCGTGCAGCGCGTGGCAGTGGATGGTGAAGTGGGTGGAGTGGTCCAAGTGCATTGGCGGGTGCGAGTGACGGCGACGGAGAGTCGCGAAGTACGGCTGGCGATTCATCATCTCGGAAGGCATGTGGAGCATCCCGTAAGGCTGCTGTCGCCCTGGTATCGCGAGGCGACGATCGTGCATCGCGGTGGCGCCGTGCTGGCGACCGAAGTGTCATTACCGCCGTATCAATTCTTAGGTTTCGTGCCTGGTTTGGATGCTTGGGGAATCAGTTCCTGGATGCTGGCCTACCTCTGTTTGTCGCTTTTATTGATGCCCCTGGCGCGCCGCTGGTGCCAGATTGCCTGATCTGCGATAACCAGTAACCGGTGTGATTGGCTGCTCCGAGCGGAAGCGTTTGTGCCTGGAATTTGGCAGGGTATCTGTGTCAGCTGCATTTCCAAAGATTGCTCAACTGAAGTCCGTCGATGACTTGCGTGCTCGGCTGGCCGAACTGGGGCTTAGCATACCGGTAGACGACGTCGTGTTGTCGTCTGCTCAAGAGTCACCCTTGGCACAGCCGCTGACGATCGGTGGCTTTCGCGTGGGGAACCGCTGGTGCATTCAGCCGATGGAAGGCTGGGACGCCCATACCGACGGATCGCCGACGGAGTTTACGCTGCGGCGCTGGCGACGATTTGGGGCGAGTGGCGCGAAGTTGATTTGGGGAGGCGAGGCGGCGGCGGTGCAGCCCGACGGCCGTGCGAATCCACGACAGACGCTGGCCATTGCGGAAAACCTGCCTGGATTACGAGCCTTGTTGGAGAATCTTCGGGCAGCGCATCGCGAGTCGCACGCCGAGACCGATGATCTACTCGTCGGTTTACAGCTCACTCATTCGGGACGATTTTCGAAGCCAGTTCCTGGGCCCTTGCAACCGCGGATCGCGCAGCGTCATCCGTTACTCGAAAACCGCTATCGCATTGCGGCTCGAGACGAAGAGGTGATCTGGACGGACGCGGAGCTGTTTCGTTTGGTGGATCGGTTTGTCGAGGCGGCTGGAGTGGCGCAGCAAGCGGGCTTTCATTTTGTCGATATCAAAGCCTGTCACGGTTATTTATTGCATGAGTTTTTGGGGGCTCGACAGCGCCCCGGCGCATTTGGGGGAGATTATGCGGGACGGACTCGTTTGCTGCGGGAGATTGTGCAGCGAGTACGGCAAGCGTGGCCGACGCTGCTGGTGGGCGTGCGCCTGAGTGTGTTTGATTTTGTACCGTTTGAGCCGGGTGAATTACCGGCGGGGATTGGCCGACCGGTGGACGTGCAGGGATGGTTGCCGTATGAGCTGGGGTTTGGGGTAAACGAGCGGGATCCGTGTCAATATGATTTGACGGAGCCGCTGCGGTTGCTGCGGGATTTAGAGAGCTGGGGAGTGGTTGTGGTAAATCTGTCGTGTGGTAGTCCTTACTACAATCCGCATCTCATGCGACCGGCGGCGTTTCCACCCAGTGATGGCTATCAGCCGCCGGAGGATCCGCTGGTGGGTGTGGCTCGACAAATCGAAGTGGTGCGGCAATGCAAGCAAGCGGTACCGCAGTTGCCGCTGGTGGGGAGCGGCTATTCCTACTTGCAGGATTATTTGCCACAGGTGGCGCAAGCGGTGGTGCGTGCGGGGTGGGTGGATAGTGTCGGACTGGGGCGGATGGTATTGTCCTATCCTGAGTTGCCGGCTGATTCGCTGGCGGGCCGTCCGCTGGCGCGGAAACGAATTTGTCGAACCTTCAGTGATTGCACGACGGCTCCGCGCAATCAGCTGATTTCAGGCTGTTATCCGCTCGACGCTCACTATAAATCGCTGCCTGAATATCAGGAATTGACGAGTATCAAGCGGCAAATTCGGGGCCTCTGACGCGTTACGTTTTGGTCCTTCTGGGGTTCCGGTGGGTCGACGTCGAGCAATGCCTCGGTGTGGCTGTCACCACAGGAAACCCGGTCGGACCTAAATTCGTTTTTTTCCCTCGTTGTGCTGATAAATGAGCGACTGGGGAGCATTTTACCACCGCTAGGTTATGCCCCTGTTTGTCGACTCGCTTCTCGGCATCGCTATAGGCTGAAGAAATCGCAAGCCTTCGCGGTACTCTGGGCGAGCTCTGCAAGCAGGTGGATGCCGAGTATTAATTTGCTGGTTGGCGGACTGTTGAAGCGGTTTTCGTTTTGATAGGATTCCGCCACAGCGATCGGGGCAGTCGACGCATTGTTATAGCAAGTTTTAAGATTTTTCGAGGAACGAAAATGAATTTACTGTCCCGTATTTGGTCGCGCTTTGGTTTTTCCTTCTCGAAGAATCCTCGTCGTCGTGGGCGGGAGCTCAGTTCGCTCCGGTCCAAGCGTCGTTTGTGGGCAGATTTGCACCGTTCGGCGCTGGCGGTTGAGTCACTGGAAACTCGGCAGGTGATGGCGACGTGGCTGGCCACCACAGATTTGGTATACGATCCCACGCCAGCGCAGGTTTCCAGCGGTGACGAAGTAATTGTGGGCTCGATCATCAGCGAGCAGTTGGATGCGACGAGTGTCCAGGTTACCTACAACATCGATGCAGCTCATAAAGCGGCATATGACTTGGCGTCGGTGCAATCGACGGTCAATGGTGGTGTGGGTGGCAGCGCCACGAACTCGAACTTGCCCAGCGATACGGACTCGTTCGCGCACACGATTACGATGCCGACCGGTACTACGGCCAGGACGATTGAAACGAATGCGACGCTCAATCTGCGCGACATCTCGGTCTTCAACACTGATCTGCCGACGATGGGCGTCGTGCGCGTGTTTGGGTCCTTGTTTGCGCCCAAGGCGTACTTTGATACCCAGCTCTTCACCGCCGAAATACCGGTCAGCACGGACGTGGCTGCTGACACCGTAACGACGCCCTCGACAGCCACCTCGTGGGCCACGGGCACGGCGGTTCGAGTGGTAACGGGATTTGGTGTCGGCGCTGTTCCGGCCTCCACTGACACCACTAATTCCACGCTTACGTTTACTGTGAGCCATGGACTCGTGACCGGCAGTGTGGTGGTGTCCGCTGCCACAAGCGGTGGACTAACGGCTGGTGCAATGTATTATGCGCGAGTCATCTCTCCCACCGAAATTAGCCTCTACAACACTTTGGCAAACGCCTCGGCGGCATCGGGAACAACTGGAATTATTCCGCTGACCGGAGCGGTGACCTCGGCTCTGTATGGAACATCCACCACCGGGTTGGGGCGATCTCCTACCAGTACTCGTAACACGTTGACGACGAGTTACTTTGTGCGTAACGTAGGAGGTAACAGCTACGAGTTGTATGACACCTATGCCAATGCACTGGCTGCGGGAACTACCGGGCGAGCGGACATCCTCGGAACGTTGCCTTCCAACGGTTCCATGGTGGTCGTGGGGCCCAAGAACAGTTTGCCCTATTTAGGCCAGATCCCGGTCTCTGACGCACAAGTGCCGGCATCCACAGACATTGTTGCTGATTGCGTGGCGTTCTCCGTAGATCCGAACTGGGCGAGCGGTACGGCAGTTCGAGCGGCTCAAGCGATCGGTGGGCTCAACACTGGAACGACCTACTTTGTGCGGAATCTGGGTAGTGGGCAGTACAAGTTTTTCACCACGGCCGCTGCCGCGACCGGGACGGGCACGGCCGTCAATTTAACTGCTGCTGTTACGGCGCAGATCTTTAGCAACGTGGATACGGTCACCTTTGCCAAGCCGCATGCGTTTCAAACGGGCGATATCGTTCGCCTATCCGCGTCCTCCGCGGGATTAGTTGTTACCACGGCCTACTATGTACGCACGATGAATGACTACAGCGTCAAGCTGTTTGCCACTCAGGCCAATGCGACCGCCAACTCCAGTGCCCTGACATTCACCGCTCCTATCACGGCGGAGATCAGTCGTACCACCGCTGGCTGGTGCTCCGATATCGATCGTGACGTCACCATCGGAACGGAGTATGTCGGGCAAATCTGGTCGAGTTATCAGGCGAGTCAGTTTCCGTTCACCGGCAGTGATCCCCGTCAAGCGAATGGTGCAGAGTCTGGCACCTTGATTGCCAATTCTGCCTTAACTCCCTCGGCGACGGATGTCACCAATGATACGGTGACGTTTACGGCGCCCCATGGTTTGACGACCGGTGAAGCGATTTCGCTGACGACCAGCAGCGATGTGCTCACCGCTGGCACCATCTACTATGCTCGCGCCACGTCGACGACGGCGGTGAGTTTATTTACGACTGCAGCCGATGCGGTGAGCAATACCAACCGCGTGAATCTGACAGCAACGATTTCGGGCAGCACTTTCTACCGGGCGCAATGGATTGCCTTCCCGTCGGCACCTGGCTGGATCGCGGGCAGCCGAGTGGCGTTTGACACCGCTGGTGCCGGTTTATCGACGGCCAGTTCCTATTACCTCGGTACGGTCAGCGGCCAAAGCGCGAAGTTCAGTTTGCACAATAACCGCGACGATGCCTTGAATGGTGTCAACTCCATTACCTTGACGGGCGCACTTCCCGCTACCACGAAAATTGCCATTTGGGAAACTCTGGTTGAGCGCCCTGAAAACTTGGATGCCCTCAACTACCTGGTGAACTACGCGCCGATGCAGCGCTTGGCCACTGGTCGCACAGCCGCCTCAACCACCGTCGCCAATGGCGCGCCCGTAGCCAGCACTCAGGCTACCAATTCTGGGATTGCCCCAACGAGTACCAATGTGTCAGCGGGTGTCGAGTCGGTGACGTTTGGCAGCGATCACGGTTTCGCCAATGGCGATGCGGTCCGTGTGACTGCGACGGGTGGTGGTTTAACCGTCGCCACGACGTACTACGCTCGCGCGCTCTCGACGACGTCGATGAGTTTTTACACGTCGGCTGCGGCAGCGATCAGCGGCGGTGCTACCGGACTAGTCAATCTCACCGCCAGCATCACCGCGAGCGTCTACTCAGCGGCACTTAGTTCGACGCAAGATACGATCACCTTCGCGACTGGCCACGGCTTTGTGACCGGCGATGCGGTTACGGTTTCGGCGACGGGCGGAGGCCTCACTGCCGGCACGACCTACTACTTGTATCAAGTTTCTGGGGACACCTTTAGTGTTCACACCGCAAGTCCGACCGAGGTCAACAAGGTGGATTTGACGGCCGCGATTACGGCCAGCGTTTCCGGCAATGCTGTGGCCGTCGCCGATTACGATTGGAGTAACGGCATGGCGGTCCAAGTATCAACCACGGAAGGTGGCTTAACGGCTGGTGTAACGTATTATGTTCGCGCACTGACGCCAACGCTGCTGAGCTTCTACAACTCGAGTAGCGACGCTACCAGTGACCTCAATCGCATTGATCTCACCGCGCCGCTCACGAGTGCGATTCGTCCCTTCTATACAACGATGGATCAGCAGAACACCACCTGGGAGCTCATCGAAAACAATCCACCCGTCACCGCTGCCAACAAGCGCGAGCGCATCAATGAGTTGTTAGCAACCGTTAACGCGGTGGTGCCACTGCAAAAGGCTTCGATCGACTACATTCCGCCCGTCGGCGGTATCTTTGTGATCCTCGTGCGACCGGTCGAGTACAACGCGGTCACCGGGGCTCTCTTCAGCAGCGGGCAGTTGAACCTTACCACGATGCCAGCCACGGCCATTCCTGGCTATACCAAGTCTGCCGTGGCATTGTCACAACAGCAGCCTGACATATTAGACGCCAGTCTGGGTGATTTCGTATGGGAAGATCTCAATGCCAACGGTCAGCAAGATGCCGACGAACCGGGGATTCCCGACGTCACGGTAAAGCTGCTCGACCAAAATGGTGATGTTGTTGGAACGACCACGACCGATGCCGACGGTGCCTATGCTTTCACCGAATTAACTCCCGATACCTATTCAGTGCAGTTTGTCGCTCCCAGTGGCTATGTCGCCACCATTGCCAACAGCGGTGACGATGCGACTGACAGTGATGCGGTAGGCGGCGTTTCCGGCCAGTACACGCTGATGGCCGGCGATACGAATCTAACCATCGATGCCGGCTTCTATCGCCCAGCCGCCCTGGGCAATTTCGTTTGGAATGATCTCGATGCGGATGGTCAGCAGGATAGTGATGAGCCGGGTCTCTCGGGTGTCACGGTTAACCTGCTGGACAGCAGCGACCAAGTCCTCGCCACGACGACCACCGATGGTGCCGGCGCATATGCCTTCACCAACTTGACGCCGGGAAGTTATCGAGTGCAGTTTGTGACGCCGACCGGGTTCACCCCGACCACGGCAAATCATGAAGACGACAGCACCGATAGCGATGCGGTCGATGGAATCACCGGCACCTACACGCTCGCCAG
>JBJSXJ010000227.1:0-7904 GCA_046086325.1 Planctomycetota bacterium | reverse complement strand
GAATTCAAATTTCAGTTATGGCTGGCAGGTCGCTGGGCGGTTGCCGATGCCTCCCTGGGACTGCTCGCTGATCGCGCGCGACGAGCCACGCATGGTCAGGCGCTTAAGACTAAGCCGGTGACTAAGCCTGACACGACGGCTGCCAGCTTGTCCCGAGTGGCGATTGACAAGCTCGTATCACAGGCTGCGCCGAAGCAGGCGGGGGTTTGGCCGGAATTCGCGGAGTATGACTGTTTCGCTTGTCATCAGAGGTTGCGTGCGTCAAGTGAGCGGGCGGTCGAAAGTAGCGGCGGGCGAGCGGAGCGGTCCGCAGTCGCCGCCACGCCCCGCTGGCAACCCTGGAATCTTTCAGCCTCGCGGGGCGGATTACTGCCCGGCAGCGATGTGAAACTCGATCAAGCCTTACTCGAACTGCGCGCCACCCTGTCGGCAAATCTGGAAACGGATTCCAGCGCGATTCATGCGCAAGCACTCGCCGCTCGTCAGCAGCTGCGGGCGAGTCTGTTTCCGGGCATCACCATGCCACCTCGTCCGGGCGAACGCGTGCTGGTCGATGACTCGGTGCTCAGCGGCCGCTCAACACCGGGCGGAACGACAGCACCCTGGTCCGCTCGGCGCTATCTCGAACAATTTGCCAAACCGATTGCCAAACCGGCTGGGGCGGAAAAACCAGGGGCGGAAAAATCAGGGGCAGAGAAACCGTCGCCGCCGGGTGCAGCAGCCGGGGCGGGCGCAGCCGAACGCCAGCTGGTGGAACGCACGCCAGTCGAACGCTGGGCCGATGTCTGCCAGGATTATCTAGCTGTGAAGGCTGCCTATCAGTCGTGGTGCGAGGGGAGCCAGAGAGGAGAGCCGCAGTGGGAGCGTGTTGACGGCAACAGCGTATTGCGTTCACGCCGCAGCGATCGTGAACTGGAGCGCAAGTTGGACGAGATTGCCCAGAGTTTGCGGTTCGGATCGAGTGATTTCGAGTGGCCGGGCTATGACTGGAAAGGCCTGCCGGGTGAACCAGTCGCGACGCCGCTGGGCAGTTTGTCGGCGATCCGCGAGCAACTGCAAGACGTGGCCGGTCAGCTCCTGCGCCGCTGGAATGGTGCCGCCGAAACGTCGCCATCCACCTCTAAACCTGATTCGCGTCGTGAACAGACAGTCAGTTATCGGGAAGCGGTTGGTCGCTGATTTATTTGATTTTCGCCTTGAGCCATTTACAGTAAAGCCATGTTTAACAACCGCTCCATCGTGATTGCCATCGCTTTTGCCAGCACTTTGACGCTTCTGGCTACGGGCCAGCCCTGCTGGGCGCAGCGTCCCCTGCCCTCCACTCGCGTTTGCACGCAATGCCACTTTCCCAAGGCGGGTGAAATTGGAATTGCGGAGCCGACGACGACGGTAGCCGGTGCTTTCTGTCGGCAGGAAGAGGCCAAGATTTGGGATGAAACCGACAAACATCGCCAATCGACGTTCCTGCTGCTCAACGATCAAAATCGCAAACTCACCAACCAGATTCTGGGATTCGATATCGGTGAAGTGCTGACGTTTGAGCTGGGCTCGTCCCATGCGCCGACCGCTGAGCGGCCGACGCCGCCAGTCGACCTGGTGACGGCGGTGCGTTATCGCGACGAGGCATCGGCGGAACGACGAGCGATCGTGCAGGATTGTCTCGCTTGTCACGCTCCGATCGCCGAGTCGACGTTTGGCGATCCGACGGTCAGCACGCTGGAGTTCGGTGTCTCGTGCCAAGCGTGCCACGGATTGGGCTCCGACTATGAAGCGCCTCATCAACACTTCACCTTGGGTTGGCGAGTGCTCAAGGCGGAAGTGAAAGAGTCCGCCTTCGGAATGATTGATTTACGAAATCCGTACAAGCGTGCGAAGAAGTGTGCCGAGTGCCACGTGGGGAGCTGGACAGCACTCGACTCGGGCACCAAACCCGAAGCCTCAGCACCGCGGCGTTTTGTTCGTCATGAATGGTACGCTGCGGGGCATCCGCCGCTGCCGAGTATGGAGTATGTGACGTTCGCGGCGCAGATGCCTGCTCACTGGCGAACGCTCAACGAAAAAATCGCGGAGCCCAAGCCGTTCATTTATTTGAATCCTGGTACAGCGGCTGAGACGGCGGCTCGCGAGCCGTCGCGACGTGATTTCCAAGAGCGTTTTTTGCAGCCGAAGGGATTGGGCAAAGAGGTGATGGCGACAGACTACCTGTCAGCCAACGCAGCTTCATTTGCCAGTACCGATGCGGCGCTGGTGGCGCAGCAGCTCCCGCGTTCTCGCGATCTGCTGGTCTCGGGACTGGCCGTGCTGGCCACTTACGCTGAACTGGTTGCGAATCGTCCCGCCGAAGTGGATCGAGATTTTTCTCTATATGACTGCAATGCCTGTCACCACGAACTGCGAGCTCGATTTCCGTCGGACGTGCGTGTCCGGCGCACGACGAAGCCCGGCCGAGTTCCACCGGCGTTTTGGACCGTAGCTTTGGCCCGGGTGGCGGACGACTACGTGCAGGCGACGCAAAATGGGAATGAGGCAGCAGCCTTTCAGCAGAATTTGAACGCTTGGTACGACGCCTTTGGAGCTCGACCGCTGGGGGACACTGCCGCCATGTCAGCCGCTGGCAAGCAGCTGCAAGATCGTTGTGACACGCTGGCCCAGCAGCTCATGACACAGCCCATGACTCGTGGCTCCGCACAGCAATTACTCGGTCACTTAACGGCACCTCAGAATGATGAGGAACGTGACTATCATGCCGCTCGGCAGTATGCCTGGGCCATTCGCGAAGTGCTGCGCGACCTGGCAGGTGTGCCGCATCGCACCGACGCTCCAGGGCTCAAGCCAGGAGCGACACCGCCGAGTGTGGCGGTACCGGCGGATGTGCTTAAAGCCTTAGGTCTCCCGTCTGAATCGGCGATCTCGTCCAGTGACCCGCAGGTGAGCCAGCGGATCGACAAACTGTTCGGCGACGATCGCTGGCTGGGCCCGCTGCGGCTGCGTTTACCAGCCGGTCAAAAGGAAACGATCGTCGGCCACTTGGGCGAATCGCTGCAGGCCATTTCGTCCTACGATCCCGTCGCCTTCCGCCGCCGACTGGAGGCGCTGCGCAACGACTTTCCACCCGCTAAATCAGGCGAGTAGCGACGCTGGTGCGTGATACAGCCAGCGTTTTCGTCTTTCGAAATCAGCGATTTGGGGTCGTGGCCGAACTGGGCCGGACCGCTCGATCCTGCCGTGGTTTTGGTGTGGCCTGAGCGGGCGCACGATCGGAAATCACTCGATCAGGACCGGCCATTCGCGTGGGCCGAGTTGCTCGAGGAGGTGGTGCCACGGCGGGTCCATGCGTGGGTCGACCGGGCGGAGGAACACTCGGGTCACGTCGATACTGGCTGTCGTACGGATCGTCACTCACCGTCCAGACCGGTCCCTTCCAGAGATTCACGCCACTGGGTTGACGATACATGCGCTGTTGTTCGTCCAAGTTAAGTGGTCGACCACCAACTCGTCCGAAGACCGCAATTTGATTTCCCGATTCATCGACCGCTCGATCTCGGTCGACACCCTCAGCAATACTGAGCGCATGCCCACCCTTGGGGATCTTGAAGCTAGCGACCAGTTGCGGTGTCGGGCGAGGACTGAAGCCAATGCTGCCGGGGGTGTCGGGTGAGGTGAGCTGGACGACTCGCAAGCCATGTTTGCCGTCCGCCACATAGGCAAACTCGCTGGCGTTGGTGATTGCCAGCTTGATGTCGTGTACGTCGTTCATACATCCATTGGCATCGTAGAATTGATCGACGACGGGCTTCTCGGGATTCTTCACGTCGATGATCGCCATGCCCAAGGGACCGGCGGCCACATAGGCATAAGTGCGCGCGACATAGACGTTGTGGCAGTAATCGAGTGGCACGTGCGTGATCGGCTTCGGAGTGTGCAAGTCGGTCACGTCGAAGATGTGCAGCCCATGATGCTCATCACAAACGAAGGCATAACGGAACTGGATCTGCACGGAGACGGGTCGGTCGAGCACTTCATGACCAATCACGCTGGCGATCTGTGGTTCGGTGGGAGTGCTCAGGTCGACCACGACCAGTCCCGCATCGCAGCAAATGTAGGCATACGTGCCGGCGATGGTGATGTTACGAGCACCCGTGAGGATGCCGCCGGGGTTATAGGTGAGTTCGCGCTTGAGGAAGTTATTGGTGGGATCGCCGTCGAGCAGCGTGCCGGCGCCGACTAACACTAAACCTTCATCGCGATCCGCGACATACAGGAAAGCGTAGAGCATGTGTACAGGCTGTTCCTTGTTTTCGGGAGGCTGTTTGCGAGTGGGATCGGGGGCGATGGTGGCGGGAGCGGCCACGGCCATTGCATATTTCGTGGGGACGTGAAACTTTTGTCCGTAGGGTGAAACGGGCGCGGTGGTGATTCGTTCCGCAAATCCTTTGTGATCGATGAACGCGATATCGAACACTCGCAGGCCATCCGATCCGCAGGCTGCATAGAGGTATTCTCCGCGCGGCTGCACCATGAGGACTTCCGCTTTTCGTCGCGGCTGTCGCAGTTGTTCGATGATGTCGCGACCGGGATGTTCGTGAGCATGTTCGAGCTGGTATTCGCGCTGCACATGTTTTTGATAGTTGTCGGGATAGGCATCGCGATGCAGAGAGCTGCCGATGACCGCCTGTGGCTCTTCGCTTTCCGTCACCACGGGTGCAAAGACCCCGTGCTCGCCGGTCGCCACCCAGCAATACTTGCCGATGAAGTTGGTGTAGTTCGTACCGTGCATCAGGAGCTGAGCCATGACCGCGTTGTTGTCATTGTCACGCGACAGATGGCAGTCGGAACACATCTTCGTTTCACTGGTGCCCGAGCGTGGGACACCATGTTCTCGTGGATTTTTTCCGCGCACGGTGTGAGGCACATTGGTGCTGAAGGCAATTCCACTCATGCCACCGCCCGAAATCGTCTGCTGCTGCGTATAGATATTCTCACGATTCGAATTGTAGCTGCTCACATGAATCGCGCAGCTGGACCGAGCGGGATTGATTTTATTCCCGGTTGCCAATCCATCCCGAGCGAGCATGTAGACGTCATCGCGCAAGGTTTGGAAGTTGTACGACGTACGATTGCGGCTCACGTCGCCCTCGTTGTGCAAGTTGGGCATTTTGCGAGTTGCTTTTTGTGATAGATGGCAGCCAAAACAACTGGGATTCCACGAGGAGTGGCAAGCGATGCAGGACATGTTGTTGTTTTGATGAGCGCACTTCACGCCATCGACAACTTCGCGACCAGCGGCGGGAGCATCCAGCGATGTGACTTGTCCACCCCAGGTCAATTGCAGGGACTGATCGCCATCAACTTCCCAGCGGACCGTCTTTGCCATGTGCGATTTGGCGTTGTACTCGGAGCGGATTGGATTGGTGGTGTCTTTCGTTTGCACAATGCGCCACTCGCGGCCCTGTTCCACCATCGCGCGCTGGATCAGCACTCGCTCTTGATAACGCTTTCCATTTTGAATGCGAACCTCTTCGCGAATCTCGAAGCGCGGCAAACGCGGTTCAAAAGGAGTGCGTAAGGCGAGCAGGTTTCGGCCACCACTAGGATTGGACTCGGTGGCTTCCGAGGCCGCCGGTCCCGTCGTGGGCGCTCGACCGAGTCGAGCCGCTTTTTCGGGGACGGTTTCGTCGGCCGTACCGTGGCAATCCACGCAGGTGATTTCAATGGCTGCTCGCACTTCTCCATATAACTTGGTATTGCCATGGACATCTTGCACGAAGTGGCAATCCACGCAGTGCATTCCTTTTTCCAGATGCACATCCATGAGATGCACGGGAGCATCATCCTGCTTCTTGGATTCCGCGAGGGTCGGTGTGCGCGGGTTCCGTGCATTGACAGGCTGATAGGGTTCGTGAGGTTGGACCACGGCGTGATAGAGTTTTTCGGGCGAAGGGTCCGTGACGACGTCCCCTTCAAAGTCCAGATATCGGCCCTCACGATCTTTCTTGAATACCGCTCGGAACACCCAGCCGTGACCGTGGAAATCGGCGAATTGCGAGTGACGCGTGAGTTGGTTGAGTTCGGGGACGCGGTTGAGGAATTCGGGGTCGCCCCACAAACCGCGCGCCGCGGAATCCTCGGGGTTCAGCATTTGCGACCGAGCGAGATCTTCGGCCGTGATGTTTTTCTGCTTTTCGGGATACATCAAGTTCCCGTCGGTTTCATTGTCCCACCACATGAAGCCCAGGTATTCGTTGAGCACGGTTGTGCCGGGGTGAATGTGACAGACGATGCACTGGCTGGTGGGGATTCCAACGGTGAATCGATGAGCGATCGGGTGACCAGGTTCCGCTTTGGGAATCGTCGGATCCACACTCTTGACCCACTCGTCGGTGTCAGCGGCTGCGTTGCCCGCATTGCCGAAGCGAGCGAAGGGACCGGAGTGAACGGGCGAGCGATCATTGGCGTAGATGACGTGGCAGGCGGTACAGCCGCTCGAGCGGTAATCGCCGGGATGATCATTCGTGCCGAGGAAATTCAGAGTGGGATCGAGCAGACGAGTTTTCTGCAGGCCGATGTAGACGGGATCGGTGCGGTTCTCGGTCCCAAAACCACGATTGCTCAGACGCGTACGTGGACGACCTGGTTCCTCACCGCGTTCTGGAATACCGATTTCTGGACGAAAGCGCCCACCCGACTCGAAGATGCGCAGTGTGTTTCCCGGCTGACTGATTTCGAAGCGCGGCAGCGGATCTAGAAACGGCACCATTCCCTTGTAGTTCATGTCGTAGCCGATACGTCCCACTTCGCTGGGACGCCAGACGTTTTGCAATCGCTGCGGGACGCCCGTGGGACTGTAGCTTTCGCCATACCGGGCCTGCTTGTACGCGACCGCTCCGTTGTTATAGAGGGCCGCTCCCCACAGCATACAGCCATGAGTCATCATGCTTTTCTTGACTTGCAACACTTCCTTTTGATGGCAACCACCGCAAGCAATATGGGCCACTCGTAAATCGCCGGGGTTGACGAACCGAATGAACTCCGGCGATTCGTGGTTGAGCAGGGTGTAGCTGTTGACGGGATTGCCCGAGGTTGGCCAGGCGGCAGGAATTTTGGGCTGTACGTGAGCCGTCTCTTTGTGAGGACTGTCGGCGTCACCGCCATGGCAGTCGATGCAGCCCAGCTTCACGGTGGGCAGCGAGTGCATATCGCCCACGCCTTGATGGCAGTTCTTGCAGCCCCAGCTTTTCCGCTGCGCGTCCTCGTCGGACTGCCGCATCAGTTCTTCGGCAAGCTGCAACAGCCGCACGGTTTCCGGATCTCGACTGGCGAGTTCGGCGGCGGAGACAGCGGCCGCTCCACTGCCACCATGAATCCCAGGGGCAGCGGTATCGGAAGTGCGATAGGTGGCGGGAGCAACGTCGCCCAGCGAGCGGCGTGCGGGGTGGGTAGCAGGGGCTGTGGGATGGGGGTTAGCTGTAGGCTGCGTCGCTGGTGCGCGGCTGGGAATACGAGCGTGTGGGTTGATATTTTTTTGTGGAGGGGCGGCCGGAGCTGGCTGTTGGGCGTTGGCGGTGGGCAGGATCGGCCACAGCAGGAGCGACAGAGCGAGGGCGCTAGGAGTCGTCATCATGAGCCTCATGGCGCCGCGCAGGAGCCCCTGAAAGACGATCCCTGGATGGAACTTACGGCAACTACACCACAATGTCGATCGGCAGTGCTGCAATGAACCAAAATCGGACGACATGACGTCTCTCCCCTCGCGACAGAAAAACAGTTGGCGGGGGAATAGGGAAATCAGGCGAACGCGTCAAGAGGAAGTGGCGGGTGACGGGTGACGGGTGACGGGTGGTGGGTGGTGGGTGGTGGGTGGTGAGTGGTGGGTGCGGGTGGTAGGTGGTGGGTTGTGAGTGACG
>JBJSXJ010000226.1:0-25600 GCA_046086325.1 Planctomycetota bacterium | reverse complement strand
CCAATATCAGGGCCAGTCGATCGACGCAGGCCTCGTGATACACGAGGGGCAATTGACGTATGCTGAGGACAAATTGGAATTGATCGTCGATTTGGGCCAGTGGTGGATGGCGGAGACCGGATTGCCACTACCGCTGGGAGCGAATGGCATCCGCCGTGATCTCGGCCCCGAAGCCATCACCGAAGTGAATCGACTGCTCTACCTGAGCATCAAACATGGACTCGACCATCGCAATTCGGCACTCGATTACGCTCAGCGTTACGGCCGCGGGCTCGACCGCCAAAAAGCGGACCGCTTCGTCGGCATGTACGTTAACGACTGGACGCTCGACTTCGGCCCCCGCGGCCGTGAGGCCGTTCGTCTGCTGCTCAAACGCGGCTACGAAACCGGTGTCATCAGCCAGCTCGTCGAACCCGAGTTTGTCGCAACCCCGGATATCGCCCTCATGAAACCTGAGGCGTAAGGCTGGCGCGTCGGCGGTATTACTCCGCGCGTCCGTGTCTCCGTGCGGAACCACCCCGTGTCTCCGTGCAATCCCAGTCCAAGTCTCCGTGTGAAACCAAAATGGTTCGCACCGAACTCCGCGTCTACGTTCTAAACAGCGTCTCTCCTTGGTAAACTCAGCGTCCGCGTGCGAAACCGACTTGCTCGGTACTCACCTCGACGTTGTTGCTCAATCCAAGGAGTTACGCGATGCACTCTTCCTGGCGGACTGGTTTTCCATTCACTGATTTCGTGGCTGCTCGCCAGCTCCCGCGAACCACTCAGCGCCTGATGAGCATCATCCTGGCGACCGTCCTAGGGCTGAGCGCTCTTTCCAGTATGTCTGGTCGAGCGATAGCGGCCGATCTGGAGCTCTTCGACGACGTCGCCATGCAGCCGCTGAAAGCACAGGTGCGACGACTGGCCGAAGCCCTCGATTACCTTGGCGAACCACTGACCGCCAATCAGCGCCGCGAACTCGATGCTGCTCTTGCCGAAACCGATGAACGTCGAGCGGTGGTGGCGCTTCAAAAAGTGCTCGATCCACTCGCCCTGATCGGCGTCCAGATCAACCCGGAAAGTCGCGTAAAGGTGCAGCGCGGTGCCGCTCCCGCACAGCTCCACGAACAAGGCTGGAAAGTGTTTCTCGTTAAAGTTCGCAATGAAGCGGGCGTAACCGCGAAGCTGGCAGCGAAGAGCCCCAACGCAGCTCCGGTTTACAAGCAATCCACCGGCTCCCCAGCGCCGAACAAAACGGTGACTGCCGCAGATCTACCCGACCGCTGGCTCGATTTAGCCATGTTCGATCAGCAGCCACTGGAACCAACCCTGTCGGGCCTCAAGGTGGAATATCGCCTCATTCAGCTCTACAGCCGCGACGTGGGCCAGCGCGAGGCGAAGTTTCTATTCGATGTCGGGCAGGGCACTCAGGATCTTGGTTCCCGAAACGAGCTATCGATTCTGTTCACGTCCACAGCCGCGGTGAAAGTGGAACTGGAAGTGAAAGATGCCGACGGGCGGCCCACGACCGGCCAGTTCGTTTTTCAAGATAGTCGAGGGCGAGTGTATCCGGCGCGGTCGCGTCGTCTAGCACCAGACTTCTTCTTTCACGATCAAATCTATCGCGCCGACGGAGAGCATGTACTGCTCCCGCCCGGTACGTATCAGGTTACGTACTCGCGCGGGCCCGAATATCAAGTGCTCAAGAAAACAATTCAGGTGCCTGCGGCGAAGACTCATCGCGAGTCGTTTGCCCTGCAGCGCTGGATTCAGCTCACCAAATTCGGCTGGTACTCGGGCGATCACCACGTCCATGCCGCCGGCTGCTCCCACTACGAAGCGCCCACACAAGGTGTCGGCCCCACCGACATGATGCGGCATATCCTCGGCGAAGACCTGAACATCGGCTGCGTGTTGTCCTGGGGACCCTGCTGGTACTTTCAAAAGCAGTTTTTCGATGGTCAGGTACACAAGCTCTCCCAGCCCGACTATTTGATGCGCTACGATGTGGAAGTTTCCGGCTTCCCCAGTTCTCATGCCGGCCATCTCTGCCTACTGCGACTCAAAGAAGACGACTATCCCAACACGACCAAGATTGAAGAATGGCCGAGCTGGGACTTGCCGGTATTGAAGTGGGGTAAAGAACAGGGCGGCGTCGTTGGTTTCTCCCACAGCGGCTGGGGCCTGCAGGTTCCCGGCAATACGCTTCCCAGTTATGAGATGCCCAAGTTCGATGGCATTGGCGCGAATGAATATGTGGTCGACGTCGTACATGATGTTTGTGATTTCATTTCGGCAGTCGACACGCCCATCCTCTGGGAACTCAGCATCTGGTATCACACGCTCAACTGCGGCTACACCTGTCGCATCAGTGGTGAAACCGATTTCCCTTGCATTTATGGGGATCGAGTGGGGTTAGGGCGCATCTACGTTAAGCTCGATCCCAAGCAACCACTGAACTACGACCGCTGGGTGGATGGCCTGCGCGATGGACGCAGTTACTGCGGCGATGGACTCAGCCACCTGTTTGATTTTCGAGTGAATGATTTGGGGGTGGGTGAGCCGGGTGCACAAGGTCGCCCCAGTGTATTGGCGACCAAGTCGGGCGAATCCCTGAAAATCACGGTTCGAGCCGCAGCGTTACTCGAAGCACAGGCGCGCGAAGATATCCGCTCCAAGCCACTCGATCAAAAACCTTATTGGCATGTCGAACGAGCACGCGTGGGAACGTCACGCAAAGTGCCCGTGGAACTGATCGTCAATGGCGAAGTAGCAGAACGGAAAGAGATTGAAGCGGATGGGCGCGTGTCTGACTTGACGTTCGACTATCAGCCGAGTCGTTCGAGCTGGATTGCCGTTCGCATTTTTCCCACTTGTCACACCAACCCGGTGTTTGTGGAAGTGGACGGGAAGGCAATCCGAGCCAGCAAGCGGAGTGCTCAGTGGTGCCTGGACGCCGTCGACGTCTGCTGGAAACGGAAAGAACCGCAAATTCGCGCGGCGGAAAAGCCCGCCGCTGCCGCGGCCTACGATGTCGCACGCCGCGCCTACGCTAAGATCCTCAGCGAGTCCCACGACGACCGGTGACCCGCGGTAGGGATTGCGCACGGTGACTACCGAGACGACGGAGGGGGTTCGCACGGAGACTCGGAGACACGGAGATGACTTGATGGAAGGATTTAGGGAAAAGCTTTCTTACTTATTTACTTGATTCTTGTTTTATTCAATGAATCAACCATCCAATTGGTCAATCACCTAGTAAGTCAATCCGAATCAACTAGTAAATCAATCTGCCAATTAATCAAGTGATCAAGTGGCTTCCCCGATTTCTCCGTGCCTCAGTGTCTCCGTGCGAAACCAAACCCGTGTCCCCGAGCGCAACGCAGTGTTTTCGTGCGCAACCCAACCAAGTCTCCGCGTGCGCAACGCAGTGCCCCCTGCGGAACCTTACCGCTGGGCAGCGTAGTAAGGGTTCTTGCCGGCGGCGTGGTTGGTAACGTCGCGGACGTCGCCGACGGCGGGTACAGCGGCTCGGATCGCCGTTTCAACTCCGTAGCGGAGCGTGGCGGTCGCGGAACCGCAGCCTTGGCAGCCGCCTCCCATTTGCAGGAACACCGTATTTTCTTGAACCTCGGCTAATCGCACGACGCCACCGTGCTGGCCAACCCAGGGATTGATTTCCGTTTCCAGTACTCGTTCGACACTGGCCCGGATCTCATCTTCGGAAGGCAGGCTAGCCCGGAGTTCGTCGGTTACAGCGGGTTGGCCAGACGCCAGATGCTGGCGGATCGCCTGGCCGACTTGGCGACCGATGACGGGCCATTCATCCAGCGATCCCTTGCCGACGGTCACTTCGTTATGAGAAATCAAAACATTCGTGATGCCGGGGATGGCAAAGAGTAGAGCGGCGAGTGGTGCGCCAGCGGCGGCACCTGGATTGCTGAAGTAATAGGAGCGGCCTTCGTAAACAGGCCGGTCGATGATGAACTTGCACTTGGCGTTCGAAAACGGCTCTCCACGAATCTGAATTCCGGCGTCGGACATAGTCGTTGATTCCTCATGATCAGCGGTGGCGGTGAAAAACGTTTCAGACCGTCAGCGGTCTCATGGGAGAGATTCTAACAGGGAGCGGCATAGGTCGGAACGTGGGGCCGAAGTTGGTTCCAATCCGGAAACGATTGACCCCGCGCCTGACCCTGTGTTACTGTCATTTTCCCGCACCCGGCGACTCACCGTATCCCAACGAAGGACGCAACATGCTGAAACTTACCGACCAGGGAACCGCTCATACCTGCGATGGCGTAACTCGGCGCGATTTTTTGGAGGTGGGAGCGCTCAGTGCGATCGGATTGAGCCTGCCACAGTTGTTAGCCGCTGAGGCGCGAGCGGCCGAGGAGTCGCGGGCGAATCCACAAGCGGCCGAGAAAAATGATCGCTCGGTGATCATGATTTTTAACCTGGGCGCACCCAGTCAGATCGATACGTTTGATCCGAAGCCTGAGGCCTCCGCCGAGATTCGGGGACCTTTTCAGCCGATCCAAACGAAGTCGTCCGCCATTCAGCTCACCGAGATTCTGCCGCGACATGCGCAGTTGGCCGACAAGTTTTCCTTAGTACGAAGTTGCTTTCATACGGCGGCGGCGGTACACGACACGGGTCATCAGATGATGCAAACCGGACGACTTTTTTCCGGTGGCATTAATTCCCCGCATGTGGGCTGTGCACTGGCTTATTTGCGCGGCCGCAAAACCGACTTGCCGCCGCATGTGATTCTGCCGGAGCCGATGGGCCGCACGGGCGGCAATCTGCCGCATGGCCAGGACGCCGGTTTCCTCGGCAAGGCCTATGATCCCTTTGCACTCATGGCTGACCCGTCAAAGGAGAATTTCAAAGTCCCCGACCTATTACCTCCTGAGACGATCGGCGAAGCGCGACTAGACCGGCGCCGTAAACTCAAACAGATCGTCGATTCCAAGCTGCAGGAATTCGAGAGTAGCCAAAGCGCCAAGCTACTCGACAGTAACTTTGAAGCGGCTTATCGCCTCATGACTAGTCCGCAAGCGCGCGATGCGTTTAATGTGGCCAAGGAGCCGCGAGAGGTGCGTGAAAAATATGGACTCAATCGGTTCGGCCAATGCTGTTTGCTAGCTCGCCGACTCATCGAAGCCGGTGTGCGGTTTGTCACCGTGAATACCTTTCTTACGGTGTTCGACGAAATCACGTGGGATATTCACGGTTCCAAGCCGTTCACATCGATCGAAGGCATGAAGAACATTGTCGCGCCAATGTATGACCAAGCGTATGGAGCGTTGATTGAAGACTTGGACCAGCGCGGTCTGCTGGGTAATACGCTAGTTTGCAATCTAGCCGAATTCGGACGTACTCCGCGCATCAATCCGGCGGGAGGACGCGATCACTGGCCGCAATGCTGGACGATGTACTTTGCGGGTGGTGGTGTCCAAGGTGGTCGAGTGATCGGCCGGAGCGATCCGATCGGTGGGTATCCGGCGGAGCGTGCGGTGGAGCCGGCAGAGATTGCGGCCACCATCTATCGCAGCCTCGGTATTCCACTCGACACCATTCTGCCGGGGCCTGCCGGTCGTCCCTTCCCGGTCGTTGATTTCGGCAAACACGAAATCAAGGAACTGTTCTAGTCTTCGATCGTCACCCCGAGTGATTCGCGGAAAGATTCGCTATGTTTCGACCATGTTCTTCAGGGCGGCTACGGCAGCTCCTGGCCATCCTCTTTCTTTCTGGCCTGATGTTGCGGATGGTCACAAGTGATACAGCTGGTTTCGCCAGTGCCGCCGAACCCTACGCGATTCTGCCACCCCGTCTGACTTTGGATTCGCCCGCCGCTCGTCAGCGTCTGATCGTGCAGCGAACCGGTGGCAGCCAAGTCAACGCAGGGCTGACCTGGAGTTCATCGGACGAGAACATTGTGCGCGTGGTGGAGCAAGTGGCGCTGCCGGTGGGAAATGGGACGGCACGATTGACGGCGACGATTCGCGATGCCGACGGACGCACGGTTCAAGTGGCCGTCGACGCGACAGTATCGGGGCAAGACCAACCAACCCGCTGGAGTTTCCGCAACCATGTGGAACCGGTTTTATCCAAGTCGGGCTGTAACGGCGGTGCCTGTCATGGAGCGCGAGCCGGGCAGGCGGGCTTTCGCTTAACGCTGTTCTCGTACGAGCCGGATGCCGATTACGTCTATCTCACGCGGCAGGCCAACGGACGACGCATCGTCCCCGACGATCCTGGACGCAGCTTGCTGTTGACGAAGCCCACGGGCTTGATTGCTCATAAGGGCGGCGTGCGGTTCGAACCCGATTCGCTGGAGTATCGAGTGCTGGCGGAATGGATTGCTCAGGGTACCACGGGTCCCGCCGAGGATGATCCGCGGATTGTGGGGCTCGATGTCTATCCCACGCAGTCGCGACAGCGCGTGGGTGACGCGCAGCAGCTCGTCGTGATGGCACGCTTTTCCGATGGACGACAGGAAGATGTCACAGCCTGGGCAAAATACAATTCACTGCAAAGTAGCGTGGCGTCGGTGAGTGAACGCGGGCGAGTGGAGATCACAGGGCAGGGCGAGGGCGTCGTCAAGATTTGGTATCTCAATCAAAACGCGATCGCGACCCTCACGGTTCCCTATCCCGATGGCAAGCCGGATGAGCCGCGAACGGGAGCGACGACCGATCCCGCGGCGCCCGCAGCGGCCGGAAGCGGTTCCCCACGGGAGCCCTTCGCGCAGCAGCCCGTTCGCAATTTTGTCGATCGAGCGGTGCTGGCGAAGCTGCGTGACTTGAATCTGCCGCCGTCAGAACCGGTCGATGATGCCACCTTTCTGCGTCGCGCGTCTCTCGACACCATCGGCTTGCTCCCCACGGCCGACGAGACGCGAGCATTTTTGCTGGACACGTCCGCCGACAAACGTGATCGACTCATCGAACAACTGCTGGCTCGCCCCGAGTTTGTCGACTACTGGGCCTACAAGTGGTCCGATTTGCTGCTCATCAGTGGCGAACGCCTGCGACCGGCAGCGCTGCAGGCCTATTATCAATGGGTGAGGAGCAAGGTGGCGACCAACACTCCCTGGGATCAACTGGTACGAGAATTGGTCACGGCGAGTGGCAGTACGCATGAGCATGGAGCCGCCAACTTTTTTGCCCTCCATCAAGATCCCGAAGATATGTCGGAAACCGTAGCCCAAGCGTTCCTGGGACTCTCCATTAATTGTGCTCGCTGCCACAACCATCCGCTGGAAAAATGGACCAACGACCAGTACTACGGCATGGCCAACATGTTTTCGCGAGTCCGCAGCAAAGGCTGGGGTGGTGATTTTCGCAATGGAGATGGCCTGCGAGTTGTCTTTGCGGATACACAAGGCGAGCTCATGCAGCCCGGCAAAGGCAAGCCGCAGCCTCCCCGGCCACTCGACGGAGCGACGGTTCCTTTTGCGGCCACGATTGATCGCCGAGTGCCACTGGCAACGTGGTTGACGTCGGCGGAGAATCCCTACTTCACACGCACCATTGTGAATCGCATCTGGGCTCACTTTTTCAAAGTGGGGCTGGTCGAAAAAGTGGATGATATGCGACTCACCAACCCCGCCAGCAATGAACCGCTGCTGGCGGAAGCGGCACAGTTTCTGAGCCAACATCAATATGATCTGAAGGCGCTCATGCGAGTGATTTTGCAATCAGCGCCGTACCAGCGATCCAGTCGAGCGCTGGCCCACAATCGTGCTGATGAACGTTTTTATTCGCGTTATTATCCGCGTCGCTTGGCTGCCGAAGTGCTACTCGACGCCGTCTCGCAGGTGACGGCCGTGCCCACGGAGTTCAAGATGGCCGACAATAAACCGTACGCCAAAGGCACGCGGGCACTTCAGCTGCCGGACGCCAATGTCGATTCCTACTTTCTCAAAACGTTCGGTCGCCCCGAGCGACTCATTACCTGCGATTGTGAACGCAGTGATGAACCGAGCATGACGCAGGTTTTGCACATGGCCAATGGCAATACGCTCAACGGCAAACTGCAAACGCCCGGTAATCGCTTGGAGCAGCAGTTAGCTGCTGGTGCAGCGCCGGCGGCCATCATCGAAGAACTCTATCTGTCGGCCCTTAGTCGCTTCCCCAGCGACGCGGAGCGAGAGCAATTGCTCAGCGCGCTGCAAGAGACGCCCGCAGCGGAGCGTCGAGTGGCGTTTGAGGATTTGTACTGGAGTGTGCTGAGTAGTCGCGAGTTTTTGTTTAATCACTAGTGGTTAGTGGTTAGTCTGCGAGTTGAATACTTGGGTTGACGGCGGCAGTCAGGCCGCGGCAGGTTTATCGCTGAGGAGAATTGGCGATGGTGTCAAATTGTTACGCGTTGCAAGCGCGAGTGAAGGATCAGCGGCAGCGGTCGATGGGCAGTCGACGGCGCTGGACAGGCTGGCTGTTTCTATTCGGACTGGTGCTCTGCGAGCTGCTTTCGAGTGCTGGGTGGACGCCTGGAGCTGGCTGGCAGGGTTGGAGTCGGGCGAGTTTTGCGGCCGACCAAGCGGGGCCAGACTATCAGCGTGTCGACGTGATCCTGCGCAAGTACTGCGGGGGTTGTCACAACGACCAGGAACGAGAGGGAAAACTGTCGCTGGCCAGCTACCAAGCGCTGCTTAAGGGTGGGGAACATGGTGCCGTGGTAACGCCCGGCAGAAGTGAGGGAAGTCGGCTGTGGCGCGTGGTGGCCGGACGAGCTGAGCCGCGGATGCCACCGGCGGACAATGCGGCGCCCAGCGCGGCGGAAATCGCCGTCCTGGCCGCGTGGATTGATGCCGGTGCGAAGGGGCCGACCGGGCAGCCACTGGACCCAGCCGACTTGGCGACTCCGAAAATTCCCTTGCAAGTTGCCGCCAAGCGGGCCGTGCATGCGCTGGCCATCTCACCCGACGGTAACCTACTGGCAGTCGCTCGACATGGCGAAGTGGAATTACAGTCCGTGGCCAACGGCCAAACCGTGCGGCGTCTACCAGGCCCGCGCGGCAGCGTTAACTCGGTCACCTTTTCCCACGATGGAAAATTGCTGGCGGCGGCGGGTGGCGAGCCGAATCTGTTTGGCGAAGTGCGGATCTGGAAGGTGGAGTCCGACTATCCGGTGCTGCAGACGCTGCGCGGTCATCGCGACAGTTTGCAAGCGGTGAAGATCAGTCCCAATGGAAAATGGCTGGCCAGTGGTGGCTACGACCAAACGATCAAGCTTTGGGATCTGGAAACCGGGCAGGAGCTGCGGACGCTGCTGGGACACAACGGAGCGGTGTTTGATCTCTCCTTCCGTGCCGATAGTCGTATACTGGCCAGTGCTAGTGGGGACCGCACCATTAAGCTATGGGATGTGGCGACCGGTCAACGACTCGACACCCTCAATCAATCGCTCATGGAGCTTTACTGCGTCGCCTTCTCACCGGATGGTCGGCGTTTAGCGGCGGGTGGAGTGGACAATCGGATTCGCATTTGGACGATCAGCGACAGTGGCCAAGAGGGCTCGAATCCGCTCGAAGTATCTCAGTTCGCGCACGAGTTACCGGTGCTGCGAATCGCCTATGCTCCCGACGGCCAAACACTGGTTTCCAGTAGTGAAGATCGCTTGATCAAGATTTGGAACGCACAGTCGATGACCATTCGCTCCACCCTGGCAGAGCAGGCCGATTGGGTAGTCGGTTTGGCTGTTCATCCGCGTCAGCCCAGTCTGCTGGCGGGGCGACTGGATGGCACGATCACGCGTCTCGATTTGCCCGCTCCCGCGACCGCCACCGACACCCCCCTTACGCCCTTGAGCGATGTGGTGACAGCGATTGACTACGGAGCTCAGCCGGCGCTCGAGGAGCTACCGCGCGTGACCGAGTCAGAGCCCAATGACGAAGCCTCTCAGCCCACAGCTCTCACCGTCCCCGGAGTCGCACTCGGTGTGATCCAGACCGCCGATGGACGAGCGAAAGACGAGGATTTGTGGGCCTTTGAGGCTCGACAAGGTGACCAGTGGATCATCGAGACGAATGCGCGGCGGTTAAAGTCACCGGTCGACACCAAAATTGAAGTGCTCGATGAGTCGGGAAAAGCAGTGCCGCGCTTGCTGCTCCGCGCCGTCCGCGACTCAGAAATCGAGTTCCGCAGTATGGACTCCAATCAGCGAGGTGTCCGACTGAAGTACTGGGAAGAGCTGCTGCTCAACGATTACGTCTATCTCAACGGTGAGGTGATCAAGCACTATCAACAGCGTCGAGGTCCGGATGCGGACGGACAGTTCTATCCTGAAAATGGCAATCGTCATGCGTTCTTTGACACGACCTGCCGTACCCATGCACTGGGGGAACCGGCTTATGTGGTGGTGCCATATCCCGTCGGGACAACTCTGCCGAATAATGGACTGCCCGTCTTCACGCTGAATTATGAAAACGATGATGACGGTCAGCGGAAGCTGGGAGCGGACTCGCGCTTGACCTTCGTCGCGCCCGCCACGGGCAAGTATCTGGTGCGAGTGTCCGACGTGCGCGGGTTTGCGGGTGCCGACTATCGCTATGAATTAATCGTGCGGCGACCACGTCCCGACTTCACCGTCACGCTCACCGGAGCCAATCCCACAGTGAATGCGGGAAGTGGCAAGGAGTTTACGGTGAAGGCCGAGCGAGCGGATCTGTTTGCTGGTCCGATTCAAGTGGATGTGACGGGCCTGCCGCCGGGCTTTCACGTCACCAGTCCGGTAGTGATTCAGCCGGGTCTCCACGAGGCGCGAGGGGTGATCAGTGCGGCCGCCGACGCCCCCGCTCCGACCGAAGCCAACTGGGCTCAGACCAAGATCACCGCCACGGGCCGCTGGGGTGACAAGACGATTGTCAAAGAGGTCAACTCCCTGGGCACGATTAAACTGGGGCCCAAACCCAAAGTGCTCGTCCATCTGCAATTGGACCAACCAGCAAACGCCTTAGCGGAACGTTCACCCCAGGAACCGGGGGTGGTTACGATCGTGCCTGGACGACGAGCGAGTTGTCGACTGCGCATTGAAAGGCTCGAATTCAAGGACCGCGTGCAACTGGAGGTTTTTAATTTGCCTCACGGCGTGATCGTCGAAGATATCGGACTCAACGGCGTTTTGATTCCCGAAGAGCAAACGGAACGCACCATTTTTTTGAGCTGCGAGCCGTGGGTGCCTGCCATGGAGCGTTTGTTTCATGCGGTGGCGAAGGTGGACGGGGATCAGGTTTCCCTGCCACTCCAGATTCGAGTGGTTTCGCCGACGGAACCCGTACGGTAACTTATTGGGCTCGTGGTCCTTCGAGCGACTGGTACTTGGAGGCAGGTTGCAGTTGCAGGCAAGGTGGCGTGAACAGGCGTGTTGAACGAAATGGTTGAATCGTTTTTTTTGCTGATCGCAGGAGCTGATTTATGAAGGTTGTTCGATGGTCGAGTTGGTTAACGTGCGTCGCCGTCACGGCGATCACCATGCTGGTGGCCGGCACGAGCACGCTGGCACAAGCTCAAAACCAAGGTGGCGAACGTAAGCCCGCCCGTGTGCTGATGGTCACTCAAAGCAAAGGCTTCAAGCACGGATCGGTATCGCGAAAAGATGGTGCCCTGGCACCTGCGGAACGAGCGGTGACGGAGATCGGCGTCTCTAGCAATCTCTTCCGAGTCGATTGCACGCAGGATTGTGAAAAGGATTTCACCAAGGCGAATCTGGCCAACTACGACATCGTCTTCCTCTACACCACCGGTGATCTGCCGATTAAGGACGAAGATCGCGAATACTTCTTCAATGAATGGCTCAAGCAAAAGGGTCATGGCTTCATCGGCGCTCACTCAGCCGCTGACACCTATCACAACTACAAGCCGTACTGGGACATGATCGGCGGCACATTCAACGGGCATCCTTGGAACTCGGGTGACACTGTCACGATTACGGTCCATGATAAGAATCATCCCGTGAGCAAGCCGTGGGGCGATGAGTTTACGATCAAGGATGAAATCTATCAGTTCAAGAATTGGCAGCCGGAAAAAGTGCGCGTGCTGATGAGCTTGAACATGGCAAAGACGGGACTGAAGAAGCCCTACCATGTGCCGATTGCCTGGGTGAAGAACTACGGCGAAGGAAAGGCGATGCACATGAGCTTGGGCCACAACGAAGCTGTGTGGGACAACCCGACCTATCGTCAGTCGCTGCTGGGAGGCGTGAAGTGGATCCTCGGTCTCGAGACCGGCGACGCCACTCCCAATCCCGACCTCTCCGCCGCTCAAGAAGAAAAAGCGAAAGCGGATGCCGGCGGCGCCAAGTAATTGACGTTGCCAGCCAGCGTGCCTCACGGGAACACGACTTATCACTCGCTACTCATCACTCTCTCGGCTTAACGATCAGCTATGAATGCTCGCCTGAATGTTTTTGCTAACCAGCGCGTCGCCACCACCAGCGGCGACGCACAGCTCGGGCGCAAGATCATGGGCATCGTGCTGCTGGTCGTGAGCGGCTGGGGACTGACGGCTTGCAGCGGCGGTTCCGCAGCCCGCAATGCCGACCGTGGCAGCTCGAGTGGTAGTGCCACCGGTGAGCAAGCGACCTTGGTCTATGGTCGAGCGGGCGATGCCAATACGCTCGACCCCATCAACACCGACATTGGCGAATCGGTCAAGGTGATCGTCAATGTCTTCGATACGCTGGTGACCTATCACCAGGAGAATCTGGAGCTGGTACCAAGCTTGGCTACCAAGTGGTCGCGCAGCGAGGATGGACTCACCTGGACCTTCACACTTCGTGAAGGAGTCCGATTCCATGACGGCGAAGTGGTGAACGCGGCTGCCGTCGTGTTCAGCTTTGAACGACTACTCGGCGAGAATCATCCGGCTGTCTATGATCCCGCTCGACCTTATCAGCCTAACTATAAGATGATTGATCGAGTGGTAGCGCCCGATGAGCAGACGGTGGTGTTTCAGCTAAAAGAGCCCAGCGCAATCTTCCTCAATAACTTGGCGATGTTTCCGGCGAGTGTGGTGAGTCCCAAGTCGGTGGAAAAACTGGGAAAGCAGTTTGCGACCAATCCCGTCGGCTCCGGTCCCTTCAAGTTCGCGCGGTGGAAACGAGATCAACAAATCGTACTCGAAGCCTTCCCCGACTACTGGGATGGTAAACCCGAAGTTCAGCGAGTTATTTTTTTGCCGATCGCCGAGGCGGCGACACGCGTGCAACAACTCAAACAGGGCACGATCCATTTTGCCGAGGATCTGCCGCCCACGGAACTCGATGCCGTGGCAACTCTGCCTGGCATCACGATTCAAGAACAAGTCGCCCTCAACGTCGGCTACTTGACTCTGCAAACGGAAAAACCACCGCTCAATAATCTCAAGGTTCGTCAAGCGATCGGACATGCGATCAACAAAGCGGAGCTAGTGAAAGTTGTCTATGCGGGCCATGCGAAGCCGGCCGTTAACATGGTTCCACCAGCCATGTGGGGTCATCACGATCAACTGGCAGATCGAGCGTATGACTTGGCGGCGGCTAAACGCTTGCTGGCTGAGGCGGCGAAAGAGGATGGCTTTACTCTGCCGGTGAAACTGCGATTATCGATCATGAGTCAGCCGCGCCCCTACATGCAGCAGCCGCTGCAAACGGCCACCTTAATCAAGGACTCATTGGCCCAAATTGGAATCGAGTTGACGGTGGATCCGCGTCCCATCAGCCAGCATTTTGAACATCTCATGGCGGGTCGTCATGAACTTGGCCTGGCCGGCTGGACCACCGACAATAGCGACCCCGATAACTTCCTCTATTCACTTCTGGATTCCGATAACATTAGCGAGCATGGAAACAACCTGAGTCGCTATCGTAATGAAGAAGTGCATCGTTTATTGACGGCAGCTCAGCGTGAACTGGATACCGACAAACGGCTGGAGATGTATCATCGCGCGCAAGAGTTGTGCTTGGCGGACGTTCCCGTGGTGCCGCTCGTGCACACCGAAATTCGGCTGGCGCAGCGTTCGAATGTGCAAGGTTATCGCCTGCATCCCGGTTCGCTCGTGCGACTCCGCTGGACGAGACTGGCAGCCGAGGCGTCACGGTGATTGGATTCCTGCTGCGCCGAATCGGACTCGCTCTGGTAACGCTCGGCGTCGCGTTTACGCTGGTCTTTTTTGCAGTGCGCATTCTACCGGGAAATCCGGTGCTCAGCCGATTTGGACAGCACGTCGACCCCGCTCAAATCGCGCGGTTGAAATCCGAGCAAGGCTGGGATCGTCCCATCTATCAGCAGTTCATCAGCTACATGCAGCAAGTGTTCACGCAGGGCGACTTCGGCGAATCACTGGCCCGCAGTAACGAACGCGTGACCGACGAGTTAAAGAATCGCGTGCCGGCGACCTTGGAGTTGACCCTGGCGGCACTTTGCATTGCCTTACCCACCGGTTTGCTGCTGGGTGTCGTCGCCGCAGTGCGGCGAGGCGGCTGGGTCGATCAGTTCTGCATGGGTGCCGCGCTGCTCGGTGTGAGTATTCCCGTTTTTTTCCTGGGGATCATGCTACGCGCCCTGTTCCCCGAGATGCCGCCTGGTTATCGCTTGCCCCCAACAATTTTTGATTTTGAACCACGTACGGGACTCTATGTCATCGACACGCTGTGGCTGGGACGCACCGATTGGACTTGGCTCGCACTCAAACATCTCTGCCTGCCTGCGATTGCTCTGAGCAGTATTCCGACGGCGCTGATTTCGCGTGTGACCCGCAACAGCATGCTCGATGTGCTCAACCAAGACTATCTGCGTACGGCACGAGCCAAGGGAGTAACTCCGTGGCGCGCCGTGTGGCGACATGCTTTTCCATGTGCTGCTGTACCGGTGGCGAACATGATCGGCTTGCAGACAGGTTTACTGCTATCGGGCGCCGTGCTGACGGAAACCGTCTTCGACTGGCCGGGATTGGGCAAGTACATCGTGGATGCCTTGCTGGTCAACGACTATGTGGTGGTGCAGGCGGGCGGGATCGTGGTCGCCACAATCTTCGTCTCGCTCAACTTGACGCTGGACCTCGTCTACCTCTGGCTCGACCCGCGGTTACGCACATGAGTGAACTTACGAGTAATCGACGGCGCGCCTGGCTGCGTTTTGTGCGCAATCGTTCCGCGTGGGTCGGGATGTTGATCGTGGGCATCCTGCTTGTCGCTGCGATCGGCGCCGATTGGCTGGCTCCTTACCGAGCGAATGAGCAGGTAAGTCAGTTCGCTCGACCGTCTTGGCAGCACTGGCTGGGAACCGACGTCGATCAGCATGATGTGTTCAGTCGAGTGATCCATGGCACTCGGCTGTCGCTCGTCGCCGGTGCGATTTCGATCGCCGTGGCGGTACTGATTGGAGTGCCGTGCGGCGCGCTGGCTGGTTTTTGGGGCGGTCGCATTGATTCGCTGCTGATGCGAGCGATCGATATCGCCTTGGCATTTCCTAGTATTCTTTTGGCGCTCTTGATTGCCACCGCAGTTTCTCGCGGCTGGCTCGCCGTGATCGTCGCCGTTGGTTTGATCAACGTGCCCATGTTCGCTCGACAAGTTCGCGCCACCGTGCTCGGCATGCGCGGACTGGAGTATGTATTGGCCAGTCGCGCCCTGGGTGCCTCGACGTGGCACATTCTGTGGCGAGTGATTTTGCCGGGATTGTCGGGGCCCATCGTCGTGCTGGCGACCCTGGGACTGGGCAGCGCGATTTTAGAAGTCGCGGGATTGTCATTCCTGGGTGTTGGTGGTGATCCGACGGATGCCGAATGGGGCGCCATGCTCGCTCAATCCAAAGACTTTCTCAGTCGCAGTGTCTGGCCAGCCATCGGCCCCGGCGCTGCCATTTCACTGGCGATCCTCGGCTTCAATCTGCTGGGCGACGGCCTGCGCGACGCCATCGAACCTCGATAACGCGCATCTGTCTGTCCACCGCTTCTGTCCGTCCGCCGCATCTGTCCGTGCCTTGGGTGGCTTAGTACGTGAGGCAACCGGTGGCTCAGGTCGCGCAGCTTGACACGCTCGGCGGCCGTCGTTCTACTGTTCCGCCAATGAGTTGGGGTTGGAGATTGTTTTTAGTAGGAGGAAGTCGCATGACGAAGCGTGTCGGAATGATGGTGCTGGCCATCAGCTTGGTATTGGCAACTGGGTCGAGTGCCGTGTTTGCCACCGCGCCCATCAAGAAGGGCTTTGAGGATCACTATCCGGCGCTCAAGTCGGTGGTGGAAGAACAGAAGTGCAATCTCTGCCACTTTGGTAAGTCGAAGAAGAATCGTAACGACTACGGCCGCGCACTCGCTCAACTGCTCAAGAAGGAAAACTTCAAAGAAGACCGAGTGAAGGCGGAACCAGAGAAGGTGAAGGCTGAATTCGCCGAGGCGTTCAAGAAGGTTGAAGCCGAAAAAACGAAGTCGGGTGAGACGTTTGGCGAGCGCATCAAGGCGGGTAAGGCTCCCGGCACGCCCGAAGAAGAGAAATAGTCACTCCGCAGCCAACGCGCAGCGTACGCTGGCCGTGCGCTGTTCGCCCGGCTGGAGGACCATCAGTCCGGTATCAATCGCTTGGCCCTGGAGCTGAATAGCACAGGGCACACTCGTAAGCGGCTCAATGCAAATCGCCTCCCGGTGGGGCGGCGTGTAAACCACGCACTCTCGAAACGGCTGACTGAAATCGATCGTCAGTTTGGTCCCACCGATCGGATCATGAATCGTGGCCGTCGCGCGCTGGTCACGATAGATGAGCCCCGTCAACGCATGATCTGCCGTGATCGACTCATAGCGAGTGGGTTGCGGGCCGAGGAATGACGGCAGGTCGAGCTGCTTACCTGTCGGGATCAGGTTTTGCAGTTCCCATTGCCGAGTGACCGGGAGCGAGATCTCGCAGGCTGGCGGCTGATCACCGCCCAGCGGCAGTCGGAAGTAGGGATGAGTTCCCAGACCGCAGGGCAGGGGAGCGTCACCGGGATTGTCCCAGCTATAATCCATCTGCAGCGCAGCCTCGGTGAGTGTGTAGGTGGCGACGATGCGGAAATCAGCCGGCCAAAGTTCGAGCAGCTGCGGATCGTCCACCGACGCCTGAAACTCTGCCGTCAGCATCGTGTCACTCTGCTTGACCATCCGCCACGGACGGTCATAGACGAAGCCATGAATGGCGTTGCCGAGTCGGTCGTTGATGGGTAGCTGATAGGTTCGTCCATTCCAACTGAAATTGCCGCGGGCGATGCGCCCCGGGAAGGGGAAGAGGAGCGGTATGCCACTTCCCGACGGCCGCTCTTGTCCCGACGCAAAATTCGGATGAGCCCACAGCACCGAATGCAATCGCTCGCGCGCGGGTAAGTGCAGATCAAAGCAGTTGCAGCCCTGACTCACTAAAATTCGAGCCTGGGCTCCTGTTGACGGATGAGTTAACGTGACGATCTGGGGAGTGGGAGTGGTCATGGAAGTACCGTGGAAGACGGGAGGGTATGAACGTTCTGCTGAGAGAATAAGGTTTCGGCGGACGGAGGCGCGCGTTCCAGTAGTTCCTGACCGGATTCGGGACGTGATGGTCCCAGCGGGCTATTCAGCTTACGCAGCACGGCGGTCATGAGCATGACGACGAGGACGAGGACTACGACGGTGCGCACTTGCAATTCCAATCGTGTATCGCCGAAGGATATGGCAGCTAGGAGGTGCAACAGCCACATCGCCAGCAACACGGAGAAGCCGAAGATCACGCTGATCGTAATATCCGCCCCCAGCACTCGCGATTGCTCGAAGGCGGGTAACGTCACCAGCAGCCAGACACCGACAGGGATCTGGAGCAGGGAGGGGATCAGCGCCAGACGGGCACCCCAGATGGCCCGCCTGGAGCGCGGATCCTGATCGTCGACCGGTCGCCCTTGCCAGCACGACCAAGCGATGAGCCAGCCACCCGTCACCGCGATGCTGGCTAGCCAAATGTGAACACAACGCGCCAGCACTCCGGGCTCCAGCAGTCGCTGTCGAAACTCTGCAGCCTGTATCGCCTCCGTGCTGAGCTCCACACTGGCTGTCAACTGCGACAAGATGACCATAAGCACCGGGAAGTGGTAGAGCAAATTGGTGGAGGCCAACAGCGCGAAAATACTGCGAGTCACCCGAGCGGCTCGACTAGACCGCTCCGACCGACTCCACCAGATCACCTGCACCAGCAGCAAAAGCAGCGAGAAAATAAATTCCACGACGGCAAACCAAATCTTGTTCTGTAATCGCTGGACGGCGACCGCATATTCCGCCGACCAATGCTGCCACCCCAGCAGCAGCCCGATCGCGAAGGCGATCAGCAAGAGCAGAATCGAATGCCACAAGAGGGAGCGTCCCCACTGACCAGCCAGCGCATCCCCGCGCGCCTCTAAACGCTCCCACCAAATCGTGAGCAAGGGAGCAACCGAGGCGACATTCGCGCACAGCAGGTGAACCGCCAGCAACAAGACCAACAGAGCTTCCACGCGCAGATTTCCTCTCAACTAGATAGGCTGCGGATTATACCAGCAGCCACCGCCCCCTGGCGACTCGGAAGTTGCGCACGGGGACGCGGAAGTTGCGCACGGGGACACGGGGTTGCGCACGGAGACACGGTTTTGTTTCGCACGGAGACTCGGAGGCACGGAGTTTTTGGGGAAAGAAGGAGGGAAACTGGGTTTAGGGAAATGGGGTTCAGGGAAAATGGGTTTTAGGGAAAATGGGTTTTAGGGAAACTTGATTCAGGGAGCAGGGATAGAGCGGAAAGAGATGCGGGATGAAACGAGAAACGCCGGAGCCTCCATTCTCCCCCCGATGATTTATCCTCTCGCCCGCCGGCTTGATCTTGGAAACGCCCTCTCAATCACTCCGCCTGCCCGACTTTTCATCCTTCATCCTTCATCCTTCATCCTTCATCCTTCATCCTTCATCCTTCATCCCCCCTCCGTGTCTCCGTGTCTCCGTGCGAAAAAACCCGTGTCTCCGTGCGCAATCCCAGTGTCCCCCAGTGTCCCCCAGTGTCCCCGTGCGCAACGCCTCCGATTGACAGACAGCGGCGGGCATTACTACGATCTTTACTGTCCCAGGCGGGCGGTTAACTCAGCGGTTAGAGTGCAACCCTTACAAGGTTGAAGTCGGGGGTTCGAATCCCTCACTGCCCACTGCTTTTATTTCGGCCTTATTTGGGTGCGGCGCGGGAGCGAGTGAGGTCGATCGGCGCAGCGATGGTGAGTAGTCCAGCGATGTCGATTTGGGAAGCAATTATTCTCGGCATCGTGCAGGGGCTCACCGAGTTTCTCCCGATTAGCAGCACCGCTCATCTGCTCGCGGTGCGCAAGTGGCTGGGGCATGTACACCCGGAAGACGCTTTTACGGTCGTCATTCAGCTCGGCACGCTCGTCGCGGTATTTGCCTATTTTCGCCGGGACGTTTGGCGACTGCTGCGGGGCGTAGCGGGCGACCTCGTCGCTCGTCGAATCGCCTCGAACGATGACAGTCGGCAAGCGTGGCTGATCGCCTGCGGCACGATTCCCGCAGTGATCGTCGGCTTCCTCTTCCAGAAGCAGCTCAAAGCCTGGTTCTTTAATCTCCCGTCAGTCGCGATCGTAGCCACGCTTTTTGCTCTGCTCATGGGATTATCCGAGTGGTGGGCGAGTCGCCGAGTGGGGCTGCAGCCGGAGCGCGGCGAATCGCAGCTCAATTTAGTTACGGCGCTGTGGATTGGGCTTTGGCAGGCGTGCGCCCTGATGCCAGGAGCCTCTCGTTCAGGAACGACAATTACCGGTGGGCGTCTGGCGCAGCTGAGCCGGCCGGCAGCTGCTCGCTTTTCGTTCCTGCTCTCGTTGCCGGTGATCCTGGCGGCGGGCTGCAAGGAGCTCTTCGATGAATTCCGCAAGCTAAGACTGGATTTAGGGCCTGGGGAGGCCCCGAGTTTATTTGCTTCTCGGGAGGACGCGGCGGCGCTGCTGGTGGGCACGATCGTGGCAGCGGTGGTGGGTTACCTATCGATTGCTTGGCTCATGCGCTATTTACGGCAGCGTTCGACGTATGGATTTGTGGCCTATCGACTGCTGCTGGGAGCCATTCTGGGCATTCTGCTGGCGGCCGGCCTGCTCAAGTAATCGGGCGGTCTGCCCAAAGTCTCGCGGCTGTGGTACGATGCGGGACTGATTAGTTTTTAGTTATTACCCAGTAGAGTGTTATGCGCCGCGACGACATCCGCAACATTGTGATTATTGCTCACGTTGACCACGGGAAAACCACGTTGGTCGACTGTTTCCTCCGCCAAAGCGGTCAATTTCGGGACAGTCAGTTGCAGGGAACCTGCATCCTGGATTCCAACGACCTGGAACGCAAACGCGGCATTACGATTTTAGCAAAGAACATTTCTCTGCCTTACAAAGGCGTGAAAATCAACATCATCGACACTCCCGGACACGCCGATTTCGGTGGCGAGGTGGAGCGTGTGGTGCGCATGGCCGATGGTGCTCTGCTCTTGGTTGATGCTGCCGAGGGACCCTTGCCGCAAACGCGTTTCGTGCTCCGCAAAGCACTGGAATGTGGCTTGCAACCGATCGTGGTGGTCAACAAGGTTGATCGTCCCGATGCCCGTCCGCAAGAGGTGCTCGATCAGGCACTCTTGCTGCTCATGGAACTGGACACCGAACACAAGCTCACCGAATTCCCACATCTGTATGCCAGTTCGCGTGAAGGCTTTGCCACGGCCGATCCGGCTGTGCGAACGGAGTCGATCGCGCCGCTGCTCGACTTGGTGCTCGATGTCGTCCCCGGTCCCGATGTGGAACCGGACGCACCCTTGCAGATGCTCGTGACCACGCTGGATTGGTCGGAGTTTATTGGCCGTATTGCGATTGGTCGTATTCAAGCGGGTTCCATGCGTACCGGTCAGCCCGTCGCACTGCTCAAAGACCACGGTAAAGTGGCCACGGGCCGCATCGCACAACTCTTCGTGTTCGACAAACTGGGTCGAGTGGAAGTGGCGGAGGCGAAGGCGGGTGACGTGGTGGCCATGACCGGTTTTGACGATGTCGAAATTGGTGATACGATCTCGGACCCTCAGTCCCAGCGAGCATTGCCGCGGTTGACGGTCGACGAGCCAACGCTCGAAATGATCTTCACGATTAACTCGTCGCCTTTTGCCGGTCGTGAAGGCAAATACGTGACCACTCGACAAGTTCGCGAGCGACTTATGCGTGAACTGGAGCGGAATGTGGCACTGCGAGTGCAACCGCTCGAAGGTGGTGAATCGTTTGCGGTCGCGGGCCGCGGCGTGCTGCACTTGTCCGTGCTCATCGAAAACATGCGTAGCGAAGGCTATGAATTGTCGGTCGGCAAGCCGAAGGTGATTCTGCACGACAACAATGGAGTGAAAGAGGAGCCTTACGAAACGCTCGTGGTCGAAGTGCCTTCGGACAAACTGGGTCCGGTCATGGAACTGGTGGGAGCCCGACGCGGTGAACTGGAACACATGGATCCGCGCGGTGACTACACGCACGTCACGTTCTTGATTCCGGCACGCGGTTTAATTGGCCTGCGCACGCGACTGCTCAATGCCACGCAAGGCACGGCCGTGATTCACCATCGCTTTGACAGCTATCGCCCGGTGCAAGGCGATATTCCTCGTCGTGCCAACGGCGTGCTGATCTCGATGACCTCGGGCCGCGTGAATGCTTATGCACTCAACACGCTCCAGGAACGATCGGAACTGTTCGTCGCTCCTGGTGACGAGGTGTATGAAGGCCAGATCGTGGGTGAAAACAGTCGCGATAACGATCTGCCCGTGAATCCCACTCGCGAAAAGAAATTGACGAACATGCGCGCGTCGGGCAGTGATGAAAATATCCTGCTCAAGCCACCACGCGACATGTCGCTCGAAAACGCCTTGGAATACATCGAAGACGACGAGATGGTCGAAGTCACTCCGACCCAAGTGCGCATCCGCAAAATCCTACTCAAGGAAAACGACCGTCGTCGTGAACAGCGCAAGCTCAACGGTTAAACCAGCGGAGCGTTTTCAAGCTACCCGAACCGCGAGCTAACGCTCGTCGGCTCAGGAAATCGCCGAGCCGGAACCCGAGCCGGAACGCGTTAGCGTCCGGTTCTGCAGCGAGCCGGAACGCGTTAGCGTCCGGTTCTGCAGCCTAACCGGGCAACCGGTTCGCTTGCGCGGTGAGCTGTCCGAGGCGTTTGAGTACCGCTTCCGTCAGCCATTCTTCGCGGTAGCGCCAGGTCCAGTTGCCGTCGGCGACACCCGGCACATTCATCCGCGACTCCGCGCCCAATCCGAGGATATCCTGGAGCGGAAAGATAACAGTGCTGGCGGCTGATTCACTTACTGCACGCAGCACCTCCCAAGCGAGCACATCCACATCTACCGCTTCACCGCTGATTGCCGCGTCAGTCACGGTGGAATCTGGATCGGTGGAGCTACGCTGACCGAGTGCTTCACGCACGCGTCGGCGTCGTTCGTCTTGATCCGTTTCCAGGTACCAGCCACGAATCGTGTTGTTGTCATGTGTGCCGGTGTAGGCCACACAGTTCTCGGGATAGGCGGGAGGTCGATGGTACTGTCCCAGCCAATCGTCATCGAAACCAAACTGGTAAACTCGCATGCCCGGTAAGTGAAGTTCGTCGCGCAGAGCGATCACTTCGGGAGTGATCAACCCCAAGTCCTCCGCGACCAGAGGTAGTCGCCCCAATTGTCGCTCGACTGCGGCAAAGAAGGCCGCACCTGGGCCTTTCACCCAATGCCCAGGAATTGCATTGGGCGCCTCCGCAGGCACCTCCCAGTACGATTCAAAGCCGCGAAAATGATCGATACGCACCCAGTCGAAGAGTTCGCAGGCATGGCGCAGGCGTGCGACCCACCAAGCGTAGTCGTCAGCGGCCAGCACTGCCCAGTCATAAAGCGGATTGCCCCACAACTGCCCCGTCTCACTGAAATAATCAGGGGGCACTCCCGCAATCACGCGCGGGCGACCCGTAGCGTCGAGCTGAAAACAGCGCTGATGCTGCCAGACGTCGGCGCTTTCCAGTGACACAAAAATGGGAATATCGCCAAGAATGCGAATGCCAGATTGGCGGGCATGACGCTGGAGCGACTGCCACTGCCGCCAAAACAAAAACTGTACGCGTTCCAAATGTGCGATTTCGTCGGCGAGCGATTGACGAGCCTGTTGTAAGGCTGACTCCTCGCGGCGCACCAGCGCCGGATCCCAGCTGCTCCAACTGCGATTGTCATGGGCACTGGCCAGTGCTGTGTAGAGCGAATAGTCGGCCAGCCAATGCCGCTGCTGCCACTGGAAGGATTCCCATTCGCGACGCAGTACCGGAAGCTGATCCAGCTTGTCGGTCGCCTTGCGCAGCCATACCGATCGCAGTCGCTGCGCACCAGCAAAGTCGGCTCGCTGCGGGTCGAGGCTACTGCCGGCTAGGTCCAGCGGCGAAAGTAGACCATCTTCTAATAACAACTCGGGGCTAATCAGCAGCGGATTGCCGGCGAACGCCGAAGAGCTGGTGTAGGGCGAGTTACCAACGGTGGTGGGGACCAGCGGCAAGACCTGCCACCACGTTTGCCCCGCGAATCGAAGCTGCTCGACAAACCGATAGGCGGCAGGACCAAGATCCCCCAGACCGTACGGGCCCGGCAAGGAAGTCACGTGCAGCAGCACACCCGACGTACGTGGATGATTCACGCTGAATCGGACGCCGAGACGCCCGCCATTCACACCACGGCCCAGCCTGAATTACGCTTGGCTGTCGCCAAACACGACGTAGCCGACGAGCGTCACCAGCAGGAACAGACCCACGCTAAGGATCACGACACCCATAAACGAGCTGACCATAAGCACACCTTCTTCAGCAAAAATCGTAAACCAGCCGCCTATCTTGTAACAATCTGGCCGCCCGCCAACAAGGTGTCCCGAGCCTGCGGGCGGCCAGTTCAGTCGCTGTTTGGCATCCCGGTTTCTGCGGGGAAGTCAGACAGTCGCGGGGAATGAAACACGGGGAATGAAACACGGGGAATGAAACACGGGGAATGAAACACAGAGGCACAGAGGTCACAGAGGGTATCCCTCCAACATATCGCGGATTGTGCTCCACGACCCGTTCTTCACCACTTTGCCGTTCCAAACCTCTGTGCCACTCTGTGCCTCTGTGTTTTTAAAAAAACCTGACCCAAAAACACAACTCGTTATGCGAGAAGGACCGCTGCGTGTCCTGACGCCGCAGATTTCTTAGGTCGCCGCACTGCCCGGCGCAACCTTGATCTCCACTCGCCGCGATTTCACTTTCTGGACCTTGGGCAAGCGCAGAGTGAGAATTCCGTTCTTCAAGTCCGCTGAAATCTTCCCCGTATCAATCATCTCGCCAATGCGAAATGAACGATAAAAATCTCCCACTTCATATTCCGCTAAACGGCACTGCTTGCCATAGACTCGTGGCAAAACTTTTCCATGTAGCGTTAATTGACCCTCCTCATACTGAATGTCGAGGCTATCGGGAGTTACTCCGGGCAAATCGGCCGTTAGTACCATTTCCGATTCATACTCCACGATGTCAATCCGAGGTGTGAACTGCACGCCTCCCTGAGTGGTTTCTGCTTCGCGAGTTCCCGGTTGATGAAGTTCTTTAGTGGTATGTGTCATGGTTCTGTTCCCCTCGTGGAATGAATGGTCAATTACTTGTCTGTTTGAGTGGTGAAAGATTTCAAAATGCTCGCTGATCGGCATGTCCGTCATCGATGTCGCTTGATCGCCGCGCTGCCGTTTGATCGCCGCGCTGCCGCATGATCGGTGGGCCTATGCGCCTTCACTGAATTTCACAGGAATACGTCGAGCTTTTACTTCCTCGCGTTTGGGCAAACGCACGACGAGCACTCCATGCTGAAATTCCGCATCAACTCGTTCGGCATCGACGGCCGTGGGCAAATCGATCGTGCGGCCAAATTTGCCATAACCACGTTCCTGTCGGTGCCAACTTCCTTGCTCGACCACCGGTGCTTTTCGTTCACCTTGGATGGTGAGCTGACTATCGCCGGTGACGAAGATTGCGAGATCTTCTAGCCCTAGTCCGGGCAGTTCCACCTCTAAATAAATCGTCTCCGCATCTTCCCACAGATTCATCGCGGGATAGTTGGCCGGCGCAGCTCCGTCACCGCGCTCAAGCAGCCGTGGACCAGCCAAGAGTCGTTGCCATTCGCGCTGCCAGCGGCCCAGTTCGGCGCGCAGATCGGGTGTCGTGTTCCAATGAAAAAGCGTACGAGTCGCAGTCATGATGAAATCCCCTCGTTGAAATTAGTTTCCAGCAAAAATCGAAGCGCATCACAGTGAAAACAGACGACGTCGTTGTGCAAACCAAGAGATGCAAGCAGTGTGCCAATTCCCTATTCAAACGCGCAAGCAGCGCGATCGACGACTCGTAAACCATTGCTAATTAAGACACTGCGACAAACCGCCGGCAGCCGCCATTTTTATCGAAAAATGAAACCACCGCGTCTTTCAGCCAGCGATAGGACTCAACGGCAAAAAAAATCTGCCATTTTGTCAGTTTGGCAGATTCCCTTGTCACGCGATTGACTAGGACTTCGCCGTATCGCCCAGGCCCCGCGCGAC
>JBJSXJ010000225.1:0-9596 GCA_046086325.1 Planctomycetota bacterium | reverse complement strand
CTTGGTGGATTCTTATCGAGTGCGCAATGGAGTTCTGCATAACACGCGGACGGACCGGCGCACGACTCAGGGCACCTTTCATGTGACGGAGGGGTGGATGGCGGTGCCGGCCGATAAGGTGGCGGTGCCGCGAGCGACGTTCGCGCTCCTGTTGGAACAGGCTTGGCGTGCGCCACGCGAGTTAACCTTGTTACCGTTTACCGCCGATGACGCGCAGTCGATCCACACACTAGTATCGCTGCTTATTCGCCCCCTGGTGGTGCCGTTGGTGCGAGGCTGCGTGGAGGAGCGACGCATGGAAACTCGTTTCTTCGCTCCCGCTGGGCTCATCAGTAACTTAGATTTTGTCGAAACGATTTTCGGCAATGGTGGCGATCCCTTTTTGCCTGAGAATGATGCGGCACTCAATGTCGCTCACTGGACTGGCCACACGGGCTGTGTGATTCTCGCTCCGCATCTCACCAAACTCACCAAACGCGACGTTGGTCTCCCACGCTATGATTGCGCGACGGAGCGACAGCGACGAGAAGGGATGTGCTGGCAAGACGAGGACGAGCTCTATAACGACGGTCAGGCGTTCAAGCTGACGTGTCGCAGCAATGCCGGCGTCATCGTGACGCTCATCGCCGACAACTACTTTGGCTACTGCAAAAAAGAAGTGAAAACTCAGATTAGTTATTCCGCCAACTTACTGGGAGATGTGGAGGAAGAGCATGCTGGTGGAGCGCTCGCATTCGCGAGTTTTAATTTAGGCGATGAATTTCAGGCCAACAGTCGTCGCTACAACGGACGCACCTTTGCTGATCTCGCTCAGGATTACCAGGAGTGGATTGATATTCGCCCCGAAGGCTATGGTGTTGATCGCCAATACTCGCAGTTGATCTACATTCCCGAGGATGCTCACGCGACACTCGGCGATCAGAAAATCTATTGGATGGCGCACGGTCAGCGGCAATCGATTCCGTTACTGCCGGGCCGAATTTACATGGCTCCTTCGGGCTATCGCTTGCAGATGGACAAGCATCCTGCGGCTCCGACATGGCGATTGATTGGTACTGCGGGTGAAGGCGCATCTTGTCATAAGCCGTGTACCGTGAGTGGTGGTGGTAAGAGTGAAATCAGCAAGTCGCTGGTGGACTACATGCTCTATGGTCCAATTTTTGTCGCTGACCTGAAACATGACTTGGACTTAGTGCAACAGATTTTCGATAAGGATTATTCGACTCGCTGGCGTCCCGGTAGTAGTGTCGTTCCGGATTATCAGCATAAGCCCAGCCGAGCGCCACTCGATCCCCGCCGCTCACTGGGCAGTCTAATCAAACTACTCACCCCATCTCACGATTACACGGAAGATTACAACGCTTGGTTAGCTTCTATTCCAAATTATGTTTATTCATTGGCATTTATTATTAAGCGATTTCAAGATCCGTCGTGGGGAAGTAATTGGCGGCAATACTTCACGGTCGATATTGTGAATGGCGTTCCCGGTCATGAATTGAAATATCGGAATCGCAAATTAGTCGGTAGTTATTTGCGAGTTGGTTTTGATGAGCAGGGGAACTGGCGGACATTTAAATTGCGTCAAGATTTTGCACCGGCTGCGAAGGTGCAGACGCAAGATGATATTTCCGCTTCGGTAGTCGTTCCGGGGACTGCGCTAAAGAATTTAAATCCCAGTCAGCAGGCGATGAGTTTTAAATTTGTCGAGAATTGCGAGCAGCGATTGTTCCAGCGGCCGGATGATGCGATCCATCGAGGGCTCGACAAACAAACCGAAGCTGATCTTGCCCGTCGGGATAATTTCATTGCCAACTTTGAGCCATTGCCGGCCGAGGAAATCCGCCAAGTGGTGGAGTATGTCGTTGACTTTGCCGAGTACACGCCGCCGATGCAGCAGTTGCTGGGCGAGGTGGCGGGGGACGGTGAGGGCTATGTGGTGAGTTCCTCCAGGCCGCGGATGGTCGATGGCAAGCCAACGAAAAATCCTCGCTATTTGCAACTACGCCCTGATCTTGCTCGTCCGCTGGATCGTTATGTTGCGGAGATGGGGACTCGGTTGTATCGCGCCATTCCCGCCTCGCAGCCGGTACCCTTACCTGTCAATTCTGTGTTGTTTGGCCGGCGCAATAATCCTGCGGAGCCAGCTCACGGAATTCGCGGCTTGGCTGTCTACAATCCGCTGCACTTTCAGGAATTGCCTGAGCTTTTCATGGACTTTATCTGTTCGCTGACGGGCAAGAGTCCGTCGACGACGGGAGCGGGCTCCGAGGGAGCACTTACCAAAGGGCCGTTCAATGCGGTGCTGCCGATCATCGACTTGAACAATGCGCTGGTAAGTTTTCTGCTCACCGAACTTGTCGGTTTCTCGACGGCGGCCGGCCATATCGGACCGCATGTGCGCGTCGATCATGATGTGAGTTATCTCATTCCTGAAATCTGGTGTCGGCTCTCGCCGGATGAACGTGATCCTCAGCGGCTAATTGCCGAGGGGTTGTTCGAGCCACTGGCGGATTACGATTATCAGGGTGAGCGAATCTTGGCGAGTCGTCTGGGATATCGCATGACGGAGCGATTTGTCCGCGCGTTTTTTGGACGAATATTCGACAACCCGGCGCAGGTGTTTGAAGAAGCTATCTTAAGGCCCGAGTTGCAAGATGCGGCCGCGTTTGCGGATGGCGTGAAATATATCTGCGAGGCGCACACTCGAGTGGCTCGGCAATATCTGCAAGATGGCTCGATTGAACTAGCCTGCCCACCACTGAAAGCCATTCTGGAAGTCATGGCACAGGGCGAGAGTGCGGGCCGTGACGCGCGCCATCCGGAGATCCGCGCGATGTTTACACTTCCCGCGCTGCTCGCCAGTGATTGGTATCAGCAGCGACTGGACAGCAAGCATGCGGCCGACGTACGGCATTGGCAGGAGCAAGCTGATTACTTACAGCGATTTCTGGATGACAAGATTCATCAGCGGGCAGCACGTCGCCTGGAGCTCAAGAAACAACTTGATCTGGTGACGCGCAAGCTCAATGAGCTCAATACTCCCGCTGCGCGCGAAGCGCGACGCGGCACGCTCGGACTCGATCCCAGCTTGTTTAAGGCTGGAAGAGCCACGGGTGGGACCAAGGATTGAGTGCGGACCACTGGGCGGCGTAGATGCTGAAGGCGAGCAGGCCGAGCGTCAGGGCGCGGCCTAGCCAAGTGCGTCCCGACCAGTCGGCGGCCGGTAAGGCGGCGAGCAGCCAGAGTGGAATGAACCAAAAGAGCCAGCGGAAGCCGCAGCTTACGCCGCCGTAGTTGCGGTCGATGAGTGGACGTTGCAGGTAGAAGCCGAGGCAGACGACGACAACCAACAGGATGCTCCATAACAGTCGTTGCCAGACGACCGCTGGCAGAGCGGAGCTGTGTTGCTGGGAGCTGTGTTGCTCGCCGGTGCGTTGCTCGGAGTTCAATCGAAGTCGACAGCAGGAGTAGATGAGGCTGGCGAGGCTCAGCAGCCAGACTGGGGTGAGCGAAAAGATGCCGTGGTGTCCGACGAGTACATGAAAGGCGTAGGTGAGGCGCGAGGGTTCACCGCGATCGACGCCCTGCAGTCGATCGGCACTCCAGTAGCTGCCCTCGTATTCGTACCAGTTACCCCAGCGTCGCAGTTCCAGCGGAGCGTTTGGGCTCGTCTGGTGTGCCTGGTTCGATTCGTCCATCTGGTCCACCGGGGCCTTGCTGATTGGTTGGCGAATCACCCAGCGCTGCTCGGTTACGGGATCCCAGATGCGCCAGCGCTGCTCGCCGGCCGCGCGCACGACGGCTTGGTCCGAAATTGTTTCCGCAGTTGCCGGTTGGCTAGCGAGTGCCTGTTGAATGGCAGCGGGCACGAGCGTTTGGGTGTCTGGCTGCGGCAGTGATTCCACCAGGACGCTTGGAAGAGTGGCCACGACGGGCCCGTCGTGACGCTGCGAGTAGGCTGGACGCCAGGTGTCATGAGCCACGATGTTGGTGCCGATCGCTGCGCCAGCGACCAGGAGAGCGGGAGGCAGGAAGGCGCAGAGCGTGGAACGCCACGAGACCAGCAGCAAGGCAGCTCCGGCTAGCACGGAGGCCGAGAGTGCAGGAAGTTCACAGGCAGCGAGCAGGCCGGCGGACAATCCCGCAATTGCAAACCAGCGTCGCCCTTGGCCGCTCGCTTCTGTCACTCGCACGATGGAGTAAACGAGAATCGTCACGCAGACGGCAGCGGGCAAGTGATTGTTGAGCGTAACAGCCATCGGGCCGAGGAGAGTGGCCCAGGTGGCGGTGGTCATCACGAGCAAGCGTCCCCAGTCGGACTTCCCAAAGCGCTCGACGAGGCGACTGAGTAGCCACCAAGCGAAGGCGAGCGGGAGCACGTTGGTGATCACCAGCATGATTCGACCGACGTAGAACGGGTGAGTGGCCAGTGTGGCGCCAGTGACCGCACGCACGCACCAGTAAACGGCGGCCAGCAGGACGGAGAGCAAGGGAGGTTTGCTGGAATAGGCATGTTCCAGCCCATCGCGGCCGCGATGACGTACCAAATCAATCGAATACCAATCGGAGTCGCGGCGGCGGATTGGGTCGAGGGAGGGATCGAGTGCCGCGGCTCGCTGCTGCTCACCCTCATCTCGAAAAATGACGCGATCGAGTGCGAAGGTGCCTTCATCGACGAGGGCTCGAATGGTCGACCAGCGGCTGCGATCATTCGCGCTCAAAAACGGCGTCCGGCCACTCGCTGATTCCACTCGATCGATGCGCGCCACGAGTGTGACTGCCGCTGACAGGATGAGGAGCCCGTAGATCGCTCGCCGGAGTGAGCTCGTCGAATCGCTACTGCTGCTGCTGCTGTCAGAACTAATACTACTGCTGCTGCTGCTGCTGTTAGAACTACCACTAAGACTGCTGTGGCGACCACTACTTGTCGGCGGATTCGTGTTCACGTCGCACTACCTTCCTGACGGGGGCTGGTGGAGGCTGAACGCGAAGCAGTTGTGGGCTGGGCGGACGGAAGATTCTCGGGCGCCGTCGTTTGCTCTCGGATGGCATACCACGTGGCCGCTCCGCGGGCTTGGGCGGTGATGAGTTCGGCGAGGAAGCCGATCGATAACAGTTGCACGCCAAACAGGAGACAGCCCCAGGAGTAGAGGGCGATCGGGCGCTGGTGGAGCGGCGCGAGATGGGCTTCGGGATGCAGCTGGGACCAGACCCAGTAGAGTCCCGCGTAGGTGTTGCCGACGAGTCCGATGAGGAAACAGAGGATGCCGAAGGTGCCGAGAAAGTGAGCGGGACGACTGCCATACCCGGTCAAGAAGCGGACGGTGAGTAAATCGAGGAAGCCGCGCAGGTAACGGGCCCAACCGTACTTGGATTTACCATGCTGGCGAGCTCGATGTTGCACGACGAGTTCGCCGATTTTCCAGCCGCGCGCGGCGGCGAGAACGGGTACGAATCGATGAAGTTCTCCGTAGAGACGAACTTCGTCGAAGACGGCTCGACGATAACATTTAAACCCGCAGTTGTGATCGTGCAGATGGACGTTCGTCAGCGAGCTCACCAGCCAGTTGAAGAGTTTGGAGGGTAGCCGTTTTTCGAGCGGATCGTGACGCACCTGTTTCCAGCCGCTGACGACATCGTATCCCTCGGCTAGCTTCTCGAGGAAATGAGGGATTTCGCGCGGATCATCTTGCAGGTCGGCATCGAGCGAAAAGACGATCGTTCCCTGGGCCGCTTGGAAACCGGCATCGAGGGCGGCGGCTTTGCCAAAGTTGCGGCGCAGACGAATGCCGCGGACACGCGCATCGTGGTCGGCCAGTTGATTGATCACCTGCCACGAGTCATCCGTCGAGCCGTCGTCGACGAACAGCAGCTCAAATTCCTCGGCGCGCGTGGCCGCCACAGCGGATAATTCCGAGTGCAATTGCGGCAAGCTGGCCGCTTCGTTGTAGACCGGAATGACGGCGGAAATCATCGCATGGGTCCTGATGTCAAAGGTGGTCCTGAGGTCAGGAGGCTGTTTCGGGCGCGGGACCCGCGTCGAGGGGTGGGGTACGAGGACGGATAGCATACAAGATCGGACAGATGAAGAGCTCCGTCAACAACCAGACGAGTCGCAAGAGCAATGCGGAGAGGACGGCGGCAAGTTCGCCGAATTGTGGAGCCAAGACGGCGATCATCACCATTTCCCGCACTCCCGCCCCGCCCGGAATCAACGAAACGAATCCAGCGACGACCGCGAGAACCAGTCCTGCGGTGATCATGGGTAGGATCTGCGGCAGGGCTTGCCAGGAGAGAGTATCGGCGGCGACCGCGCGAGACGTTTCCGCGACTTGCTGAATCTGTGCGAGCGAGTCCGTGCTGGAGGTGATCATGCCGGCCGGCAGAGCCCGCAGTGTACACCATAAACTCAGACCGTAAAGAAAACAGCCCGCGGCGTTGGTGATCCAACCGGAGGCCATGAGCGGCAGTTTTAGTTGTTGCAAAGCGGGCGCGATTTGCGGACTCGCTCGATCCACTCGCAAGAGTAGAATCACGCGCCGAAAAACGGGAGGCAGAGAGGGAATTCCGGTGCAGACCACCAGGCCGCTAGCCAGGAATAGGAGAAAATGCGGATGGCGACCACCGGGCAATTCGATTTGGTGTGCGGCGGTGCCGGAGAGCGAGTGCCAGATGAGCAGGATACCGGCTAGCATGGCGCTGACGGCGATCACGGTGAGTGTTTCCACGAAGACGGCCGCGGCGGCAATCGCTTTATCGACTTGTGGGCCCATCACGAGTGCCGCACGCAGCACAACCACCATCGCCTTGCCGGGGACATATTTACCCAGGTGCCCGATCGTGTAGGCGCGAAAGGATGTCCACGCTCGCGGCTGCTGCCCCATGGCCCACAACACTCGATGCCACAGCCACCAGGCAGGTAGAGTACCCAGGAGGTAACAGAGCCCAGTTCCTAAGAGCCAGGCATAATGCACTTCGGACCAAGCAAACTCTTGCCGCCGAAATTCGGCGAGCGACTTCTGGATGGTGTGTCTGATTCCCCAGATTACCAGAGTCAAGACGAGCAGGTGAAAGACGAGCTTGAGCCATCGCGTCCATGGTCTACTCGATCGACTCTTTTGCACGTACACCTCCCGCACCACGAAACCCTGCGAACTCGGCGGAGTGCTCGACAATCTGCCCCGCGTGCGAGTATTCTCATGAGAGAGGCGCGATCAAGCAAGTGGCATCTCCGCGTAGGTCCGCATGACTCGAATTGTTTCTTTCTGGCTGCTCGTCGCGATCATCGTCGCCGTATCACTGGGCTTCTACCGAGTGATGTCGGGCTTTCTGTTGCCACTTTTTCTCGCGGCACTGCTGGTGGTCATTTTCAAGCCGTTGCATGAGTGGCTGTTGGTACGTCTGCGACATGCCATGCTGGCGGCTGGTATTGCCACGACCGCCGTCGTTTTGATTGTCTTCGTGCCACTCATCTGGTCGCTCACGCTCGCCGCGAACGAAGCGATTTCGGTCGCTCGTCAATTCGATGCCAATCGAGTCACTCGGCAGATTCAGCGGCTGCAGATTCTCTTGCGACTGGATTTGCCACTGGTCGAAGAAACACTGGAACTGACACCGCTGCTCGACGATCTGCTGCTTGAACCCGTCGCGGTTTCGCCCAGCGGAGCGTCCGAGCAGGAGACGGGAGAGAAAACGACGTCGGAAAGAAAGACGGTGGAAAAAGCGACGTCCGATCTAGCGACGGCTGAGAAAGAATCGCCGGAGCGCAACTCGCCGGATCGCCAGTCGTCGGACGATCCGGACACCGCCGGTAATGTGCCCGGCGGACGATCGGGCCCCGGCGACGCGTCGGAATCCCCCACGACTACTGCCCCTGCAACTACTGCCCCCTCGACCACTGCCCCCTCGACCCGTTCCTCAGCGCTACCAGAGCTCGGCAATTCGCCCGTGCTGAGCGAGCCGCCGTTGGCTCCCACGTACTACATCGAGCGACTGGCGACGCTGGAAACGCTACGGGCGCGACTACACGAACTACAGCGTCAATTGCCACTGCGACAATCGAATGCCGCGCGCCCTGAACTCAGTGAAATCCATCGTCAGATGGATGCCTTGAGTCTGCAACTGGCGAGTGTCCAAATGGCACTCGACGATGAGGACCATGATTTGTATCTGGAACTGGTGCGTGCGGCGAAGGGAGATTTTGAGCGTTTGCAGGGCAGACTGCCGGGCGGTGTCTGGCGCGTGGTTGCGAAGCGCGTGATTTACCCGAACGCGGCGCAGGTTCAGGAGCTGAAGGATCGTTTGGTTCGTGAGGTGCAGGAACTGCTGGTCCCCGCCGCGAATGCGACGGCTGGATTCGCCGCCAAATTGATCTTCGGTACGATCATCATGATTGTGTCGGTCTTTTTCTTTTTCGCCGATGGAAAAAAGATGACCGTCACTGTCATGCGACTCGTGCCGCTCGACGTGCGACATCAAGAGGAACTGCTCACCGAATTCGGTCGCATCAGTCGAGCGGTGGTGTTGGCGACGTTAGTGTCAGCGGTTGTCCAAGGATTGCTGGCGGGAATTGGTTTTTATTTTGCGGGTACAGGTTCGGTGGCACTGCTCGTGCTGCTCACCATCGTCTTTGCGATGATCCCGTTTGTGGGAGCGTTATCGGTGTGGGTGCCGGTCGTCGCGTGGATGGGATTCGTGGAAGGCAATACCTGGACCGCGATCATCCTCGGCATTTACTGCGCGATCGTCGTGTCACAATCGGATAACGTCGTGAAGCCAGTCATTCTGAAAGGCCATTCAAATATTCATCCACTGCTGGCACTGCTGAGTATCTTAGGTGGAGTGCAAGCGCTCGGCCCGGTAGGCATTCTCGTAGGCCCGATGATCGTCGTCTTCTTACAAACGTTGCTGAATATTTTGCATCGCGAGATGACCAGTCTGGAGACGGCCAAACAGCCACCCACGACCGGCTGATCGGGCAGCGGTGGTTGGAGGCGGAGCGTCTGGCGGTTGGTGGGAGCTCGAGAGCGGATCGGAATTCCGGGCCGGACGGCTGACGCCGTGCCGCTACATGGTTCGGGGCCGGACGGCTGACGCCGTGCCGCTATATGGTTCGGGGCCGGACGGCTGACGCCGTGCCGCTATACTTTCGCGACGGCGCGTCTCCTTTTAGCGGTATGGGCGTAAGCCCTCCGGCCTTTTCAAGGTCCATCCGACTTTCCTGTGGGTCGACGTCGAGCAACGACTCAGTGTGGCTGTCGCCACAGGATTTTTGAAGGCATGGCGAAGGTGTTCCAAGCGTTCCTATGCTCTGCCCGCCGTGGCGGTGTAGACTTTTGCCTCTGGGAAAAACGGAGTCCGGCTCTGCGGAGACGCAACCCAACAAGGGATATCCCGGTCGCGGGTGCGTTCAGGCAGCCGCTGGCGGAGTTCGTACGCCAGTGGCTGGTTTCATTGGCATAAACCTTTGGACACCTGCGCGATGCCTCCAAAAATCCGACGGCCTCACCGGCGGTCAGCCTACACGAAACTCGGATGGACCGAAACAATTGCTCTCGCGAGAAATCAACCGCCAAAACCTGTTGGCTGGTCTGCGA
>JBJSXJ010000224.1:0-12407 GCA_046086325.1 Planctomycetota bacterium | reverse complement strand
CAAAAAAGAACCCTGAGCAGCAGATTTAAAACACAGAGGCACAGAGATCACAGAGCCCCCCCTCTGTGTCCTCTGTGACTCTGTGTTTCCCAAAAAAGAACCCAGAGCAGCAGATTTAAAACACAGAGGCACAGAGATCACAGAGGTACAGAGATCACGGCCCCCCCCCTCTGTGTCCTCTGTGCCTCTGTGTTTCCAAAAAAAGAACCCAGAGCCGCGGATTTGGAAACACAGAGGCACTGAGATCACAGAGGGACAGCCCTGGAAAACACCCATTTTTTGCAATCGTCTCCAGGACCGAAATGTGTTAGGCTCCCGCGTTGAACGTCATGGATGACCTCCAAAGAGGACTAACTTTAGGTCTGGAAAGTCGGACCCCCGCTCGAGTTCATCCTGCTTCATGGAGGAAGCTACGAGATGTCCGTATCGTCTGAATTCATTGGCGGGCTATTTGCCGCGCCGGCCAAATGGGCAAAGCTCGCAAAACTCGGGGTGCTGCTCGCCCTGATCTTGCTGGGAATGCAAGCCCGTCCTGGGTTTGCGGCGGACCCGACGGAAGTTGGGGGCTACAGCCGACCGAACCGCCTGCAAGTTCATGGCACTCAGCGCGTGAACGCACGCCAACTGATCGCCGCACTGCAGTCGGACCCGGAAATCCTCTGGGCTGGTCATCCCCACGAAGTGATGTCGCAGTACCGCGAGGTCATCCGTCGGCGAGCGGAAACGGCGCTGCAGCATCTCGGCCTGCCCGACGCGCGAGTCAAAACTCGGCTCGACACGGAAGCCGAACAAATTCATCTGGATGTGACCGAAGGTCCGGAGTTCCAGGCTGGTCGAATCAAAATTACTGGCACTCCGGCTGAACTAACGCGACGCCTTACCGCTGAACTTCTGGCCCCTCGTCCCACCGCTACCGTTCCACCGCTTGACCTGCGGCTCGTCGAACAACCCGCTACCAACTCATCCAATTCTAAGGTCACCGTCTGGCTGGATCGCGATTTGCAGCCGGTGAGTACGGTAGGACCGACGTGGATCGAAGGACAACCGGCACCGTGTGATCAGCCGACGCGCGCCATGCTGCGCGAGCAGATGGAACAGGCACTTGCGCGCGCGGGATATGACCAAACGAAATTCACACTCGACATCGTGCGTGACTCGCGCCGTGGAACGATGGACTTGACGATTGCGGTGACCGACCTGGGCACCACCGCGACGATTGCAGCCTTGCGAGTGACCGGAGCTGAGCGCAATTCGCAAACTGACATCCTGGACTATCTCAAACTTGAAGTTGGACAGGCTACGACGAATCGCGAGCTGCGTGACTGCGAGAACAAACTGCGCAGCTCTGGTCGCTTCCTGCGGCAGTCCATAACAGCTCGTCGCAACCCCGACTCGTCCGCAGTCATCGTCACCATCGATGTCACGGAATATGCATTCGCTACGCCGCTTAGTCAGCCGCTCACGCGTGAGGAACAAGCACTGCTGGCTTGTCGCTCGTGGCTGCTCCGCTTGCGGGACCATGGCTATGACCTGCATTACCAGCAGCAGCCTGTGGCTGCGAATGCTGCGGCATCTGCTGTCGATCCTGACGCTGCTTCGCTGACCACCGAGCCCCGTTGGCCAAGCCTGCAAGAGGTTGTGTTGTCGCGGTCGGGTGTCTATGTCAGCTTGGTGGGTGGGCCGCCGAGCAACTCAGCCAACAGTTCCGTGTCGCGTCCGCGCCAGACGCTGCAAGCGATTGTTACCTCGGACCGCACGGGTCTAGTGCTCACCGATAACGCCAAGCCAGCTGCGAGCGAATCGTTCTGGTTGGCACAAGCTTCCGACGCGCGTGTGAACGTCGCGATGCAGTTCACTTTTACGCCACCGACTGCGGCAGCAGCCGCGACCGTCAATCCTGTCAAGCCGTTCGCGATGAGTTTAGGACTTGGATTGTCGAATCAATCAGCGGCCAGTGCCGCTCCGCTCATGACACTTGATTTGCGTGTCGACCCGATCTTTTTTATCGCGCTCGCGCATGAGTACTCGCCCCAGTTTCGCTGGTCTGATTCAGAACTACTGATTACCACCGACCGTTCCAGTTTGCGCATCGATACGGCATCGGGGCGACTACTCGACTGGACGCTATTCGACGAACAAAACTCCACGGCGGATTCCCCGTCCACCAGTGTGTCGCGCACCGTCGATACCAAGATCGTGCAAGTCAGCGCGACGAATGCGAGTCGTACTGTTTCCACTCGCATCACCACGCAGACGAATGCCTTCGCAAATCGGCTGGCCACTCTACAAACAACTCAAGCGGCGAATCAGTATGATCCCGAGCGGCCGCTGACCAGTGCCGCACGCTTTCTGGGTTCACCGCTGATGATCGCTCTGGTGACGGGTCGCTCAAGCTCTAGTTCGACCGGCGCGTCTTCAGCTCAGAGTACCGTCGTCGCGACCGAACGCGATCTGCTTGCCGATCTGCTGATGGCACTACGAGACTGGTCTGACAGTGATCGGTTGGCGGCGGCAGACGACTGGATGAGGAACTGGCTGGCGAGCCAGCAGGAATCCTCGGGGACCAATCGACTCGAGATTCCGCCGGGCGCGGAGGCTCGTTCCAAACAGAATCCTCAAAGCCTGTTGGCCGTTTATTTGCTGCAGCTTGGTGAGCGACTGTTTGAACGACAGACGTGGCCCGCGACACTTTCGCGCATGGGCGCCTCGTACCTTGCGGATGAACTGAAATTCGTCGCCTACGATGGTCTGCAGCTCTATCAATCGACTCAAATTGGCCCCGTGGGCTGCTTGGCGATCTCTGCCTTTACACCGAATGCCGTCGTGGCTACTCGCTTTGCGCAGCGTGGTGCTGAACGACTGACGACGGGAGATTTCCGCCGCGACGCACAGCTCGTCGTACAGCTCCTCGAGCGTCTCAATTCGCTCGATGCCACCGCGCAGGCGATGCGAGCACTCACGCTCACCCAAGCTCAAACCATGCTGCGACGCGTGATCACGAACGAGCAAGCGGCGGAGTTACTAGTGGATTACCTGAAAAGTTCAACGGCCGATCAGGATGCGGCGACCATCGTAACCAAGTCGCTCGACATCCTCTGGGAGAACGGACTGAAGCAGGAGATCGCTGAGGCCCTGCGAGCCCGCGATCCCCAAGAAGCTCAGCGCCCCCGACGTACGAACTAACCGCCGCGCTTGTCGGTCTCGCCGTCGTCGTCTTTCTTCTTCTGATAGAACTGGAGCAGATCGGAGAACGCACGCATCGGCTCCTTGCCTTCCATCATGTTCTGAGTGATCGGCCGAGAAGGTTGGGACGGCTTGGGCTTTTGTGGCGGTCGAGTGAAGCCGCTGCCACCAGCGCCACCGCCGCCGCGTCCTGGGCGACCGCCACCGCGGCCCGCTTCACCGCCACGAGGGCCACGACCGCCTGCTTGGGCTGCGTCTCGTTCGCCACCGCTGCCAGCACCTGGCCCCATTTGCGGACGTCCGCCGGGCCGACCGCTGAAGCGATCGCCACCGGGGCCACCACCTCGAGCGCTGGGGCCCGCACCACCGGGACCTCGATCTCCACCGGGGCGTCCCCCCTGCCCTGCTCCACCAAACCGGCCCGTCGCACCGCCTGGGCCGCGACCTGCCGCCGCACCGCCAGGCCCGCCGCGCTGACCCGTTCGCCCGCTACTCGGACGGCCAGCGGCCACGCCGTCGCCACCAGGGCCACCGCGTTCTCCACCACGCTCGCCACCGCGACGTCCACCGCGCGCCTCGCGTGACTCGCGCGGCTTCTCGGAACCTGGCTGGATCGCCGTCAAGGAAACACGACGACGCTGCTTATCCACGTCGACAACCCACACCTTGAGCACATCGCCGATGCCCACCACTTCATGCGGATCGCGAATGAATTTGTCGGCCAAGCGACTGATGTGAATCAGGGCACTATCGGAGAGTCCAATGTCCACGAAGACACCGAAGTCTACAACGTTGAGGACCGTCCCACTCAGCTCCATCCCTGCCGATAGATCCTCCAGCTTCATGATGCCACGACGGAAGATCGGCGGCGGCAGATCTTCACGAGGATCGCGCGAAGGACGAGCGAGTGATTGCAGAATATCTTTAAGTGCCAGCGACCCGATTTGCCATTCGGTCGCCAAGCGATCGACGTCTAAGCGTTCAATGCGAGTAGCCAGCGACTCCGCGGGCGGTGCGTCGGCAGCAGCAGGTTCAGCACTTTCATTGGTCACCGTCTCACTGCTTAATGCTTCACTGCTTAATGCTTCACTGCTTAAGGTTTCACTGCTCAAGGTTTCACTGCCTGCGATCTCACCCATTACGGGCGTCTCGCCTTCAGCAGTAACCGTTTCGCTGGCGACTTGTTCGGCGGTCGTGCTCTCGGGCGACCCGGAGTCCGCCTCCACTATGGGAGCAGCCTCGGTTGGAACCGCTGCCTCGGTCGGTGCTAAAGACTCAGTCGGAACTACAGACTCGGTCGGAGCCGTCGCCTCCGTCGCAGCTGCACTAGTCGCAGCCGCCTCGGCCGCCGCAGCGCTGGCCGCATTGAGCTCCGCCAGTAACGACTGACCACCAAAGACAGGCGGAGCGGCCGGTGCTGGCGCGATGATCCGCAGCGGACCAACCTCGGCAGCCAACTCGGCCTCACTGCTATTGAGCTCCTCGAGCACTCGACGCGCAACCGGATAACTTTCCGGATGAATCCAGGTGGCATCCAGCGGATTGTCACCGCCCAAAATCTTTAAGAACCCAGCGGCTTGCACAAAGGTGGCATCACCAAAACCAGGCACCTGCTTGAACTGCTCTCGATTCTGAAACGGCCCATGCTGTAAGCGATACTCGTACAGTCGGCGAGCGGTGAGTTGATTGAGGCCCGAGACGTAGCGCAGCAAGGCGGGACTGGCCGTGTTCACTTCGACACCGACGTAATTCACGCACGACTCGACCACCGCATCCAACGAATCTCGCAAGTGCTTGGCCTTCAAATCGTGCTGATACAAACCAACGCCAATATTGGCTGGATTGATCTTCACCAATTCGGAAAGCGGGTCCAGCAATCGTCGACCAATCGACACCGCTCCACGCACCGTCGCATCATACTTCGGCAGCTCTTCCCGCCCGATCGGACTGGTCGAATAAACACTCGCCCCAGCCTCATTGACGATGACGTAAGCAACGTCATGTTCCAGGAGCTCGTTATTCATGACATCAGCAATCAACACTTCCGTCTCTCGACAGGCTGTACCGTTGCCAATGGCGATCACGGTGATATCGAGCTTTTTGATCGTATCGACGAGTCGTTGCCGACAAACCTGCCGATGCTGCTCGGGGCCGATAATGTGAATCGTGCCATGATCCAGGAGGTTTCCAAATTCATCGAGTGCCGCGAGCTTGCAGCCACTACGGAAACCGGGATCGATCGCTAGCACGCGACGACCATGGACCGGTGGTTGCAGCAGCAATTTACGCAAGTTGCGAATGAACACTTCGACCGCATGCTGCTCGGCCCGCTCCGTCATCTCACGACGCACTTCCCGCTCCAAGCTGGGAACGACCAGCCGCATCAGCGCATCGCGACCACAACTCTGCAAAAACTCCGCGTGCGGATGTTCGGCTGGCGCGAGCAGCGTCAACGCCTCTTTCTCGATCGCCGCATCATCCGCCACGATCTTCACGCGCAACACATGCGAGCGTTCACCGCGATTGATCGCCAGCACTCGATGCGGAGGAACCTTGCTGAGCGGCTCCTCATATTTGTAGTAATCCTTGTACAGGCTCTCGATCAGCTTTTGCTTTTTCTTCTTCTTCGCTTCCCGTGCCGCGACGCGCGCTTGCTGCCGTGCGGTCATGCGTCCCGCCGCCGCAGCGCGGCCCGCTTCACGCCCGCCTGCTTCGGCACCCGCTACCGCGTCGCCACCGTCAGCACCCGCCTCCGGCAACTCCGCGTCTTCGTCCGTCGTGCCATCGGCTCCCGCCAGCGACTCGTCGAGTTCCAAGTTTTCGTCATCGTCGTCATCCGCATCGTCATCGTCCGCGTCCAGCTCGTCGACCTCATCGCTGTCCGCCTCGTCGTTCTCTTCTTCGGCAGCTGCTGCGTCTTCGGTGGCAGCGGCTTCAACTGGACTCGATTCCCCGGCGGCTGCTTCGGCAGCGACCGGTGCGGCGGCACCAGTTTCCGACGAGTCGACGGCTGCGGTCGCTACCGGCGCCGTGCTGGCCGCATCGGCAGCAGGTGCCGTCGCGTCACTCGCGGGCAACGCGGCGGATTCCACTGTGGCTGTCGTAGCGGCGGCATCGGCCACTGCCTCGGCCGGCACTGCCTCGGTCGGCACTGCCTCGGTCGGCACTGCCTCGGCCGGCACTGCCTCGGCCGGCACCGCCTCGGTCGGCGCTGCCTCGGTCAGCACTGCCTCGGTCGGCGTCGCGGTGGCAGCGGCGGCTGCATTCTCGGCACGATGATCCGGTTCCACTCGGAGGCTGGTCAGCTTCCCCGTGCGCTGCAGTAAACGGCGCAAGCGACTGCGCAGTTCAGCGCGCTCGCTGAACTGTTCAGCCAAGATATGGCGAACACCGGTAAGCACATCGTCGACCGTGTGCAGCTTTTGTTCGGGGTTGAGGAACTGAGCGGCGCGGGCGGCCAGATCGGCGGCCTCGGGTGCTCCCGCCAGCACTTCCATGGCGAGCGGTTCCAGGCCGCGTTGGCGGGCCTGAGTGGCAAGCGTTTGCTTTTTCGGTTTGAACGGGAGATACAAATCTTCCAGGTGCTTGGCTGATCGAGCACCACGAATCTGCTCCGCTAACTCTGCCGTCAATTTGCCTTGTGATTCGACCGATTTGAGAATGGTCGCTTTGCGTTCCGCGAGCTGGCGCTGGCGCGCGACATCGGCTTGGATGAGTCGAATCTGCTCTTCATCAAGGCCACCGGTTTGATCTTTCCGGTACCGCGTGATGAACGGGACAGTATTCCCTTCGTCAAGCAAATCGACTGTTCGTTGGACCTTGGCCTGTGGCAATCCCAACTGGCTTGCGACGTGCCCCAAATCAACACTGATCGTCATATCCGTCATGGGCTACTGGTCGCGTCCTCGGTCGCATTAAGGGGAATAGGAGAATAGACTTAGCGCAGAATTGAGCCAATCTAGGGCGCGCACCATTGAGTTGTCAAGGATTGCCCACACGTTGAGGCCCTACCGGATCGGAGAAAAGAATCCCTGAATTGGCGAACTGAGTTAAACTTTTGCCCCTCGTCGCACCGATAAATGGCTCCACGCAGCGTTTTCAATTTCCCGTTCAACCAAGGAAGGTTTGCCATGGGTGCTCCGCAACTGCGTGTTTTTTACGGTCCTCACGAAGACGCTCCAGCCGATATCTTCGCCGATACTCTGCCGCTCCGCTCGTCCGTCACGCTCCCACTCGGCGACCTCCTGTCGCTCTTGGTCGAAGCGCTGCACAACCAGCGCGGCTGGGTGGATGATTTCAGTGATGACGAGGTCACCATCTCGACCGACCTGCATGAAGTGCTGATGGCTTACCAGCACCACTTCGGTAGCCCCTCAGCCTGACGCCCTCACGGGTGCAGCCATCTTTTTCAGCACGACCTTATGTCGTGCGAAAGGGCCAGTGCTTCCCTAGTGCCGAGCGCTGGATTTCACGCAGCTCACTCAGGCCACGCTTCGCCAGCTTCAGCAGCTTCTCTAAATCATCGTCGCCGAACGTCGCCTCTTCACCGGTGCCTTGAATCTCGATAAAGCGACCGCCACCGGTCATGACGACGTTCATATCAACATCGGCAGCGACATCCTGTTCGTAATTGAGATCCAGGACGTGACGACCACCGGCAATGCCGACGCTGATCGCCGCCACGCTGTCGCGCAGCACCGGTCGCTGCGGATCCGGTAGCTGGCTCTGCACGCTACGAATGGCATCGACGAGCGCCAAAAAACCACCCGTGATACTGGCCGTGCGCGTGCCGCCGTCCGCTTGCAACACGTCGCAATCGACCGTAATTAGCTGTTCGCCGAGCGCTTCCAGATCAGCCACCGCCCGAAACGCGCGACCAATCAAACGCTGAATCTCGGTTGTGCGACCATCCACTTTGCCCTCACGCTCGCGACGTTTGCGCGGAGCCGTGCTGTTTGGCAACATCGAATATTCGGCAGTAATCCAGCCTTTGCCTTTGCCCTTCAACCAGGGCGGCACTTGTGATTCAACACTCGCCGTACACAGCACCACCGTATCCCCTGCTCGATACAAAACACTGCCCGGTGAATGCTTGGTGTAGTGGCGTTTGATTTTGACAGGACGAAGCATCGACGAATTCCTTAGCGGCGCACGGTGGCCGGCAAAGCGGTGAAAGATGTCGGACGACGAAGTGAATTACTTCAGACGAAGCGGAGCGTAGCGAGGTCGAGCGACCTCGGCCGGCGCGGGGACCAGCTGCGGAAGCGGCAGCCATTGCAGCAACTGCTCCGTCTGCAAACTCGCGGGAACCTGAAGTTCATTTTGAGGAGCGAGCGTACGAATCACGCCAGCCACCGCCACTAACTCCTCCTTCGACTCGAACGCCAGCGGGCCACGCTGATCAGCCAGCAACGCACCCGGAGGAGCCTCGCTGCAGATCCCTGAGAGACGCAAACCTTGTTCATTCAGATCGAATTGTAATCCCAGTTCACGATAACGCCACAGCGGCTGACTGCTCTCCAGCACGCGCTCGGGCAAGGTCGCATTAAGGCCCTCAGGAGTGGCGGCGGCAAACAAGAGCGACTGGCTGACGACACCGTCGTGAGCACGAAATGTTCCGGTGAGTTGCGCGAGTCGGCTTTGTTGCCATTCGATCTGCGTGAATTCCAGTTGCGCCAGTCCCGTGAGCTTGTGAGGAAAACGTCCCGTAAAGAGTCGATCGAGATCCACTTGATTGCAGATCGCTTTACCCCGACCATCCCAGCCTTGCGCGTTGTGATTGAGCGTTAAATGTCCCTCGATCAGCGCTTCGCTGCCCAGTTCCGCAAAGCGCGGCTCCCAGAGACCAAGGAGCGAAGCAGGCAGCGGCTGCGGGCCTGTGTCGAAATCCCAAGCGGTAGTGGGCGGAGTGGTCTGACGATTACGCACCGCCAGCACGCGTGCCGGACTATTCATCGCCCAACCAGCGAGCCGGAAATCGATGATGAGTCGCGGCCCACCAACTCGACGCTCCCAAGTCGCCTGCACATCCTGCAACGTTTGTCCGCCGTCCGTCGACAGGAAATTCAGCGAGTCGACCAGCAGCTGACAACCTCCGTCGGTCGTGACCCCCGCGCGCTCCAGCAGATTCTGCTGCAGAACATCCCAGAGTCGCGCTACGTTGGCACCCTTCGCTTCGGCACCGGGCACATAGACAATCCAGCCCGCACCTTGCCGCGCAATATCAACGGTGCGAGCGGTGAGTTGTGGGTCGCCCGTTTCGGGATCAGCCAGTACGAAGTTGGTGAGACGAACGAGTCCGCGATCCGGTCGAGTCACTGCGTCCACCGTCACCGGTAACCCCAGCCGCTGACTCAACGCTTCATTCCAACCCTGTCGCTCCCGCGCCAAATACCAGGGCGTGCGCAGGATCAACAGCCATGCCAACACCGCCAGCGTTGGTACGACGCAGCCGAGTACAAACCCGAGGCGGCAATAAAATCGGCGAGTGGATTCACGCATGACGAGCGTCCGTGCTCGAAATTATGGGACGGATGAACGGTTAACGTTGGCGAGCCATTTGATGAAAAAGTTCCCAGCGCGCGAGCATTTCCGGCAGGCTGTCGTTGCCGAATTTTTCGGTGAGTGCACAAGCAATTTCAAACGCCACCACGCACTCCACAATCACACTTGCAGCGGAAACCGCGCAGACATCACTGCGTTCGTAATCCGCATTCTCTGGTTCTTTCGTTGCGAGGTTGATGGAGCCGAGCGGTTTCCGCAGCGTACTAATCGGCTTCTTCGCGGCGCGAATCACCAGCGGCTGACCGTTCGTCATTCCACCCTCTAAGCCACCCGCATGATTGGTCGGACGGCGATATCCCAGCGTTGGTCCGTCGCGCAGAGCGGGATCGAATTCAATGGGATCGTGAACCTGAGAACCACGGCGGCGCGCCGCCTCGAATCCTAACCCAATCTCTACACCCTTAATCGCTTGCACCGCCATCACGGCTTGAGCCAGTCGTCCATCCAGTTTGCGGTCCCACTGCGCGTGTGTGCCAAGTCCGAACGGCAACCCTTCCACGCGCACTTCCACCACGCCACCCAGCGTGTCACCCGCCTTGCCCGTCTCATCAATCAGCCGCTCGATTTGAGCGTCGAGTTCAGGGTTGAGCGAATAGATGCTGCTGGCATCGCGCCGACTGCGCTGCTCGGCGAGCGTGCCGGGGAGCGGATCGATGACCTGTCCGCCTAGCTCAACTACATAACCAAAGACCGTGATGCCGAAGGGGCTGAGAAGCTGTTTGACGAGTGCACCTGCAGCCACTCGGACCGTCGTTTCTCGCGCACTAGCCCGCTCCAAAACGCCGCGGATCGAGCCGAGATATTTGATGGCGCCGGTGAGATCGCCGTGGCCCGGACGGGGCCGCTGAATATCGTTGAGTCGTTCGAGTTTGTAGTCGCGATTGATGACTTCGAGGGCGATGGGGCTGCCGATGGACGTGTTCTGCCAGACACCAGTTTTAATGTCGACCGTATCAGTTTCAATCCGCTGACGCCCACCGCGCCCGTAACCACCCTGACGCCGCCGCAGGTCCACATCAATCGCCGGGGCGTCCAGCGGCACGCCAGCGGGAAACCCATCGACGATCGCCAGCAATGCTTTCCCGTGTGATTCCCCAGCCGTCCAATACCGCAACATGCTCAACCCCAAAAATGCTCTAATCCCACATCCGCCACCGCTTTGAGCGGAATCTCACCGACTGTGCATAGTACCTACCACCGAAAAACTCGCCTAGTCCGATGTGCTCGCACCAACTTCGGTATCATTCGTACATCGCTCAACGGCTGCCCCCGTTTCTCCGATCACACCTATACTCTCCATATCTCCCACCTTCACACCACGACATCAAGTTCAAGCTGAACGTTCGCCACTGAGTTTCCGAGGAGCCACGCCTGTGAACATCAAAATTGCTGCCGCTCAAATTGACGTTACCATTGCTGATCCTGCTGCTAACCTGCAGCGGATGGAATCCACGTTTCGCGAATGCTGTCGGCAGGGTGCTCACCTGACGATCTTCCCCGAATGTGCACTCGCCGGTTACTGCTACAACTCCGCCGCCGAGGCACTCGAGTGGGCGGAAACTCTGCCGGGGCCCAGCGTCGAGCATTTCACACGAGTGGCTCGACAGACGGGCGGCTATGTCGCCTATGGACTACTCGAACGCGACGGTGAGCAGCTCTATAACGCCTGTGCCCTGGTCGGTCCCGAGGGACTGGTCGGCTCGTATCGCAAAGTGCATCTGCCCTATCTGGGAGTGGACCGGTACACGTCCACCGGTAACCGGGGCTTTCAGGTGTGGGATGCGGGTGGACTCAAAGTGGGCATGCTCATCTGCTACGACCTCGCCTTTCCCGAGGCGGCCCGAGTCCTCGCGCTGGCCGGTGCGGACCTCATCGTCCTGCCCACCAACTGGCCGCCCGGAGCTCAATGCACTTCCGAATGCGTCGCCAACGCTCGTGCTCTGGAAAATGCGGTCTTCGTAGCAGCGGTGAATCGAGTGGGCCAGGAGCGCGGCTGGGAGTTCATTGGTCGCAGTCGCATCTGCGATACCAACGGTCATACGCTGGCCTTCGCACCCACCGCAGAACCAACCATTTTGTACTCGGATCTAAATCTCGATCGAGCACGCAACAAGCATATCGTGCGAGTGCCAAAACTACATGAAATCAATCGCTTCGCGGATCGGCATCCGGAATTCTACGGACCACTCGTTGAGCCCGTACGTCACCAGCGACCCGTGATCGAACCATAGCGACCGCTGCGGTTCAGCTGGGCGGTCCCGCTCAGCCGACGAGCGTTAGCTGTAGCTGAACTCGCAACCTGTAGCTGAACTCGCAAGAGTTCAGACGATGACTGCCGCCTGACTCGGGGTGTCTGAAGTCTTGCGACTTCAGCTACGAAGTGGAGCTCTACGACAAATCCGTAGCTGAACGCCCAACCCGTAGCTGAACTCGCAACCCATAGCTGAACTCGCAACCTGTAGCTGAACTCGCAAGAGTTCAGACGTTGACCGCCGCCTGACTCGGGGCGTCTGAAGTCTTGCGACTTCAGCTACAAAGTGGAGCTCTACGACAAATCCGTAGATGAACGCCCAACCCGTAGCTGAACTCGCAACCTGTAGCTGAACTCGCAAGAGTTCAGACGATGACTGCCGCCTGTCTCGGGGCGTCTAAGTCTTGCG
>JBJSXJ010000223.1:0-13753 GCA_046086325.1 Planctomycetota bacterium | reverse complement strand
CTACGCCATCTCGACTTGGAACGTTGAGCGACACGTCGCACGACTTTCCAAGTCGTCAAGCGAGAAGTTAGCCGTCACGGCTTGGACTCACGCAGTCACGAGTCAACTCGGAGAGATTGACCGACGTAGCACGTCAGGCGGCGTCCATCATCTGAACTGAACTCTTGCGAGTTCAGCTACGGGTTTTGTGTTCATCATCGATGGCCTCATTCGTCCCCTCTCCCTAACCCTCTCCCCAGCGGCTGGGGAGAGGGGACAAATAGGCGCGGCAGTCGTCTAATATTTCCCCTCGCCTCAACCGCTGATGAACTACCGCAACGTCTCCGCAAAACTCGAATCAGCGGTTGGGGAGAGGGGTCAGGGGAGAGGGGCGAGAGAGGGGCGAGGGGCGAGAGGGGCTACGCGCTGGGCGGCGCCTTAGTTCTTCTCGACCCAAACTGGCGGGGGTTCGATTTCGGCTGCTGGTTGTCCGCCAGCATCTTTGCGTCCACTGCCCTCGAACCGGCTAATCGCCCGCACGGTCATGTCGTGATCACAGGCAATCTGGCAACTCAGCCGCACTCCGCTCAGTCCGCGAGCGGCAAGAATATCGCGCTCGGCAGTGGTGATCCGCTGCGGCTCCCCAGCAATGAACTCCACTTTGCACGTCGTGCAACGCGACTTGCCACCGCACGCATGGAGCTGATCCACGCCGGCAACTTGCGTCATGGCGAGCACCAAGCGAGTGCCCTGTGCTACGTCGAATTCTCCCACACCTTCCACGGTTAACTTCGGCATCGAATTTTTTCTCCTGGTTTACTAACCACTAGCCACTGCTCAAAACATCATCAGCACTACAGTTTCAAGAACGTCGTCGACGTTCCCGGTCACTCAGGATACCACGCAGGACGATATCGAGCATCCGGCGGTCCTGATCCGCCAGTGGCTGCGTGCGTCCCAAAAAATGGTTCGTGAACATCGTGCCGTAGACGAGATGTCCGAGCGTATCGAGGATGGCATCAACGCTGAGATCCGAGCGTAAACGTCCTTCTTGGATTAGCTTTTGGTAGAAGGCCCGCCAACTGACACGAGCTGCATCGCGATGCTCAAAGTAGCTTGCCGCCTTCCGCCGCCGAAAAATCGCTCGTTCCTGTAACATCAGCTCGACATACTGTGGATGCTGCAAGAAGAAATCGAGGTACGCACGCATGGCGGCGGCCAAGCGCGCAAACGGATCTTCAACCGCCTCACTCGCTTCGCGAACCGTGGTCTGCATCCGCTGCATCCCATCATCGACACAAGCAAAGAACAGGGCTTGTTTGCTGGGGTAATAGAGGTAGAGAGTCCCTTTGGCGATTTTCAATTTGCGGGCAATGCGCCCCATATCGCAATTCGAGAACCCATGATCGGCAAAGAGTCGCGAAGCGGCATCGACGATCGTTTGTCGTCGTTCCTCGCGTTCCGTCGTCTGAGTCTTCGTCGCTTTACGTTTGCTGGATTTCATAGCAAAGATCTGGGAGCCAATTGCATTTACGTTGATCTGTTTTACAATACGCAACAACCCGCTGACTGACCAGTCAGTCAGTAAATTACTTGCCAATTTTTCCCTCCTACTAAAATGACGACGCGTAGCGTTGCTGCCGCTCGCGTTAGCTCTCCTTCTTATGATTGACCCACGAGTCTCCTTGCTCTTGTCGCTCCTGGTCGTCGCTGGTGCCTGCGGCACGGGTTGTCGACCAGCGGCTGCCACCGTTAAACCACCCGCGCCACCGCCCGAAGTGATTGTGGCCGCAGGAGTGGAAAAAGAATTTATTCCAACCGAGGAATTCACGGGGCGACTCGCCGCCTCCGAGGAAGTTGACATCCGCGCTCGCGTGACCGGTCATCTCGATAACATACTCTTCAGCGACGGCGCGACGGTCCGCAAAGGTGAACCACTCTTCGTCATCGATCCGCGAACCTACGAATCGGAACTCACTCGAGTCACCGCCACGATCGGACAAAGTAAAGCGCGGTTGGATCGGATAGCGCGACAAGTCGAACGTGCCAAACAACTACTGGCCAGTCGAGCGATTTCGTCCGAGGAGGCGGAATTGCTGGAGTTTGATCGGGCGGAGGCGATTGCTGCGCTGCGAGTAGCCGAGGCGAATAGGGAATTGGCTGAACTTCAGGTGGGATTCACCACGGTGAAATCTCCTGTCGATGGACGGATTGGTCGTCACCTCATTGACGCCGGAAACATGGTCACCGCCGACTCCACGTCGCTCGCTCACATCGTCTCACTGAATCCGATCTATGCCTATTTCGTGGTTGATGAACGGACAGTGCTCAAGTTTCGTCGAGCACTCGCGGCCGGCGAGTCGTTTGATACGGTCAAAAAGAAATGGGCGCTGGAACTGGCACTGCTCGATGAGAGCGAGACGTCGATTCGCGGTGAGATCGATTTCATCGACAATGAGCTCGATGCCGACACCGGCACGCTGGCGATTCGAGCGACGATTCCCAACGATGACTTACGGCTACTGCCAGGATTTTTTGTGCGCTGTCGCATGGCGATGGGTGAAAAACGCACCGGTTTGTGCATCCCCGAAGAGGCACTTGTTACGGACCAGGGACAGCGGCACCTCTATGTGCTCAATGCCGACGACGAAGTGGAGTATCGGCGCGTGACCTTGGGGCCGCTGCTGGAAAAACTACGCGTGATTGAAAGTGGCTTGGAGCCTGGAGAGCGGGTGGTAGTGGCGGGACAGCAGCGGATTCGACCTGGCCAGAAGGTCGCGATTGCGAAAGAGTGACACGTACGAAAACAGGTCGTGCCCGTGATGGGCTGGCGACATGCCCAGGAGTGACGCTCGGTGTTCTCTCGCTACTTTATCGATCGACCGATCTTCGCGGCAGTCATCTCCATCTTGGTGACATTGGCCGGTGCGGTCGCTTCGCGCGAACTACCGATTGCTCAGTATCCGCAAGTGGCGCCTCCCACGGTCCAGATTGATTGCGTTTACCCGGGTGCCAGCGCTACGGTGGTTGCCGAAACGGTGGCAGCACCGATTGAACAGCGCGTGAATGGCGTGGAGGACATGTTGTACATGGCCTCGCAGTCCACGAACGACGGTTCCTACACGCTCACGGTCACCTTCAAGCCCGGCGTGAATCTCGATTTGGCCCAAGTGCTGGTGCAGAATCGGGCGAGTCTGGCGCTACCACAGTTACCGGATGTCGTGCGACAAACCGGTGTCACCTTGCGTCGCCGTTCACCCGATATTCTCTTGACGGTGAGTTTGAATTCACCGTCGGGCCGCTATGACCAGCTCTATCTCAGCAATTACGCACTGGTCCATCTCCGCGATGAACTCACGCGTTTGCCCGGCATCAGCGAAGTGCTGATTTTCGGACAGCGTGATTACAGCATGCGAGTCTGGCTGGATCCGGAGCTTCTCGCCGAGCGAGGCTTGGCCGTCAACGATGTACTCGGTGCGCTGCGCGAGCAGAACTTTCAATTGGCGACGGGGCAACTGGGCCAGCCGCCGGCGACAGACGATCAAGTCTTTCAGTTTCCAGTCGCCGTGACTGGTCGACTGCAAACACCCGAAGAATTTGGTCGCATCATTGTACGCGTCAGTGATGACGAGCGACTGGTGCGGTTACGCGACGTGGCGCGGATCGAACTTGGTGCTCGCAGCAGTGATGTGGCCAATCGCTTTGATGGAAAACCGACTGTCGGTTTAGCGATTTTTCAACTCTCCACCGCCAACGCACTCGAAACCGCCGACATGATCAATGACAAGATGGCGGAGCTTTCGCGCGACTTCCCCGAGGGGATGGTTTACGAAATTGGCTATGACACAACACCGTTCATTCGAGAATCGATTCGGGAAGTGTTTCATGCGTTACGCGATGCTGTGGTGTTAGTTGCGATCGTCGTGTTAGTGTTTTTGAAAGGCTGGCGAGCTGCCGTGATTCCGCTCATCGCGGTACCAGTCGCCGTCATCGGCACCTTCGCAGCCATGGCCATCGCTGGCTTCAGCATCAACAATCTGACACTCTTCGGTCTAGTACTCGCCATCGGTATTGTCGTGGATGATGCGATTGTGGTGGTGGAGGCGATTGAGCGGCAGATTGAGCATGGATTAGAGCCACGTGCGGCAGCACATCGAGCGATGCAGGAGGTGTCTGGACCGGTCATCGCAGTGGGCCTTGTGCTGTCCGCCGTGTTCATTCCGTGTGCTTTTATCTCAGGCATCATCGGCCAGTTCTTTCGACAATTTGCGCTCACGATCGCCGTGTCAACGCTGCTATCAACCATCAACTCGCTGACACTCAGTCCCGCGCTGGCGGCGCTACTGCTGCGCAAACCCGGCTCGCGGCGTGATCCGCTGACTTGGTTGATCGATGTCACATGTGGTTGGTTTTTTCGCTGCTTTGACTGGGGATTCAACGGCGCCAATCGGGGTTATCTGGCGATTGTGGGCCGTTTGATCCGCGTGCCGCTGATCGTTTTGGCTGTTTATGGCGGCCTGCTGCTGCTGACAGTCTGGGGGTTCGGACAGCTTCCCAAGGGCTTCATACCTACCCAAGACAAAGGCTATGTCATCGCCAGTGTGCAGATGCCCGATGCCACTGCCGCTCAGGTCACACGAGACGTGATGGCTCGCATCGAAAAAATCGTGCTGGCACATCCAGGAGTCAAAAATGTTAATTCGGTCGCTGGCAACTCGTTCATCCTAAGTGCCTACGGACCGCAGTTTGGATCGATGTTCATCATTCTGCGCGGCTTTGAAGAGCGACATGAACCGGGACTCAAATCCGATGCGATTATCGCGGACCTCAAAGCCAGCATCGCTCGGGACGTACCCGAGGCGACCGTCAATCTGTTTCCGCCGCCGGCGGTGAGTGGGTTAGGGCGAGCGGGCGGTTTCAAACTAATGATTGAGGATCGAGGCGAACTGGGGATTGTTCCGCTACAGAAGTTCACTGACAAACTGGTGGCCGAGGGCAACAAGCAAGCCGGACTCACCGGTCTCTTCACAGTCTATAAAGCGAATTCGCCGCAACTGTTTGTGGATGTCAATCGCGAAGCATGTCACGCTCACGCGATCAATCCGATTGATGTTTTTGGCACACTGCAAGCGTATCTGGGCGCTCGCTATGTCAACGATTTCAACCGCTTCGGCCGTACCTATCAGGTGATCGTGCAAGCCGACATGAAATATCGCAATGAAGTGGATGATGTACGAAAGCTGAACGTTCGTAATCGACACCATCAGATGGTCCCACTGGGAACTGTCGCGAGTGTACGGATGGATTCCGCACCGATCGTGGTGACGCGCTACAACATGTATCCCGCCGCCGCGATCAATGGGGGCGTGGCCAGCGGATATAGCACTGGGCAGGCGATTGCTTCCCTCGAGAAACTCGCGGAGGCCGAGCTGCCGCGTAACATGTCGAGCGAGTGGACTGAGATCACGTATCTGGAGCGCACGACTCGCAACACGGGCATGCTGATCTTTGCTCTGTCGGTCGTGTTTGTGTTTCTGGTACTCGCCGCTTTATATGAAAGCTGGTCGTTACCGCTGGCGGTCATCTTGGTGGTGCCGATGTGTGTGTTGAGTTCGATTGCGGGCGTCGCCTGGGTGAAGCAAGACATCAACATTTTCACCCAGATTGGCTTTGTCGTGTTGATTGGCTTGGCCTGTAAGAATGCGATTTTGATTGTGGAATTCGCGGCGGCCAAGCGGCATGCGGGGCTGGGCCGCCGAGAAGCGATCCTGACCGCTTGCGAATTACGACTACGACCAATCTTGATGACGTCGTTTGCGTTCATTCTGGGAGTGGTACCGCTGGCGTGGGCGAATGGTGCCGGTGCCGAAATGCGGCGCGCACTGGGGGTCGCTGTCTTCAGCGGGATGTTGGGCGTCACGATTTTTGGAATTTTTTTGACGCCCGTGTTCCTCGATGTCATTGATCGTTTTGTGGTTCACCGGAAAAAGACTCAGACTGATCCCACTCTGGACCCGCCTGCGGAAGCGCACGTACCAACTGCCGCCAACATACCAGCCGCCGCCAGTGAACCCGCTGCTTCCAACGAACCTGTTACCACAACAGAGCCAGTCCAGATTTTTTCATAAGGTCACTCGATGTTTGCTCGTTTCTTTATCGATCGACCGATTTTCGCAGCGGTGTTGTCCATCATCATCACGCTGTCCGGTGGCATTGCTCTAGTGACATTGCCTGTGACGCAATATCCCGAGATCACGCCGCCCACGGTCGAAGTATCCGCCATCTATCCCGGGGCCAATGCCACGGTGATTGCTGATACCGTGGCTGCTCCGATTGAGCAGCAAGTGAATGGCGTCGAAGACATGCTTTATATGTCGTCGCGCAGCACCAACGACGGCAGCTACACGTTGACCGTGACCTTTCGACCGGGCACCGATCTCAATCTGGCTCAGGTGTTGGTACAGAATCGAGTGGGGTTGGCGCAGCCTGTATTGCCGGAGCTGGTACGGCGCCGCGGCGTGACGGTGAAGAAGAAATCGCCCTCCGTGCTGATGATGATCAATCTCTATTCACCGGATAGCAGTCGCGACAATCTGTACTTGAGCAACTACGCGACGATCCAGTTGCGTGATGAGTTATCTCGGTTGCCTGGCGTGGGTGACATCGCGTTTTTGGGACAGCGCGATTACAGCATGCGAGTGTGGCTGGATCCGATCCGCATGTCGACTCGCCGCTTGTCTCCGAATGATGTTGTACGCGCGATCGAACAGCAGAATATTCAGGTGCCCGCGGGGCAAATTGGTCAACCGCCAGCTCCACCGGAGCAGGTCTTTCAATACACGATGACCACCATGGGTCGCTTGTCGGAGGAGCAGCAGTTCTCGGACATGATCCTCAAGACCGACGACGAGGGCCGCATTACGCGGCTGAAGGATGTAGCTCGAGTGGAACTCGGAGCACTCGATTACGACCAAGTCTGCACGCTCGATCAGAAACCCACGGTCGCGCTGTCGATCTATCAGCTGCCTGGCTCGAATGCACTGGATACTGCCAGTTCCGTACGAGCGAAGATGGAAGAGCTGAAGCAGCGGTTTCCGGCCGGCGTAGACTACGCGATTGTTTATGACACGACGCCGTTTGTGCGCGAGTCGATCAACGAGGTGTTCTACGCCTTGCGTGATGCGGTGCTGCTGGTATCGGTGGTGGTGCTGATCTTTTTACGCGGCTGGCGCGCGGCGGTGATTCCGCTGGTAGCAGTTCCCGTGGCGATTATCGGCACCTTTGCGGCGATGGCCGCCTGTGGCTTCAGTCTGAATACTCTCACGCTGTTCGGCTTGGTGCTGGCGATCGGGATTGTGGTCGACGATGCAATTGTCGTGGTGGAAGCGATTGAGCAGTGGATTGAGCGGGGGCTGGCGCCGCGCGAGGCAGCGGTAAAGGCGATGGATGAAGTGGACGGCCCCGTCATCGCTGTCGGACTCGTGCTCACCGCCGTGTTCGTTCCCTGTATTTTCATCAGTGGCATTGTCGGCCAGTTCTTTCGCCAATTTGCACTCACGATCGCGATCTCGACCATTATTTCCGCCTTCAACTCACTGACGTTAAGTCCCGCGCTCGCTGTGCTACTGCTGCGACCCAGGCATGCTCCGCCGCAGCAGCCAGGCGAGGGAAAAGCAAGTGCGACCTCAGCGCATTCAAATAAGACGCTGGCGCAGAGTGCCGAACCGCTACCGCGACTGCTGTTCCTCATCGTGGGTGCTTGGCTGGGAGCGCGCTGGATTTCGATTTGGGTCGATCCCTGGTTGCAACCGCAGGTGGCGAAGTTGCCCGGAGAACCACATTGGTGGAGCATGGCGGTTTGCGGTGTCGTGGCCGCCGTCGCCTTGCGACTCGCCGCGCCGCCCATCAATCAGCTACTCGCTTGGGCACTGGATGTTTTCAATCGATTATTTGGCGCTGTGACGAGTGGCTATGTGGCGCTGGTAGGCGGCTTTCTGAAAGTTACTCCCCTGATTTTGTTAGCTTACGGTGCCCTGCTCTTCTGGACTTACCAGCTAGTAGAGCGCACTCCCACAGGCTTCATTCCCACGCAGGATAAAGGCTATTTGCTGGTGAATGTGCAGCTGCCCGAATCGGCGTCACTTGATCGCACCGCAAGCGTTCTGCAGCGTGCCGAGCAGTTAGCGTCGGCAATGGGAGGAGTGCGGCACACGCTGGCGATTGCTGGTAATTCAGTGCTCTTGAATGCCAAAGCCTCCAACGTCGGAACGCTGTATGTGATGCTTGATGATTTCGAACAGCGCGGAGCTGAACAAACCGGTAAGCTGCTGAGTGAGCAATTGACGCGCGATCTGACCGCCGAGTTGGCGAAAGCAGAAGTCTATGTCTTTGGTGCTCCGCCCATTGATGGACTGGGAACCAGCGAAGGATTTCGCATCGTCATTCAAGATCGCGGTGGACTCGGCGATGACAGCTTGAAACGCGTGAGTGATCGCATTGTGAACGCCGGTGATCGTGAGTCCGAATTGGCGAATCTCTTTTCGACGCAGAGTGGTGATACTACGTGGGTCAAACTGGAGATTGATCGCGACGTGGCGAAATTGCGGCACGTTTCGCTGGCGGAACTTTTCGGAACGCTGCAGGTCAATCTAGGTTCACTCTATGTGAATGACTTCAATCGATTCGGTCGCACCTGGCAAGTGAATGTGCAGGCGGACGGTTCGTATCGCATGAACCCCGGTGATTTACGTTGGATGAGTGTGCGTAGTGAGCACGGCAAAATGGTGCCACTGGATTCCATGGCCCATGCCGAGGAAGCTCGTGGACCGCGCATGGTTGTGCGCTATAACCTCTATCCTTCGGCAATTATCAGCGCGAATCCAGCGGCGGGCTCCAGTTCCGGACAAGCGATTGATCGGCTGGCGGAGGTTTCCCAGTCGCAGCTACTTCCCTCGATGCGGGCGGAGTGGACGGAGCTGGCGCTGCTGCAACAGAATGCGACGAGCACCTCGCAGTTTGCTTTTCTGCTGGCGGTCGTACTGGTTTTTTTAGTCCTAGCGGCACAGTACGAAAGCTGGGCCCTGCCGCTCGCGGTGATTCTAGTCGTGCCCATGTGTTTACTCTGTTCCGTCATCGGTGTGCGCTGGGCGGGTCTCGACATTAATATTTTCACGCAAGTCGGATTCGTCGTTCTGGTGGGCTTGGCCTGTAAGAATGCGATTTTGATCGTGGAATTCGCGCGTGCTCGGCATGCTGATGGAGCAAGTCGACAAGAGGCGATCCGCGAGGCTTGTCGCTTGCGACTACGGCCCATCATCATGACGTCGCTGGCCTTCATCTTTGGCGTGGTGCCGCTCATCGTTGGTACGGGAGCGGGAGCCGAGGTGCGACATACGCTCGGCGTGGCCGTCTTCGCTGGGATGCTGGGCGTAACGGTCTTCGGAATCCTGCTCACACCCGTTTTCTACAGCTCGGTTCAATGGGTCGTCGACTGGCTGCAGCGGAAAAAGCCAGCGACTAGCGACGCAGAAAAATCAACGGAAACCGCTCCACAGTAGCGCCGCTGGCTGCTGTAATCGCTACAATTCCGGCTCCGAACAACGAAGTCCCCAGACGGAGCAGAGCCGATGCAATACAGCGAGCGGATTACCAGTCAGGCGTCTCGGCAACGACCAGGACGAGCAGTCCTGGCGGCGACTTTGGGACGTTTTCTCTGGGCGAGCCTGATCATCGCCCTGTTCAGTTCCTCCCCGCTAGCGGCTCAGGATTTCACCGACGGTCCTAATCCGCTCGCCCGCAAACTACCCAAGCCACTCGACGCTTACCTAGGCCGCCGCATTGCACAGACCATGCACTTTACAGGTGCTGAATGGCTGACGCGCGATACGCGCGAGCGTGAAGAACGTTGTTCGTTGGTGCTGACGTCACTGGGCGTCAAACAAGGAATGGCGATTTGCGACATGGGCTGTGGTAACGGTTTCTACGCGATTCCGCTGGCCAAGATGGTCGGAGCGAATGGCCATGTTTATGGCGTCGATATTCAGCCTGAGATGCTGAAGTTCTTGAACGATCGCGCCGACCAAGAGGGAATCTCCAACATCTCGCCCATTCTCGGCACGCCGATCTCTCCGCGTTTGCCCAAGGGAAAAATGGATCTCGTGCTTTGTGTGGACGTGTATCACGAATTCTCGTATCCAGAGCAGATGCTGGCTGCTATTCGCGAGTCGCTGGCGCCGCGCGGCCGACTGGTGCTGGTCGAGTATCGTGGTGAGGATTTCAATGTGCCGATCAAGCCTGAGCACAAAATGACCAAAGCCCAGGTGCTGAAGGAACTACAGCCCAATGGATTCCGACTGGTTAAGCAGTTTGATCGACTGCCGTGGCAACACATGATGTGGTTCTCCCGCGATGATGCTCCCGAGGAGAGTCAGGATACGCCAGCCGAGGAAACGGAGCGCAAGAAGGACAACTAGCGGGGATGGATTGCCCGTGAATCATTTTTTTACTGCTCATTTTTCGTCGCACGCTGATCGTTGGCAGACAGGATGTTTGTTTCGTGGATGCACGATGCGAACTCTCTGGTTACGCTGCGTCGTTACCTGCTGCCTGGCTGCTTGCTTTCTGGAGTCGACGAGCTCGTGCGGCTGGAGTGTCGAACGAAAGGCGCTCGAAGAAGCGCTGAATCGTATTCGAGTCGAGTCGTTACAGAATCATGTCCATGTCCTGGCCGACGATCAATTCGAGGGGCGTGAGGCGGGCAGTCGCGGCGGTGTGGCTGCCGCTCGTTACTTAGTCAAACAGTTCGAAGATCTCGGCTTACAGCCAGCCGGTGACCAGGGGTCGTACAAACAAGCTTTCAATGCCGGTTTTCATAATCTGCTCGGGATGATCGAAGGGAGCGATCCTGTTCTGCGGAAGGAGGTCGTGCTCTTTGGTGCACACTACGATCATGTCGGCTACGGCACTCCGCGCAACAGCTATGGTCCGTATGGCGTTGTCCATAATGGTGCGGATGACAATGCCAGTGGGACCGCCTGCCTGCTGACACTAGCCAACACCATCAGCAAATTGCCCGAGCCGCCCAAGCGCACGATTCTGTTTGCACTGTGGGATGGCGAAGAAAAGGGACTACTCGGTTCCCAGCACTGGACCACCACACCCACGATGCCACTGCAGCGAGTGGTATTTGCATTTAATCTGGACATGATTGGACGACTGCGGGACGAACGCGTGGAAGTCTATGGAGTCCGTACGACACGTGGCCTGCGACGATTGCTGAGTCGAGCGAATTTTGATGAGGGATTGCAACTGGATTTTAATTGGGAGTTGAAAGCGAACAGCGATCATCATTCGTTCTACACGCACAGCATTCCGGTATTGATGTTTCACACAGGCTTGCATGAGGACTATCACCGCCCCAGTGACGATGTGCAAAAGATTGATTGGGCGGGAGCTCAGCGTGTCACGCGGCTCGCCTTACGCAGCTTGATTGAAGTGGCGGATGCACCCCAGGTCGCGGGTTTTCGAGTGGCATCGCGGACCGAGAATCCGACGAATCGTAGTCAGATTGAGATCGAGCATCCGCTACCGCCACCGCGCCTAGGTGCCCGCTGGGTACCGACGGAAGACCGTAAGGGCGTCGAAATCACGGGACTCGTGAATGGCTCGGCTGCCGAGCGTGGTGGGTTGCAAGTTCGTGATCGTATCGTCCGCTGCAACGACCAACCGGTGGTAGATTCAGACCAACTGCGCAAGCAGGTTTTGGCGGCCCCTTCGCCGCTGCAGCTGTTGGTCGAACGTCCGGGACTAGCCGCGCCCGTCGCGATGGAGATTCCGATCGATGGTCGCCCCATCCGCATCGGACTCACCTGGCGCGACGATGATGCGGAACCTGGGAGTGTGCTGGTGACGATGGTTGTGCCAGGTTCGCCCGCCAATCTAGCAGGACTGCAAACTCGAGATCGCATTTATGAACTGAACGGACAGCCGATTGCGGATGCGAAAGATTTTGGCGACCGCCTCACGACCGCTCCCGGCCCCATCGAGCTGCTGATTGATCGCCGCGGCAAACTGCAGACACTCACCCTGCAGATCACGCCTCCGTAACGGCCTTCAACTCACTATCGCCCCTGGATGCAGTACAGCAGATCGGTGGATCGCAAGAGCAATGAGCGATCATCCAAAACGGCGGGTGAGGCCATCATGATGCCGGTAAGCTGATTTTTGGCCAGCTCGCGATATTCCGTGGCCGCAGCGACAACGGTCGTCGTACCCGCTTCGCTGGTAAAGTAAATGCGCTCCTGATTCGCGACGGGGCTCGCCGAATAATTACCACCCAGACGATGTTGCCAGTGCAACTTGCCCGTCACTGCATCCAAGCAAGTCGCCACGCCCTGGCCAGCAACAAAAAAGAGCGACTCGCCGACAACAATCGGCGACGAGATTTCGGGGATCTGCTTTTCATAGGTCCAAGCCACGTGACTTTCCGTCACATCGCCCTGCCCGTCCACTTTGATCGCCAGCAGTCGCGGCTTCATGTAGCCCGTGCAGATATAGACGAGTCCGCGATGTTCCACCGGTCGCGGAACGATCGCGTGCCCGTCCCCAAAATTCAGTCGCCAGAGCTCTCGGCCCGTCCGCGGTTCATAGGCCACCACCCACTGTGCACCTGGAATAACGACCTGCTGCTGTTGGGCGGAGCGGAGCAGCAGCGGAGTGCTGAAGGCGCGCCGATGCTTCTCCTCGGGCAACGTAATCCGAGGACGCATGGTCCGCCACACTTCACGTCCCGTGCGGCAATCAAGCGCTACCACATATTGCTGGTCCGTTCCGTCGCAAGGAAAGATGAGTAGGTTTTGGTAGAGCACGGGAGAACTACCCGGCCCCGTGATGTCATCCACCTCGAAACGTTTTCGCCACAGGATTTTGCCGGAGGACATTTCCAGTGCCAACGTACCCAGTGAACCGAAATGACAGTAGAGATTCTCTCCGTCGGTAACGGGTGTGGGTGAGGCATAACTGTTGGCAGCATGGATCGGTGCCGGGTCCATGGCCGTAAAGAGCTCGATCCGCCGTAACAGCTCGCCCGTCTGAGCAGAGATTTCCAGTGCATACAATGTGACCGCCGCATGCGTTTGAAATTGCTGCTCCTGATACTTGCTCGCCGCCACGCGTTTCTTACGCTCCGCATCATCCACCGCTTGCGACTCTTCGGCGGTCAACCAGATCTTGCCCTGAACGACGATCGGAGTCGACCAGCCCCGGCCGGGCGTTTCAGTCTGCCATGCGATATTGCGCAGTAGATTCCAGGTAGTGGGGAGCTTGGCAGCCGTCGTAATGCCATCGCCGCGAGGTCCGCGAAAATCACGCCACTCCTCCGCTCTCGCTCGACAAACTTCTTGCCCCGCCAGAGTCAGCAGCAGGCAAAAGAGCTGCAGCGCCGTGTTCGTGCGGTAACGGAGGTTGCGCACGGAGACACGGTTTGTTTCGCACGGAGACACGAAGGCACGGATTATTTCGCACGGAGACACGAAGGCACGGAGTGGGATGGGTGATGTCTTTTGATTACGTGAATTCCGGTCGACGAATGGATAAGGGTGATTTGAAAGCATATTCAAAGTGAAACAATTTGTGCGGATGCGATTCACGACCGAAGACCTGCCGATCACCCTCTGACAAAACCCCATTCATCCCTCGTGTCCGAACTCACCCAATCACAACCTACCTACCTTTGTGCCCACCGTGTCTCTGCGCGAAACAAACCCGTGTCTCCGTG
>JBJSXJ010000222.1:0-7065 GCA_046086325.1 Planctomycetota bacterium | reverse complement strand
CTTGGTGTTGGTTGTAGGATTCGCGGTGTTCGCCCGAGCGGCGGAACCGCTGCCAGATCCCAGCGAACTTTCGGCGGGCCAGAAACTGTTCACGCACCAGTTTCGTGCTCAAGATCCACTTACCCCTGGCGGTGATGGCCTGGGGCCGCTGCACAATGAAGTCTCCTGTGCTGGCTGTCATCGACAAAAAGGCATCGGCGGCGCCGGTCCACTCCAGAAAAACGTGGATGTCATCATCCGCTTGCCGATTACGGGACAGCAGTCGGAGAAAAGTAAACAGGAGCGGGCGAGTCGCGCGGCTGAGTTGCATCCGGGGCTGTTAAGTAATCCCAGTCAGGGTGTCGCGACCATTCTTCATCGCAGCGCCACGACGGAAGGTTATGCAGCTTGGCGCGCGAAGCTACTGGGAGCCAAACTGTCCGATCGTGCGTCGTTCGCGGATGTGGTGCGTGCCGAAGAGGCACTCGATGACCACTTGCAGCGGACGGCAAGATCGGTGGAGTTCAAGACGCACGGATTGGCGATGCAGCGCGTGCAGCGTTCCACACCCGCTCTCTTCGGTGCCGGACTCATCGACCAAATCCCCGACGCGGTGATCATCGCACAGGCTCAGGCGCTGGCGCAATCGACGAAGCATCGTTCGCTCGGCATTCAGGGTGTTGTTCCCACGGCTGTACCGGAGCGGCCAGATCCGCTGGGTGATCCGCAGCAGATTCAAAATCAACCGCGAGCGGTTGTGGGCAAGTTTGGCTGGCGCGGTCAAACCGGTTCGCTCCGTCAATTCGTACTCAACGCCTGTGCCAACGAATTGGGACTCGAAATCCCCAATCATGCTCAGCCAACTCACCCGCAGCGAACCGACTACTCACCGCCCGGCTTTGATCTCAGTCGACAGCAGTGCGAGGAGTTGATCGAGTTTGTTGCCCAACTCCCGCGACCTCAACAAGAGCTTCCCACGGATCCGAGTGAACGGCAGCTGGTGGAGCGTGGCGAGGCACTGTTTGCTCGCATTGGCTGTGCCGCGTGTCACGTGCCGAAACTGGGCAACGTCGACGGCCTCTACACTGACCTTCTGCTGCACGATCTGGGCAAGGATCTATCGGACTTCGCGGGCGCAAATCCTAGTCGTCCATTTACGGGTGGAGGCATTCCGGGCTTCAATTTTAGCCCGCTGAATTTCGAACAGTTAGTACAGTTCTATACGGGTGGAGTGTTCACGGAATCGCCGGAGCTGCGACAAAAGTGGAAAACACCGCCGCTATGGGGCGTGCGCGATTCCGCTCCCTATATGCATGATGGTCGAGCGGCCACGTTGGATGAAGCGATCCGGTTGCACGCGGGCGAGGCGAAGCAGGTCACGCAGGCATATAAAGCGCTGAGTGGTCTGGAACGCGAGCAATTGCTGGCGTTCCTCAATACTCTGGCAGCACCCATGATGCCGCCCGTTACCTCACCACTTTAAGCCCAGGTCTTCGCCACCGGTTGGTCGATCGAAGCCGCCCTTAAGAGGTCCTGGTCGCTTTTTAATGACCGGTTCGCGTGGCGGCTCTTCGCCCTCTTCCACCGTGGCCTTGGCGGCCTGGGGAGCGTTCATGAGCGCCTTCAACGATAGGCCAATGCGCTGATTCTCTTCATCGATCGTGAGAATCTTGACTTCCACTTCCTGGCCTTCTTGCACCACATTCCCCACTTGATTGACTCGCTGGTGAGCGAGCTCGGAAATGTGAATCAAGCCTTCGACACCCGGAGCCAATTTCACGAAGGCACCGAATTTGGCCAGTCGAGTGACAGGTCCTCGCACGGTCGCTCCGACGGGGAAACGTGAATTGATGTTCGCCCATGGATGTTCTTGCAAGCTGCGTAACGAGAGTCCGATCTTGCCCGTTTGGGGATCGAAGCGGTCCACCCGCACTTGCACCTTTTGACCTTCCTTCAGCACATCGCTGGGATGCTTGACGCGTTCCCAGCTGAGTTGGCTGAGATGGATCAATCCATCGGCGCCACCTAAGTCGACAAAGGCACCGAAGTCTTCCAGCTTGCGCACCACACCCTCGCGGATCTGACCAACTTGCAGATCTTGATAGAAGGCTCGCTTGGCATCTTCTTTTTCGCGTTCCAGCATGGCGCGTCGGCTGAGCACCAGATTGCGACGCTGCGGGTTAGCTTCCGTGATCACGCACAACATCTTTTGTCCGACGAATTCCGCCGTATCTTCCACTCGGTAGATGGCGATCTGACTGATCGGAATGAAGCCTCGCAAGCGATTCACATCGCATTCCAATCCGCCCGTGTTAGCTCCCGTCACCTTCGCCTCGACCACCGCCCCTTCGCGAATGTCGCTCCAATCCGCGACTTCGATGGAGGCACCCGGAATGACCACTTCGTAGAAGCCATCCTCGGCATTGAAACTTTTGATCACGACGTCGTACTGCTGACCCGGTTCGGGTGGATCGCGGAACTGACGTGTGGAAGCGACGCCTTCGTTGCGGCCATCCAGCGAGAAAAATACGTTGTCACCATGCACGCGCACGATAGTGGCCGAACGACGCGAATCGAGTTCCATCAGGTCGCGCGTGGCACCACCCAGTGCGTTGCCGGTCGTGAGGAGATCATCGAGCGACTGTCCGCCCAGTGCGGCGGCCATTTCCGCTTCCAAGTCGGCGGACAAGGCGTCCCGTCGCGATGGCTTGGGAACGGCCGGCGGCAAGCGCTGTTCGGCCACGACGATCGGTTGCTTTTTTTTCTGAGGACCGGAACCACGTGGTGGTCGCTCACGCTTCTCGCCAATCGTCACCGCGCCACCTTCGGGCACGGGCACCGGAGCAGCCGCTCGAGCTGCCTCCGAAAGAGGAGCGGGAGCAGGAGCGACGGGTGGGCTGGTCACGGGTGCCACCGTAGCCGTCGCGGGTGGTTCGGCGGGAGCTGATTCGGCTGCGGGAGCTGATTCGGCTGCGGGAGCACTGGCCACGGGAGTTGGCTGAGCCGGTTCGCCGGGAGCCGCAGTCGCGTCAACGGGCTTCGCAGATGCGGGACGGGGCGGGAGCGGCGTGGCCGGTCGAACGGGTCGAGCGATCGGCTGTGCGGCTGCGGGAGCAGTCGGGCGGCTCGTGAAATGCCGCCGCTCACCACCCGCAGCACCCAATGCTAATCGGTTGGCCAGAGGCCCGGGCGCCGCAGCTGGCTTAGCGCTGGAGTCGTTGGTTTCGTTCGCTTCGTTCTTCTCGTTCTGCTCTGACGTCATCGCTCGATCCCTAACAGGTCTCTGCAAAAAAATGGAAGAGGTAGTTTAACAGCGGCTGGAGTGCTCTGGTAGTGACGAGCGGCAGGTAGCGGTAGAATCGGGCAGCATGAACCCGAGTACTCCGATTCCCGATTTCGACCCGACTCGCTACGCCCCGTGCCTCCACGGCCTGCTCAACCCGCTGCCGCTCAACGAACTCCTCTTCCCTGATCTCCAGTCGATTTCTCCGGCTGGTACGGCAGAAGAGCGTCGACGGTTCCGGCAAAATCTAGAGCAATTGACGCTGGAGCAGCTGGCGGCGGGACGGCAGGTGGCCGATCGCCAAGCGCTCCGCTGCTGCCTCGCCGCCCTCTGGCTATTGCACGATTTTCCCGACGAATCGCATCGCATCAGTCAAGAAATCGAGACGCCCGAGGGTAGTTTTTGGCATGGCGTCATGCATCGTCGGGAGGGCGATTTTGCGAATGCGAAATACTGGTTTCGTCGAGTGGGCAAACATCGGCTCTGGGAATCGCTCCCGCCGGTTGCTCGGCAACTCATCAGCGGGTCGTCCGTCGGCTCGGCAGGGAGCATCGCCGATTCGCGGCCGACCGGGGCGAGCGAGGATCGAGCTTTGTCAGCTTGGCTGGAACGCCCCACCTGGGATCCGCTGGGCTTGGTAGATTTATGCGAACGGGCGACGAAGAGCGGTGATGCGGCTCTGACCATGAGCCTCCGTAGGCTGGCTCAGCTAGAATGGTTGGCCTGGTTTGCTGTTTGTTATCAGTAGGGTGTAGCGATGCCATTTCAGTTTCAATGTCCGCGCGGCCATCTGCTGGAAGGTGAACCCTCGCAGGCTGGTCAGCCCTGTACCTGTCCCATGTGCGGCATGCTGTTCCTCATCCCCGCTCCGCTGGCCGCTCCCGTTTCCTATCCCGGCCCGACGGTCCCGGCGCTGCCGCGTGATTACGGCGTCGTGGAACAGCCGCAGGCGGAAGCGGAACCAGAGCCCGAACCGGAACCGGAGCCGGAACCAGAACCAGCGCCCGCTCCTGCCCCGGAGCCGCCTAAACCGCTGCACATTCCCTGTCCCAACGACCATGAACTGGAAGTGCCGCTCGACATGCTCGGGCAACTGGTCGCCTGCCCACACTGCGGTGAACAGTTCACGCTTTACGAACGCGATAGCGTGGAGTGGAAGCGGAAGTTTGCGCGGGAACAGGAAAAACGCTGGCAGCGCACGGGCGATTTCTGGCTGAAGCTGTCGATCTTCTTCGCCGTCTTCGTCGTCCTTGGACTGATCACGCTGATTGCGATGAGCGGGTGAATTCGCAACCGGTTTCTGGACGCGCAACCCGTAGCTGGACGCGCAAGAGTTCAGATGATGGCTCGTGATCTCACGCCGGCTGCGTTCCATAGGTAGCGGTACCGGCGTAAGCCGTCCGGCCGGAACTCCGAATCGCTCTCCACCGCGGCCGGAGGGCTCACGCCCAGCCTTTTAAAGGTGCTTTTTTCTGCGAGTCTCGTTTCCTTTGTTGACTGCTCCCTTCTCCCCCGCAGGAAAAAAGAGTGATCGTCGCCTTGGCCAAACAAGCGCCCTTTTTTTCCTGTGGGGGAGTAAGGGCTGGGGGTGAGGGGGCCATTGTGGCCCGCAGCTCGCCGACCAGCCAGCAGGTTTTGGTGATTGATTTCTCGTGAGAGCAATTCTTTCTTTGTGTCTCCGGCAAACTCTCGAACGAGACTGGTTGAGTACGTGCCATCCCGATCACGGGCGAGCACATGGAACACCTTCGCCATGCCTCCGAAAATCCCAGGGGTTTGGGGTGGGCTGATAAAAGCTTTTAAGCGGCTGCGCCCATTTGTGTTGCGCGTTTGGTGTTCTTTTTTCCGAGTGCTTCGCGATATGCTGTCTGGCGACGGGAAGTAAGCGTGTCAGATAGATTTGTTTTGAGCCACCGACGGACGTCCATCACTTTGACGCGGGCGAAGGACTGGGTTACTTCTTCAGGTGTGGTGGAAACGAGCAATGCTCCAAAGGCTGGGAGCAGCGAGGTGAATCCGCCCTTGGCGTGTTGCTGCTCGAGTTGCTTGTAGGACGCGAAGGCCGACTCGAGGATCTCAGTGCTGACCGGCATTCGCTGGCCTATCCGAAGATTGTTCTCGATCGTGCGCAGGAACTGGACGGTGTCCAGGAGTAATTGGCGGCTGATCGGATCACGCAGTTGTCCGACTACCTTCCGCCGAAATGCGAGGGCCGATCCGCGGAAGACACCGTTCTTGTTGAAGAAGGTCAGCGCCATCGAGATCACGTTTTGACACTCTTGCCATTGCTTGATCAACGGTTCGAACGACCGCAACCAACCGAACTTGCTTTCCATGCGATCGGGCTGGACGCCGTGTCGCGCTTGAGATGCAGAATGTCCTAAATGCCAAAGGATGACGTTGGCCCATGTCAGTAGCGGTTGGAGATTCATGAACCGCGCCTTTTGTTTGAGACTAGGCGCCGTGAAATGCGCCATCTCAGTTTGTTGCACCGCCGCCCGCGTCTGCCCCATGTGCGCCATGAATTCCTGCCATGAGGCGTTGCGCGTCAGTAGGGCTTCCAAGCGATTGGCGAGAAAATGCTTGAGATCGCGGATCACCAGCGGCGATTGCCCCTTGTTTTTCAGCATTGCGGCGGGTTCACGCAGTTCCACCGCCCCGTCGGTCAGAACGCTGACCGGGTGGCCGTATTGAGCGGCCAATCGTTGGTACACCGCGAACACGTCCTCCCGTTTCCATTGCTTGCCCGGTTGGCAACAAAGAAGTTCCACGTCCTCGTGGCGAAGTGGCGTCCGCTGGGAGGGCAAACGCGATTCACGGACCCTCAGGACAACCAGCACTTTCTCCGTGCCGATCTGCATGCTGTGATCCACCAACCAGATACCATCCGTGACTCGCTCGGCTTGTTGCATCCGGTCCAACCCGATCCGCTGCATCCAATTCCGAATGGTCTGGTAGCAGGGAATTTCGCAAGGGACCTGCAGCCAGTCGAAAACGATTTGCAACACGGTCACTGTGGGACGCAGGCCGATCTTCCGAGCAAGGTTCACACTGAGCGTCACCATTCCCACGGGATACGATTGTCCGCGAGCCGGCACCCCCAACGGCAACTCCTTCAGGGGAGATGCGGACTTCTGCCGCTCGATCTCGCGTTCCCGTTCCCGCAATTCGGCGCGCAGTCGATTGTTCTCTCGCTCGACTGCCTGCCGGCGAGAATCGCACTCCGCCAGCGCCGCTCTCGCCTTCGCCAACGAAGCTTGGCACTCTCGATGCCGCTGGCGCCACATCTTGCGACTGAGAAAGAGACGGCGGCTGATTGCCGACAACCTGGACTTGCAACACCCCCAATACGCCGACCATGATAACACCGTTGCGCTCCTTCGCTTTGGATGCTTCATCCGATACACACACACGAGGGAGCGCAACACTTTTTCTAATTTCGAGCAACTCCAATCGGGCAATTTCTCCGAGTTTTTATCAGCCCACCCCTTACCCCTCTCCCCGACCGCTGAGTCAGGTTTTGTCGCAACTTCACGGCGTTTCATCAGCGGTCGGGGCGAGGGGACATGGACGGCCCCAGCCGCTGGGGAGAGGCCAGGTTCACACTCCGTCCCCTCTCCCCAGCCGCTGGGGAGAGGCCAGGTTCGCACTCCGTCCCCTCTCCCCGACCGCTGGGGAGAGGCCAGGTTCGCACTCCGTCCCCTCTCCCCAGCCGCTGGGGAGAGGCCAGGTTCGCACTCCGTCCCCTCTCCCCCGCCGCTGGGGAGAGGGTTAGGGAGAGGGGCAGATTTGCCGAGGTGCTG
>JBJSXJ010000221.1:0-23448 GCA_046086325.1 Planctomycetota bacterium | reverse complement strand
CACTCGTCACCGACACCGCAGCCGACTCCGACCGACTCGTACAGGAGACGAGTGAAAACGCACTCACTGCAGGTTTCCATCATCAACCGGAACCGGGCACCCAGGAGCGGCCCCATGCGGAACGCCTGCGGCCCGACCGGCTGGAGCGCACGGAACGCCACGAGCGTACTGACCGCCATGAGCGCCACGAGCGCACTGAACGTGCAGAGCGAGTTGATCTGCGCCAGGAACTGGCCAACCGTGTGCACCACGACCCGGAATTAGCCGCCAAGCGATTGCAACGCTGGCTGGCCACTCGATCGTAAAAGGCTGAGCTGATCATGACGACACTCACGGACTCATTCACCCAGCACTCTACCGCTTTGCGAAAGGTAGCAATCCTGATCGGTAGCGTTGATCAGCCGATTGCCGAAACCTTACTCGAGCAATTGTCTCCGGAAACCCAGGCGGCAATTTGTCGACTGGCCAGCGACCTGACGGACATTGATCCACACGAGCGCGAGCAGGTGGTTGCCGATTTTCTTGCCGGTGTGGAATCGGATGAAGAGGCCGGAGAGGAATCAGCGGCTGTGGAAGTGGATGATTCCCTGACCAGACACCTCGCTCGTCAAGAAGACAGTGCGGCATCCGAGGGATTATCCGCAGTCAAAAGTTACTTACCGTGGCGCGATTTGCCAGCTCGTTCCATCGGACAAACGTTAGGTGCCGAGCATCCGCAGGTGGTGGCAGTGATCCTCGCTCACCTTCCGCCCACACAGGCGGCGGAAGTTCTGGGAACTCTACCAGCGGAGATGCAAACCGATGTGCTCCGCCGCATTGCTCGAGCTCCCCAAGCTGCTCCGGAATTACTGCGTGAAATCGTAGACCTCATCGAAACTCGGCTACCCTGGTTAGACGCCACGGGTAATGCCCCCGAACAAGGCGTCGCCGCAGCACGAGCGATTCTCGAAGCTGCCAGTGAACCACAGCGAGCAACATGGACGAGCGAGCTGCGAGGAAACGATATGGTCGACGCCGATGCTCCGGCAGCTGAACCGGCTGGCTCGTCGTGGGACGAAGATCCCGAACTGCCCGTGACCCCTGCAGTTGCTGACCAGCATGCTGTCGATACGTCGCTCACCCAGCCCTCGCCAAGTGTGCCGCAGCCGTCATTCATTGCCAAACGACCGCCTCTGGGGTTTGCGGAATTACTCACCTGGAATGATCAGCAATTGGCGAAACTGCTTGTCACCGCTGAACCACTAGTAGTGCTGCTGGCACTCGCCAGTGCACCTGCGGATATCGCGCGCAAGTTTCAATCACGACTCGCCCCACGAGAGGCGCGTGAATTAGCACGGCAATTGACTCGGTTGGGACCTTGGCGACTGGCTGACGCCGCCCTCGCTACGGAAAAACTTTTGCAGTTAGCTGCCGAGATGCAAGCGATCGATGACCAACCGGCAGGTTCAAGTGTTCCTAAGATTGATCCGCTAGCCGCTAGTAGCTCTCTGCCCGGCCAGGCGGCGAATCATTCCTCCCCTGGCTCATCCCCGGAAACAACTCGTCGAGGTGCGCGATGGCGGGTATTCTAAAAACGATGATTCCGAAGTCGGTCGCGGTGCTCCGCGATCAAGCGCTAGCCGAAGCGAGTGAGATCACGGCGGACACTCGCCGCTACTGTGACGAAGCACGGCGGGAAGCGGCGACACTCTTGGAAGCAGCCAAGTTGGAGGCGATCGAGATTCGGCAGCGTGCGGCTGCTGACGGTTTACTCGCCGGTCGAGCGGAAGCGGAGCAAGAAGTACGGGCGGCGGTGCAGCGTCATTTAGCGGAGGCACCAGCCACCTGGGCTAGTGTGCTGCAAGCGGTACAGCGCAGTCGTCAGGAATGGCTGGCACGCTGGGAGCGAGAAGCACTAGATCTATCGGTGGCGATTGCCGAGCGTTTGATTCGTCGAGAAGTGCAGCAACAGCCGGAAATCACACTCGACCTTATTCGCGAAACCTTGCAGTTGGCTGCGGGACGTAATCGCTGCCAGTTGGCACTTCATCCGAGTGACCTGGAACTGTTGTCTGAGCAACTGCGACAATTGCAGTCCGACCTCGGCAAGTCGGTTGCGGTCGAACTAATCGCGGATGGAAGAATGGAACGTGGCAGTTGCCGTTTACACACCGAATTCGGAGTGATCGATCAACAGTGGACAACCCAAATCGCTCGCGTGTTAGAAGAGCTACGTTGAGGTACGACGGATGAGTTTGTTAGCGGAGATCCCCGGGTTAATGCCCAGCGGTATAACGGGCAGTGTCGTGCGCCTGGAGGGATCCATTCTGGCCGTCGCCGATCTTCCCGCTCCACTGGGCGCGCAAGTGGAAATTCAGCGGAACGGTCATCTGCCGGGAGCCGGAGAGGTGATTGGTTTTCGTGGCGAGCTGACGCTGATCTTTCCCTGGGATGAACTGGCCGGTATCCGCTACGGAACCCGCGTGCGACTGGTACGAACGTCGCGAACGGTACGAGTGGGTGAATCGCTGTTAGGGCGAGTGATCAATGCACGGGGTGAGTTCCTGGATAGTCGTAACGGGGTCCTCCTGGGAACTCGTGTGCCGTTGGATCGAGCACCACCGCCGGCAGTCTCCCGACCACGGATTGACACAGCACTCTCCACCGGCATTCGCGCGATCGACGGGCTACTCACCTGCGGCCTGGGACAACGGATGGGGATTTTCTCCGGGACGGGAGTCGGAAAAAGTGTCACCCTCGGCATGATGGCTCGACACACCTCCGCTGATGTGGCCGTCATTGCCCTGATCGGCGAGCGGGGACGGGAGGTGAACGAGTTCTTGGAGCGTGATCTAGGTCCCACTGGTCTGGCACGCAGCGTCGTGGTGGTTGCTACCAGCGATGAAGCGGCACCGCTACGCGTTCGTGCCGCTTGGCTGGCGACAGCGGCGGCCGAGTATTTTCGTGATCAAGGCCAACACGTGCTGCTCGTGATGGACTCCATAACCCGATTTGCTCACGCTCAGCGGGAAATTGGACTGGCGGCAGGAGAACCACCGACCACGCGCGGCTATCCACCCAGCACCTTCGCTTTGCTTCCCAAATTGGTCGAGCGCGCGGGGCGATCTGCACTCGGTAGTATCACCGGTTTTTACTCCGTGCTAACCGAAGGCGACGACCCACAGGAGCCGATTAGCGACACCGTTCGAGGGCTCCTCGATGGTCACACGTTCCTCTCGCGTAATCTAGCCTCTCAAGGTCACTTTCCAGCGATCGAGATTCTGGACAGCGTCAGCCGACTCATGCCACAAGTCACAACACCCGAGCATCGCGTGGCCGCAGCCAAAATACGTGAACTGCTTGCTATCCATCGTCAACATGCCGATTTGCTGTCGATCGGTGCCTATCGTTCGGGAACAAATCCCGTCGTCGATACCGCCATTCGTCTCCAGCCCGACTGGCAGCGGTTCCTCCGTCAAGGTACCGATGAATCCAGCACCGTCCCCACCGCCTCTGCGCAACTTCAACAACTTGCCGAGCAGCTTTCGCAGACGCTCACGGCGACAGCCTAATTCCCTGCATGCTCACTCCAAAACCAACCACTTTTGCCGCTGATTTTCGCTTGAGTTCCCTCTTGGATTGGAATCAGCGTGAGCGTGATTTACGACTGCTGGAGTTGTCGCAAATGATCCAAGCCGAGCAGCAGTTGCAGCTGGATTTGCGAGACCTCATGGTACGAATCCATAAATTGCGAGATTGGCAGCGAAAATCTCTCTTGGCAGGTCCAATCGATTCCGAGGTGCTCATCGATCACCAGCGCTATCAAGGCAAGCTCCACCGTGATTTGCAGGAGCTCCGTCAGCGTGATGAACAGTTGCAAGCTGAGCGAGCTCTGCGCGAAACAGCGGTGCAGGCGGCGCAGCAGCAAGTGCGCATGCTCGAAACGCTCCGCGATCAGCAAACTCAGCGATTACAGCAGCGAGCAGCGCAGTACGAACAGCGATCCCAGGATGATATCACGTCACGACAGCATCACCTGCAGCGACGCGATGCGAACTAAGACAGTGCGGCTACCGAGACCAGAGCCTTTCCGGTTTTGATCTTGTCTTCGGGGGCGATTTCGGGGACAAGACCGACTATGAAGTCGCTCGCCCATGCCCACACAGATATTGATGAACTGCTGGCTGCTGCCGAGCAAGCTCTCACGCGCGCTGATACTCATCCAGCTCCACAAACGCCAAGTGTACAGGCGATTGATTGGCCGGAGCTGTCACAGACCGGAGCATCCGCTCCGGCGAACCTAAGTCGGCAGGCGTCGAGTCAGCAGTCGGCGGCGATACGCTTGCGCATTGAGCTGATTCGTCAAACACTCACACCGACGCAAATAGCGGCCTGGCGAGCTCAGGAATCCGTTTTGTTACGCGAGGATCGACCTCAGGATTTACTGTTGCCTGGAAGCGGTGCGGCGGTGGACGATATCGATGCCAGTCGCCCCGTTGTCAGCATTTATCGCGATGACCAATTGGTAGCTCGAGGTGAACTCGTGCTGCTCGATGATCATTACTGTTGCCGAGTGACGGAAATCCTTCGCCCCAATCTGCGGAGGGCTGCCTGATGCGGAACTCGACGTCTCACACAGCCGCGTCTGCATCCCGGGTCCGCTTATCGACCAACGTGTACGGCACGGCTGTCCTCTGGATTCTGATGTGCACCGGCAGTAGTGTCCGCGAGTTGCAGGCACAAACGACCGACACCATTCGCCGCGTACCGTCCACGCCATCGGCTGTCCAGCAAACGAGTTTTCCGGCACCGTTTCGACATAGCAAAACCGCGGCCGCTCCCCTGCCCCTTGCCGCCCCTAAGCAATCCATAGCAAATGCCGTTCAGCGTCCCGCGACAACTTCTAACAGTCTGACGAAGACGGTTTCCAGTTGGTCGGTGATCGCCGGCGTCTTCCTGGTGTTGGTTTGGCTCCTGCGAAGCAAACTACCCGCTGCCACTCGGCGTTTGCCCACAACGGCCGTGGAGCTTCTAGGACGAACATCGATCGGTCATCGACAGGAACTTCAACTTGTGCGAGTCGGCAATAAGTTATTGCTACTGGGATCGACGGCGAATGGCCTGTCCACGCTGACGGAGATTTCGGATCCCGTGGAGGTCGAACAGTTGGAGCAAGCATGCCGTGACGGTGGGACTGAGCGATCATCGGCCGTTTCTCATAGTGTTCGGCGCGTGATTTCGAAATTTGATGAGACGGCGCGAAGAGTGGGTCCGGCGTGCTTGGCGCTCTGCTTGGCCTTTAGTACCGCTACAGGCTGGTGCCGTGAAGATGCGGCGCGTGATCGGGAAACGAGTGTCAGCGCAGAGGTGGCTCAACCGACGACCGAAACCTCAGCACCTCAACTTTTGGAAGTTAGTCAGCGATGGTCCGAGTCACTTCCCTCGGGGTGGCCAACGTGGTTGCTGCTGTCGGCGCTCAGTATCGCTCCGGCAATCCTCTTAATGACCACCTGTTTTGTGCGGATGACGATTGTCTTGAGTATGCTGCGTCAAGCGATTGGCTTACCCCAATTGCCACCGACTCAAGTGCTAACGGCGTTATCCGTTTTTCTCACGATTCTGGTCATGACTCCTGTTTGGACCGAGGTCTACGAACAAGCAATTGTTCCGTATCAGAGCAAGCAAGACCCGATCAGTTTAGAGGAAAGTTGGGCCCGAGGAGTTGTGCCGCTGCGGCGTTTCATGAGTCGGCAAATCGACGCCGCTGGCAACAGCGACGACATCTGGCTCTTTTACCAATATGCCTCGCAGTCGTCGGCGGCCGCGCCCGCTACCTATGAAGAGGTGCCACTGCAAGTTTTATTACCTGCGTTTTTGCTTAGTGAATTAAAAGTGGCGTTCGTAATTGGCTTCCAGATTTACTTACCGTTTCTCGTTGTGGATTTAGTCGTGGCGGCTGTCACGACGGCGATGGGGATGGTCATGCTGCCTCCCGCGATGATCTCGCTGCCGCTCAAGCTCTTGCTATTTGTACTGCTAAACGGCTGGCATCTGGTGGTGGGTATGCTGCTTCAAAGTATTGCACCCTACGGATAACGTTGTGCCTCGCCGAACAAAGAGCTTCTGCGAATAGGTTGAACTTCGAGTATGGATACCTCACACGCGATCGATCTAACTCAGCAAGCACTGCTGCAGGTATTTACGCTGAGTGCTCCGGCGCTGGTGGCTGCGCTGGTCATCGCGCTGACAACAGGTGTCTTGCAAACGATCACGCAAATTCAAGATGCTACGTTATCGGCCGTGCCGAAGTTGCTCGGGGTGACACTGGTCCTCGCGCTCTGTTTGTCCTGGTTACTGGAGCGACTCGTAGCCTATTCCCACGACCTGATTCAGCAGGCACCACGCTTGCTCTCCAGTGTTCCATGATGTGTTAGGATCGGTGAGAGTTCCGCAGATGATGGACTTAAGCACGTCGCCGCCCCTCTGGCTTTCGCAAATAACGTATACCCTGTTACTGGTCACGGTGCGTCTGGGTGGCTTAGCAGCTTTTTTACCTGGGCTTAGCAGTCGTTGGCTGTCGTTACGGCTGCGAGTTGTGTTTGTACTGAGCGTCGCGTTACTCATTACGCCCACATTGCCTCGTTGGAACCACGACACTACACCGGCGGCTTTAATCGTACCGCTGGCCTGGGAATTACTCGTGGGAATGGCCCTGGGGCTGACCGTGCGAATCAGTCTGCTGGGCATGCAAGTCGCTGGTCAATGGATTGGACAAATCACGGGACTATCGCTGGGTAACACGTTAGCACCCGAGGGTGATGCCGATGGCTCGTCGCTCAGCCAACTTTTTCATGGGCTCGCACTGACCATTTTTTTTGGATCGGGCGGACACCGTCACTCGATCGCAGCGGTGGTGGAATCCTTTCACGATTTGCCGCTCGGTGAGCCACGTGTACCAACGATGCTGGTGACCGGTCTGATCGAATCACTCGCACTGAGCTGCGAATTGGCAATCAGAATCTCCTTACCGGTGGTGGCTGCCTCGACCGCGTCACTAGTCGTCATCGGACTGATTGGACGAGTGTTACCGCAGATCAATTCGTTTGTGATTGGTGCCACCGCCAACACACTGCTGTTGTTTGGGTTACTAATCGGCGGCTTGGGCAGTGTCGGCTGGCTATTCGAAGAGCATCTAGCTCGTTCCGGGAAGATACTCCACGAAACTTTGATCGACGCTACCCAGCACCCGGGACGCTTCGATCACGATGTTCGTGCTGCGCAGGGCGAGCTGAAAATTTATGAGTGATTCAGGCTTTGCGGAACACGATCCCACACCAGCGCGACGTCAGCGAGCACGTCAGGCGGGCCAGGTGGCCCGCAGTAGCACGCTCGTGACCGCCGTCGTTTCTCTGGCGGCCTTCGTCATGCTGCGATTCGGCGTGACCTATATCGCCGACTGGTTGACGCAGCTCAGCCAGCAGAGATTTAGCACGGCTCCGTCGACGTTGAACTCCAATCAGGAACTGGTCGCTCAGCTCCAATCAATCCTGATCAGCGGTTTGCTGGTTATCGGACCGCTGCTCGTAGGCCTACTGGTATTTGCGCTGCTCGCGAATATCACCCAAGTTGGCTGGCTGTTTCTGCCTCAGCGAATACTTCCTCAGGCGGACCGACTTTGGACGATAAACGCCTCGCATTCGTGGAGCGAACGTGGCGTTCGAGCCGCGACGTCAATCGTTCAGCTACTAGCGCTGCTCAGCGTTGGAGTGCTTAGTGTTTGGAATCGACGTGAACAACTTCTACGACTGGGAGAGGGAGATTTATCGGCCGGTGTGACACAGCTGCTGCGGTTCATTGTCGATACCGGACTGCACGTTTCTCTGGGACTCCTAATCGGTGGGCTAGCGGACTACGCCTATCGTTGGTGGCGTCATGAGCAGTCACTGCGCATGACAGCCGAGGAGCTGAAAGAGGAACTACAGCAGACCGAGCGGCGTGGGGCACGTCGTCCCCTTATTCAGACGTCGACGACGTCTGCCAAGCTTGAGACAGCAGCCATCCCAGCACTCGGAAATAAAACAGTGTCGTAATCAGCTGACCGAGTGCGATCGGGATCACGAGCAAGTACGAATGCAAGCTGAGCGCTGCGGTCACCATACCGAAGATCACGATTGGCACGGCCGCTGACAGTGCAAAGAATTTACATTCCTGTGGTGCGGCTTGCAGCGTCGTCACTAGGTTCGATGAATACGGCGAGAAAATTGAATTCTGCTCGAGGATCGATCCCATGGTAAGAGGAAATAGCAGATAGGTAGAGAGCATGAGGAGCATGACGAAAAATGGCCAATGCTGGCTCGGGGAGAAAAGTAGTAAGGCGATGCATAACCCCGGTATGGAGGCGTAGAAAAACGCGGCCGCAACTTGCAACGCACTCTGCAAAATCTCTCCTAATTCACTGGGCCAATCGTCCACGGTGAGGCCACCGTTGGCAGTGGCGCGCAGGAGTGCAAATGCGTGACAGGCCAGTGCGATGAACCAGCCTACGCCAGCAGTGCTACCGATACACCACATCAACAGCGTCATGAACGTGGCCTGGGGTTGCTGCAATTCAACACTCAGTCGAGTCTGCGCCAGGACAGCGACACAGCCGACGAGTGCCAAGACCACGAAGCGCGCCAGAGTTTCTGGCGGACGAACAAAGGCAAAAAAATTGTGTGTGGCTTGATCGTCAAAACCGCGTCGCTTTTGATATTCCCGCTCGGCCTCTAGTTCGCGTGCCGCCCGCGCGAGAATATCGGCAGCTTGATTTTTTGTTGTTTGCTGAGCGGTCAAGGTTGCTGGCGGTCGATCGGGATTATCGATCGCGATCCGTTCTTCACGATTTTCAGCTGCGAGTTCTTTTTCTAAGGGACGCCGTCGATTCTGTGGACTGGGTGGAGTGATCGTGAATGGATGGTGACAATCGACGCAGACAGCTAAGGTACCGATGCGCGAATCGTCAAAATCCATGCGCGTGGCACAGAGTGGACAGTCGACCGTGAATTCATAGGCATCGGCGTTCGCGGCGAGCGGGATCTCATTGAGATCGTCGAGGTCGGTCAGGCTAACGGTCGTCTCGCTCTGGATCGTGCTGGTGATTTCGGTGCTGCTCGGCAGCGTTGGCTGCGGGCTTGGTCGTTCGGGCGAACGAAAACTTGCGCCACACTTAGGACAACCATGAACTTCCCCCGGTTCATCACTAATCACACGCAAACTAGCTTGGCATTTCGGACAAACGATCTTCATGGTTACTCCCTGGTTGCAGTGACACATGATACCGCTGCCCGCAAGTTGCGGCCAAGGTCTTGTCTCGCGTCAGCAAGAACAACCTTCACGACGGCCCCGCATGGAGTGGGCATCATGGAGTGGGCATGGTGAGGGCATGGTGAGGAGGCAGCCAGATCGCTCTAGACGCGATGCGGCACTTTCGGTACCGTCCCGTCCTCTTCGGAATGGATTCCTGGGGGACTGATAGGGCCGATCGGAGCGTCACGCGCCGTGGCGCCCGCGTGGAAAGAACGAATGACTCGACCGTCACGGTGGCACGATCTGATTTTGCCTTTGAGTATCGTGGCTGGGGTATTTGTCATCCTGGTTCCGCTGCCTGCCGCGCTCTTGGATCTACTCCTCGCCATCAATTTGGCGCTCTCCGTGATCATTCTGTTGACGACCGTTTATGTCGCCTCGCCCGTTGATTTTGGGACTTTTCCCACCTTACTACTGGCCACGACTCTGGGGCGCCTGGTGCTTAATGTCGCTTCGACTCGACTGATTCTCACTCATGCCCCCACGCTGGGAATCGATGCGGCCGGTGGAGTGATTCGGGGGTTTGGTGAATTTGTCACGGGAGATCGTTTGCTGGTGGGCATCGTCCTGTTCGCCATCATTTTTACGATTCAATTCGTGGTGATTACCAAAGGAGCTACTCGCATCAGCGAAGTTGCGGCTCGCTTTGCCTTGGACGGACTACCCGGTCGTCAAATGGCGATCGATGCGGACGTGCAGGCGGGATTGATTGATCATGCCGAAGCGCAGCGTCGTCGGGCCGAAGTTGGCAGACAAGCGGAGTTCTACGGTGCGATGGATGGAGCCGGCAAATTCGTCCGTGGTGACGCGATCGCTGGTTTACTGATCCTGCTCGTCAATCTACTGGGCGGAATGATTCTCGGATTCCTCGATGGACAACTTTCGTTGAGTCAGATCGTGGACGTGTTTTCGCGACTGACCATTGGCGACGGCTTGGTCACTCAAGTACCAGCGCTCCTGATATCCTTAGCTGCCGGTCTGCTGGTCACTCGCAGCGGCCAGCGTACGAACCTTTCTCAAGAGATGACTAGTCAGCTCTTTTATCATCCACGAGTGCTTTTGGTGGCAGGTCTTTTCCTGCTACTTTTAATCACGACCAGCCTACCCACTCTGCCTCTGGCGTTACTGGGAACTGGATGCCTGGCGCTGTCGTATCAATTTGGCAAACGTCGGCCGGCAGCGACTGGTGGTCTGACGGCGAGCCATGGCGGTGGCCAACCAGGCAGTGGTCATCCAGGCGGTGGTTCAGGGGCGACTGCGGGATTAGCCGCGACTGGAAGTCCGAGTGATTCGCTGCCACTTGGTACTGGGCAACTGGCATCTACTCACCTGGGTTCTGCCAGCCCTCCGGCTCGTTCAGCTGATATGAAGGCCACTCGGGAAGAGCGAATTGAAGACTTTCTGGCGATTGATCCTTTGGAAGTGAACCTGGGTTTACGCCTGTTACGACTGGCAGATCCCCAGCGCGGAGGTGACTTGTTGCGCCGAGTCACGGGAGTACGGCAGCGCATCGCCAGTGAACTCGGGATCGTTCTGCCCAAAGTTCGCATTCGAGATGATTTGAAATTAGGCGAACGTGCCTATCGTATTCAGATAGCGAATAATGTGGTCGCCGAAGGCACACTGCATGTTGATCGGATCCTGGCAGTAGACACTGGGATGACAACGGGCAAGCTGGCGGGCGAGGAGACCATTGATCCAGCCACGAAGCTGCCTGCGCATTGGATTCCCACGATTCAGCGTGAGCGAGCGGAAGCACTTGGCTACCAGCTATGGGAACCTGCTACCGCCTTAGCGCATCACCTGCAGGAAACGGTCCGCCAGCATGCTGATGAGCTGCTGAGTCGCGATGCGGTACGGCATTTAATCGATGAATTGCACAAGAGTTCTCCGGCTGTTGTCGATGAACTGGTCCCGAGCACGCTCAGGCTCGCCGAGATTCAGCAAGTGCTGCAGCATCTTTTGCGGGAAGAAGTGCCGATTCGCCAGCTGTCATTGATTCTGGAAACGCTGGGGGATCATGCGCAGCAGACTCGCGACACCTGGGAACTGGCCGAAGAGGTGCGACGTCGTTTAGCGCGTACGCTCATGGCACGTCACCGCACCCCCGACTTAAAACTCCCTGCGATCACGTTGGATCCGGCGGTCGAGCAGCAGCTGCTGGAGGCATTGGATGAATCCGTTCGTCCTCAGCGCTTGCAGCTTTCACCAGCCGCCGTGGAAACCTTGTGTTCCAATCTGCAACAGGCCTTGGTGCAGGCGAAGGAATTATCGCTTCTGAGTGGTGGAGTGCGTGGTGGACAGTCCGCCGTGATTTTGGTGTCGGGGCGTATTCGAGCTCCACTACGCCAACTTCTCGGCAGACGACTGGGGCGAGTGAGTGTGATTAGTTATGAAGAGGTGACGGCCGACACCCTTGTGGAATCGATCATCACCGTGGATGAGAACTACGCGCTATCCGCGATGGTGGCTGAGTAACGGGAAGGAGTTTACGACATGGAAGTCAAAACATTTCGAGCCCGTTCTATCCAAGAGGCCTTGGAGTATGTGCGCCAGGAATTGGGGCAAGAAGCCGCTGTGCTGAGCACTCGCGAGGTGCGTAGTGGCGTTTGGGATTGGTTTACGGGTGATAGTCAGATCGAAGTCACAGCCGCCACGGATGTCGCGGTGGTTCAGCGTGTCATCCCGACGTTAGCCGCTCCCGCCGCGCCCACAGTACCCTCCCCTTCCACAGCCGCGATCACCGCTACGAGTGGATCTGGAACCAGTGCTGCTGGGGTGGAAACTTGGAGTGCTCGTCTACGCCGAGAGTCACGTAGTGAGCTGCGTAATAGCGATGCCGCACCGTCACTCATTGAACAACTCTGCCGCCATCAACAGGAAAGTCCGAGTGCCAGGCGTGGGCTATCGCCGACTCTGCCGCTGCTATCAGCACTATTGGCAGCCGAATTACCGGAAGAGCTCGCGCGTGAATTCGTCGAGCGTGCGCAGGTGGGGCTCTCGGAAACCGATCGGGATGATGAGCTGCTTTTACAAGCTCGTCTATTGCGAATCTTAGAAGATGAAATGCGAGTGACGGGTCCCATCCGAGTGTTGGCGGGACAACATCGTCGGATCGCGCTTGTGGGACCAACAGGTGTGGGGAAGACCACCACCATCGCCAAACTGGCGACTCGGTTTCGACTGGAAGAGCAACTCACGGTAGGACTACTGACGATGGACTCGCCGCGCTCGGCAGGCGTCGACCAATTGCGCACGTTCGCCGAGAAGCTCGGGGTTTCTTGGGAGGCAGCTACCAACGCGCACGAACTCCACTCCGCCTTGGCACGGCTGTCCCACTGCGATGTGATTTTGCTTGATACGGCCGGTCGCAGTCCGACGGACCATTTACGTCTACAGGAACTCAAGCATCTTCTGTCGGAAGCTGCTACGGATGAAGTTCACTTGGTGCTCAGCAGTACCACGAGTTCCATGCAAATGCGCAAAGCGGTGGAGCAGTTTGGAAGGCTCGGTCTCGATTCGCTGATTATTTCGAAAATGGATGAAGCGGCGAGCTTAGGATCACTCGTGACCGTTCCTCGCGCGACACGCTTGCCACTGAGTTATCTGACGATGGGTCAGGACATTGCTCACGACCTGGAGGTGGTGGACCGTCGCACGATGGCCCGTCGCCTGATCGTGGGAATGGAGGGAAGTTGGTGAGATGGTGAGGAATGAGAAGTATCCAGCAGTGAATTCGCGGCCTCGACGGCGGGGAGCAGCCGATTTTGGGCCACAGCCACGAATGGTTCTTGTGGCCGGTGCAAGTGCTCGGCAAGGCATGACGACCGTGGCGCTCAATGTCGCCGCTAGCTTGGTCGATTATGGCGCGCGAGTTGTGCTGGCCAATCTGGACCTACAGGGTGGTAGATGTGGAATATGGTGTCAGTTGACGGGTAAGGCCGAGGCCAGCGGATTACTCGCGGGACGACAGGATATTCATGAGTTTTTGAACCTGGGTCCAAGTGGCCTGCTGGTCATACCTCATGTTTGGCCAATTCCGGCAACATCCCGGACCAACCTCCGACAAGCGGTTCCCCGACTTGTACAAAACCTGCAATCACTTGGTCGCCACGCCGACTGGGTGGTCGTCGACCTGGGAGATGAAATGCCCTCGGACTGGCAGGCGTTGTATGGTGCGGCGAGCGCGTGGTGCTTAGTCAGCCATTCGGAGCCCAACGCCGTAACAGAGACCTATGCGTTAATCAAATGGTTATCGAGTCGAGGCTGGGGCAGTGACATGCACGTGGTGTTGAACCGAGTTGGTGAGCGAGAGTCTGAACAGGCCGAGGCGACGGTGCGTAATTTAGAGCAGTCGTGTCGCCAATTCCTGGATCGCTCGCTGGGGACTATGAGAATCATCCCTGATGACCCACTGATCTCCAGTACCAGCGAAGTCGGCAAAACGCTCATTAGTGCTCACCCGACTTCCGCCTGTACTCAGGAGTTTTTGGCACTGGCCCAGCAGCTGATGGTCCCACATCCCGTTTACCCTCTCATCCCACAGCCAACTTAAACACGAATTCCATTTTTTCATCTTTTCAGTAATTTCATTTATCTTTAACTTTTACGGCCCCGGAAGCCGATGAACGACAGGCGCGGCAGCATAATCGAGCTTGTTAAACTGCAACGACTAGCCGAACTTTGTCGACTGTAGGTAACCGGGACGCAACGCGAACGCATCGACACCACAAGGAACGTGGTGGAGTCATCACGGAGGATTGCATGGCGACGACACTGACACCGGTAGAAGACATTGAGCAGGTATGGCGAGACTACAAGGCGGACCCCAATAACAAAGACCTGCGAAACCGGTTAGTCGAGCAGTATTTGCCGCTGGTGAAATACAACGGCGAGCGAATTTGGGCTCGGTTGCCCGAAGGGGTCGAACTGGATGACTTAATCTCCGCTGGTGTCTTCGGACTAATGGACGCCATTGATGCCTTCGACATGTCGCGCGGCGTTAAGTTTGAAACGTACTGCGTGCCGCGAATTCGCGGTGCCATGCTGGATGAATTGCGGACCATGGACTGGGTCCCGCGATTAGTACGGTCCAAAGCCAGCCGTCTGCAAGAAGCGACGAAGTCCTTGGAAGCGCGCCTCGGACGCCATCCAACGGAACAAGAACTGGCTCAGCAAATGGAACTGCCAGTTGCCGAACTCGAACGCATGATCCTGGAAGCCAACGCGGTCAATCTCATCAGCCTCAACAAAAAGTGGTACGAGACGGACAGCTACAAAGATGTCCGCGAGATCGACATCCTCGAGGATAAAAAGGGTGAAGACCCCACTCGACGTATTCAGAAGACAGACCTGATGCGTTTGGTGACGAAGGGACTAAATCGCAACGAACGCCTGATCATCATTCTTTACTACTATGAAGAATTGACGATGAAGGAGATCGGTGCAACGCTGGACCTGAGTGAAAGCCGCGTCAGCCAGATGCATAGCAGCATCGTGCAGCGATTGCAGTCACAACTGGGCCGTCGCCGACCGGAATTTGGCACGTGATCCGAGTCACTCGGGCCGGCCAAACGGTATCCGCTCGCTCGCCCGCCAAACTCAATTTGTTTCTTGAGATCCTGGGGAAACTACCCAATGGCTATCATGAGCTGGAAACGCTCATGACCACCGTCAGTATCTACGACACCTTGGAACTCGCTCCGCATGATTCGAGCGACATCGAGTTAGAGGCGAACTGGGGACTGGGATATCAGGCGCGCTCTTGTGCCGATTTAGCAGCGGGCGCAGCGACCGTCTGGGAAGCTCTTCCGGACAGTCGCTCGAATCTGGTCTATCGAGCCCTCGATCGTTTGCGGGAGAGCACTGGGGAACGACGTGGAGTGCGAGCGTCGCTTGTCAAACAAATCCCCGCCGCTGCCGGCTTAGGCGGTGCCTCCGGAGACGCCGCGGCTGCATTGCTGGCTGGAAATGAATTCTGGAATCTGGGTCTGAAATCAGAACAGCTCCTGGCCATCGCCAATTCGCTCGGCAGCGACATCGCCTTTTTCATGACGGCTGCCGCCACGCCCATCACCTCCGCCGTCTGCCGCGGTCGCGGTGAACGGGTAGAGCCGATCGCTCACTTGCCCTCGATCCCTTGTGTACTCGTTCGTCCGCCTGCGGGCTTGGCTACTCCAGCCGTATTCCGCATCTGTCGACCAAGCCCTCAGCCGCGAGCGGTGGAACCGTTGATCACGGCCCTGCAATGTGGTGATCTGGGAGCTGCTGGCCGACTGCTGCACAACGGACTTCAAGCGGCCGCCTGCGAACTGTCACCCTGGGTTGCACGATTGGCCAAACTGCTGGCCGAATATGAAGTAGCCGGACATCAAATGAGTGGCAGTGGCACGACCTACTTTGCTCTTTGCTATCACGCTCGACAAGCTCGACAGCTTGCCGGACGCCTGCAACAAGCAGGCGTCGGCGCTGTCTATCAGGCTGTTACGGCAGCCCCGTAAGGTGATCGCCAGCGGAGTAGCGTACTAATCCAAAGGCCAGCAGCTGAATGCGAGACGATGTTGCACTACTTGACGGGGGAGTAGTCGACGAGCGTCATGTAAACACTATCCACCTTCGCCACGATGGCACCGTCTTTCTCGGACTCCTCACGCACCTTCTTCCAGTCCGGATCGTTGCGAAAGGCTTCCCAGGACTTCTTGGCCGCTTCCGCGCTCTCATGCGACACCACATAAATGAGCGTGTTCTTGGAGAGCTTTTCGTCCGTCGGCACCCAATACATCCCGTTCTTCATTCCATGTTTCTCGAACAGTTTGATCGTGTGATCGCGGAACCGTTTGTGCAACGCTTCCAGACGACCATCATGAGTTGTGTAGGTACGTAGTTCGTACACGCGTTGATTCACGGCCTTCTTCTCCTCGCCAATCGAATACCCTGCCAGCAGTGCGATCACTCCGCCGCAGGCCAGTAATCCGGCCCAGCCCCACGATCGCGCCCGTCCAACACCCGTTGTCACGCTCATCGACTTGTGCTCCTAAAAAAACCGCTGTGCTTCCAGAACCCGAACTTCGCATCGACCAACGAAAAAAGCTCGGCTAGCATTAATCTAACCGAGCTCTCTGTGGACGACTACAAGGCTACTGAATGCAGCCAGTTAACCGCGAACTTAGCCTGGCGGCGGTGGAGGTGGAGGAGCAACAGCTCCAGTTCCCGCACCACCTGCTCCACCTGGCGCATCCGATTTAGGCGGAGCGGCGGGGGGAGGAACATTAGTGGATGGCTTCGCTGGACCGCTGTCACCGCCACCACAACCGGGCATGGCGAGCAAGCCACCAGCAATCACCAAACTCATCACAAACAATCGCATGATTGATTCTCCAAGGTTTTCGTTCGCAAACTACGGAAGCTGAGCTGCACGACCATCTTGCATACCGCTCAAGTACAAGTAAACGTTGCCGTCAATCGTAGTATTGATGATACGCACCGAAGCGTCAGCGAACGCAAACTGCACCGAGCCCGGATGCTCAGCACTGTACTGATACCAGTTCTTACGATTGGTTGAATCCAAACGCCAAGCAGTTGGCATGGAGGAACCACCCATCCAAGAGTATGCATACTGAATCGACTTAGCTGGAGCGGCATTGTAACCGCCGACGGCTTCGCCCAGCAGCATCGTGTTGCTGGTGCCATCCAAAATTGACGCCATGTTGGTCGTCGAGCGATTCGAGAAGATTCCAACGTACTGATCCCAGCCCGATCCAGTCGGCAGGTTGTTGCCCAAACCGCCGGCGCACACCAAGTAATTCGTACGGCCAATCGTCGGGTTGTTACCGCCGAAGTACAGCAACTGCATGCCGAAAGCGTAGGTGATCAACGAGGCACTCACACCACCGGTTGACATGTAAGGATTGGTCGAAGGGCACACCATCGACGGCAATTTCGTGTTGGCAGCATTCCACGACAAGTTGTTACCCCACCAAGCAGTCGTCGTCATCACGCGTGGGTCCCAGCGAGTGTCGAGGAACGTAGGATTGGCGCCGTTGGTATCGGCAAATGAATCCCACAGTGGTCCTTGCTCGGCGTATCGCAGCAAGTAGGGCAGAGCACCGATGTACTGGTCTGGCTCCGAACCCGAGTAAGTCGCATTGGCCAGCGGGTTGCCGGTCGTGGGGCCTACATAGCCCGGTGGAAACCTCCCTACGCTGTCGTGGAAGTTGTGGGCTGCCAGTGCAAGTTGCTTGATGTTATTCGAGCACTGCGTACGACGTGCAGCTTCGCGGGCAGCCTGAACGGCCGGCAGCAAAAGCGCCACTAAAATTCCGATGATCGCAATCACCACTAACAGCTCAACCAGTGTGAAGCCGCGTCGCTTCTGTGAGCCACCAACCCGAACGCGTGTTGACATGACGTCGCCCCTTTAGGCAAAAGGCAGGAAACAAAAAAATAATGGAGGGAGAAAACCACAAGTACCCGTGGCGATCGCTACCCGTTTCAGGAGACTTGCGTTAACGAAAAATAAACTACGTCCATCTTTATTTCAATCAATATCTGTCGCGCGAACAGACTTTTTTACGATTAAGTTCGTCGCCCTCAACCCCAGCAAAGTCCTCACCAGCCACCAAGCACCCTCAAAGGTAGTAGAAAACATCCTTCTGCGGTAAATGGACGGGCAGTGCTTGCCTAACCAAGCAGCAATTTGCGCGACGGCCTAGCCAAGGCGCTCCACACGCGAATGAAATTCGCCACCCGAAAAAAAATCCGAAATTCGGTAGCCAATTCCTAAGCGAGGGTCCACGGCGAGCTGGTTGGTCTCGGGTTGAAACGGAATTCCCGTGGCAGGACAGGTTAAAAGAGTCAGTCCACGGGCCATCACCACCCGTTCCTGATGGATATGTCCGCAGCAGAGTAGGCGGACCAGAGGAAAATCGGCGAGTAGCTCGAGGAGTTGGGCGGCATCCACGAGTCCGACTTGGTTAAGCCACGAGCTGCCCACCGAGAACGGCGGATGATGCAGAAAGATGCATCCATGGCGTCCGGCCCGCGCACTCAAAATATCCCGTAACCAACTTAGCTGGTCGTCCCCTAGCTGCCCGGCGACCTTTCCTGGCCAGTGGGAATCAAGTCCGATGAAACTCCAGTCTCCGATGTCCTCGACAAATACCACGCGCCCCGCCACTCGCTGGACACGATCAGCAAATCGGTCCGCTAACAACTCCCGCTCATCATGATTACCGGGGACGATCCACAACCGTGTGCGCCACGCGGCCAGTCGCTGGGCGAGCAAATCATAAGTTGAGCCCAGTTCATCGTGTGTCAAATCGCCGGTTATGACCAGTCGATCGGCGTCCGAGTAGCGTGTTTCGATATCGAGCAGGATACGCTCCAGCGATTCTTGTGTTCGCACTCCTTTGAGTTCCGCGTTGGGATCGGTCTGAAGATGGCAATCCGAGATTTGAATCACGCGCATCGATCGCTCCTCGTGTCACTGAAATCACGTCCCATTCATCGGTCGCCCAAGATCTTACCCGACATCCCCCAGATCCAACGATTCACCATATCGCTGAGCGACTTGCCGGCGCAAGCGTGCGCAGGATTCGCTGTTCCACAGGTCGAGGTTGGCGATCAGTTTCTGAGCGGCATCGCGCGCGGCGAGTAAGATTGCACCATCGCGTTGTAGGTCTGCAATCCGCAGCGGTGGAAGACCGTGCTGACGAGTGCCAAACAGGTCGCCGGGACCACGCAACTGAAAATCCAATTCGGCCAGCTCGAAACCATCTGTGGTGCTGACGAACGCATCCAATCGAGCTCGCGATTCATCCGACTTTGGCTCGGCGAATACACACAGATAGCCGGGATATTTGCCACGACCAATACGGCCGCGCAGTTGATGGAGCTGCGCCAGCCCAAACCGTTCGCCACTTTGAATCGTCATCACGGAGGCATTGGGGACATCGACGCCCACTTCAACGACGGATGTCGCCACCAGGACCTGCACGTCGCCTTGCCGAAAGCGCTCCATCACCACTTCCTTTTCCTCGGAAGTCATGCGTCCGTGGAGCAATTCGAGACGAAAATCAGCTAAGGGACCATGCACCAAGTCCTCATACATGCGGGCGACGCTGGCGATGGGAGGTTTCGCGGGAGCGGCTTGTTCATCGATGTCATCTTCGAGCAGCAATTCGGCAGAGCCGCGGTCGGGCTGGGATTCGTCGCTCGTCAACAGCTGTTCGGCATCGGCAGCCTCGTTGTCTTGGTCTTCAACGAGTGGCGCGATGACATAACCCTGGCGACCCTCGCGCAGTTTCTTGCGGAAGAAATCCCACCAGCGATCGTAGCGATCTTCCCCCGCCAAATAGGAATGCACGGGCTGCCGACCTGGCGGCGGTTTGCGCAGCACCGACACATCGAGATCGCCAAAGAGTGTCATCGACACGGTGCGCGGGATGGGCGTGGCGGTCATCACGAGGTAATGGGGGTCGATGCCGGCCTGTTTGAGTGCTGCACGCTGGCGCACTCCAAATTTGTGCTGTTCATCGATGACGACGAGTCCCAAGCGGAAAAATTGTGTCTGGGAGCGAAGAATGGCGTGCACTACGGCATGCGTTCCGATGATCAAATCAATTTCACCGGCGGAGATTTTTTCCAGGAGTCGGCGGCGAGCGCCAAGTCCGAGCGAACCGGCCAGAACACCAATGCGCACTCGACTACCCTGCAAACTTTTTTCCAGGGTGCGCGCATGTTGTCTGGCGAGCACTTCCGTGGGCGCCATTAAGGCGGCTTGGCGATGATGAGCGACGGTGAGCAGCATGGCATACATGGCCACTAACGTTTTCCCGGTTCCCACATCGCCTTGCAGGAGTCGATTCATGGGCGTCGAGCGACCGAGGTCGGCGGCCACTTCGGCCATTGCCTGCCGCTGGTCGGCGGTTGGCTCGACGCTGAACAGGTTTAAAATACGGGCATCGAGCGTGGTGTTTGTGGGCATGGCGGGAGCGTCCCCAGCCGCAATGAGTCGTTGGCGACGTAGGGCCAGCGCCAGCTGCAAGACGAGCAATTCCTGGTAGATAAATCGGCGCCGCGCCTGTTCCAAGCTGGCGTGATTGGCTGGCTCATGAATCTGCGTCAAGGCAGCCGTAATCGGCCACAAATCATGTTGATCCAAAAATTCGCAGGGCAGCGATTCCTCGACCAGTGGTCCGTACTGCGCGACGGTGTCATGAATCAAACGCCGCATGGCCGATTGATTGATGCCGTCGGTCAAACTGTAAATCGGCAAGACTTGTCCAGCTGGCGGCGACTCTTTGTCGCCCAACATTTCCACGCGTGGATGGGTGAATTCCCAGCGCAGCCCACGCAGCTTGGGCGGGCCAGCCACGAGAATACGCTGTCCGGGAGCGAAATTCTTGCGCAGGTAGGGCATGTTAAACCAAATGGCACGAGCAAAGTCATCACCCTGGCGAAAGAGCACTCCGAGCAGCGTGCGACCTATGCCCGTATTCTTCATCTCGACCTCGACCACCTCCCCGCAGACACTCACCGGGTAATCCTCTACCAGCTGATCGATGCGGCGCAGCTCGCTGAGGTCCTGGTAAGCTCGAGGAAAATGAAACAACAGGTCGCTGGCGCGATAGAGGCCCAGTTTCTGCAGCAGTGGCGCGCGGTCTGGCCCAACTCCCTTGACGAATTGCACGGGAGTGGCGAGGAGTTCGCGAGCTGTTTGTTCGCGTGTCATCCGCAAAAGGCCTCCTATTTTATGGCGGGACGATTGTAGAGTCCCGCGCGCGGTTCGTGATCGCCCCACACCCGATTTCTGATTGACATCGCAATTGACGGTTAAATCCGGCCCTTGGGGAACGTGGATTACCGGTGCATCTTTCCGGAGGAGGCATTATGATACGGCAGTGTTTTGAAGCGGCTTGGTGATCGTACGCCCAGAGGCCAGTTCCCGGAGAGGCACGATGTCCACTCGATATCTTTCATTTTCACATTCATCGATTCGGTCGCAAAAGAGCGTCGTGGGCCACTTCTGGGCGCTAGCTCAGCGAACCGCTCGAGCGTCCCAACGTACTCGCTGGAAACTGCTGACTCTGGCCGCATTGTCGACTGCCCCCTGGCAGCTCGCCGTCCATGCGTCGCCGGACGACTTGGCACCTGCCGTGGCACCGGTCGCTCCCACAGTGGATGAAATCGAGCGCTGGATTGCCGAACTCGACGCGCCTCAGTTTGCCAAACGACAGGCCGCCAGTCAGCAGCTTTACGAGGCTGGTCAGCCGGCGATCGCTCCTTTGCAGAAGGCCGCTACGGAGGGCAGTCGAGAAGTCATGATGCGAGCGATCGATGTGCTGAAGCGACATACGCGGTCGGCCGGTACGACTCAGGAAGCAGCTCGCACCGCCCTGCAGGAATTATCCCAGGCGCCACAGTCGCTGGTGGCCCGGGCCGCCCAAGAGGCGCTTAAACCGCCAGCCGCAGCGCTACCTCGCAATGAAGTAGCACGTCGTTTTGCTCAGCCTGCACCAGCTCCCGGCCTGCCAAACGTAATTCCAGGCGGGGCCATTCAGCTGGGAAACGGAGCGATTCAGTTGCAGATCCAAGGTGGTGTGCAGGGGATCGGTAACGTTGGTGGTGCGCGACGGATGCAAATGCAAAACGTCAATGGCAACAAAAAAATTATGGCGGAGCAACCTGGTCGCAAGGTGAACATTGAGGAGCAAGCGGCGGGGCCGATTAAGATCGAAGTCACCGAGACGAAAGATGGCAAGGAGGTGACGCGGAAAGCCGACGTGAAAAATGTCGACGAGCTGAAGAAGAATCACCCAGAGCTGCACAAAATCTACGAGGAGTTTTCTCAGGGCGGTCGACCTGCTCCGCTGCCCGCCGGCATTCGTCCCAACGTTCGTTGAAAACTTTTGAGGACTTCAAGATTCAATGCAACACGGCGTCTTGATCGCAGAGATCAAGACGCCGTGATTGTGAGGGTGGTGGGTCAGGCTGACCGCATGTGGGACCGGTCAGCGACCCGTTCGTTCGTGCACGCTGTGGGTCAGAACGTCACGACGAAGTCGAACACCACCACTTGCTGATTCGACTTGGTGCCATCATCGAACGGCACCGCGCCGCTGCCATTTCGCTTGCCTTCATACCAGTCTGCACGGAAGGCAACTCGCGAGTAGGCATTCGGAGTCAGGTAATACTTTGGGCCAAAGGTGAAGGCGTAGAAGCTACCGTCGAATCCCGCCGGTTGAGCATAGCCGCGAGCGTCGGGCGAGCCGAAGGAAGGCAACACTTGGCCGACTCGGAAGCCCTGCTCGTCACGGAACCATTCCATATTAGCACCCCACTGCAGGCGACAAGTCTGATTCCAGAGCAGGTAGCTATTGAGGCCGTACCAGCGAGCAGTACGGTCTTCTCCGCCCACGTTCACCGCATCTCCCTGCACGCCGTAGTCGCTTTGCAACACGCCGGTCACGTTATCCGAGAACTTCCGGGTGTAGGTCAAAGTCTGGAGGTAGCGAGTGCTGTAGCCAAGTCCGGTGGTGCTATAAGGGCCGACACCAGAGAAGTTCGGTTCGCGACCATATAGGCCGACCCAAGCGAGTGTATCGCCGTTGTCGCGGGTGTAGTTCAAGGTGCCGAGGTAACCCAAATTTGGATTGCCGCTGCCGTCAAAGTTATCCCAGCCGCGTGTGATCCCGTTGCCGATCGACAACTTGTCGCTCATCTTCCACGTGGCGAGTGCACCGGTGTGCGTAAATGGTTCGCCATATTGGAAGGTGTAAGGCAGGACGGGGAAGAAGTTGCGGTGAGTACCGACGGCGAAGTAACCGACGGGCGACAGGAAGTGCCCCATCTTCACCGTAACGTCATCCTTGGCGATTTCGAAATAGGCTTGAGGAATCGCAGCGCCGTAGAACGTCGCACTAGAACCGTTGAGGTTGGTTTCTAGACCAGCCGCCGTGTTCCAGCGGTAGTTGGTACCGTACATGCTGTCGATCCCGTAGCCGTAATCCCAACCGGCGCCCTGCGTATCGGCAGCACGATTGATGGTTAGATACAGTTCGTTCATCTAATATTCGTTGGAACGATCCGTCCAGGTCATAGGACAGTTGAAGCGATCGTTGGGTT
>JBJSXJ010000220.1:0-28720 GCA_046086325.1 Planctomycetota bacterium | reverse complement strand
CCGTCGTGCTGACGTACCGACGGACTTCCAGTCCGTCGCACTCACGTACGACGGACTTCCAATCCTTCGCACTGACGTACCAACGGACTAGAAGTCCGTCGCACCCACGTACGATGGACTTCCAGTCCGTCGTGCTGACGTACCGACGGACTAGAAGTCCGTCGCACGGGATACACCGCCGGACGGAATGTTACGGAGCTATCCACTCCCTGCATCCCGGCCGGCCGGCTCACGCCGTTCCGTTATCTGCTTTCCCCCTGCCTCTTCACCCCTGCCCCTTCACCTCTGCACCCCCTGCCTACTTCTTGCCGCTTGGTTTGGTTCCGGGTTTGCCGGTGCGTTCGAGTTTCAGTGAGGCGGAGTTGATGCAGTAGCGCAGGCCGGTCGGCGCGGGACCATCCTCGAACACGTGGCCCAGGTGCGCATCACAACGCTTACAATGCACCTCGATTCGCTCCATGCCCGCCGAGCGGTCGACTTGGCGACCCACGTTGTCTTTCTCCAGCGGCTGATAAAAACTTGGCCAGCCCGTGCCGGAATCAAATTTGGTCTCCGAGCTAAATAGCGAGAGACCGCAGCAAACACAGCGATACGTTCCCGGATCCTTCGTCTTCCAGTACTCACCGCTAAATGCCCGCTCGGTCCCCTTTTTCCGCGCCACGTTGTACTGCATCGGAGTCAGCATCTTTTTCCATTGAGCGTCCGTTTTCGGTTCATAAGCCGGCTCTTCTCCAAAACCAGGCGTCGCCAGAGCATTCCCCAACAGAACCAACAGCAAAATCGCTCCATAGCCACTGCGCAGCAGCGGCAAGTGGTGGCGTAAACGAAGTGTGCGAAGCCGCGCCGCCCATTGAGAAAAACCTGTGACAAACATGGTTTGAACTCCTGCCAGTGGGGTTATCTACTCGGGATGAATTACAGTTGAATGTAACGCGTGACGAACTCGAAAATCCAGTCTGTGAACCTCGCGGAGACTTCCCATGCGTCCCGATCAAATCGAACCTTTTACCGGCGTCAAGATTGGGCCTTCACCGATCGGTCGCGGTTTCCGCCTGGAAACCGTGCAGTTTGTCCCCCAAACTCGCGAACAGATTTTTGACTTCTTTGCGGATGCCTACAAGCTGGAAGAAATCACGCCGCCGTGGCTCCATTTTTCAGTGCTCACCCCAGCTCCGATTTCGATGGCCGAGGGCACCTTGATTGATTACCGTCTGAAGCTACACGGAATACCCATTCGCTGGAAAACTCGCATCGCCGCGTGGGAACCACCGTTCCGGTTCGTCGACGAGCAGCTCAAGGGGCCCTACTACCGCTGGCATCACGAACATTTGTTTGAACCGGTGGACGGCGGCACGCTCTGCCGGGACATCGTCGATTACGAAGTGCCTGGCGGTTCGCTGATTCACAAGTACTTCGTGCGTGGTGATTTAGAAAAGATCTTTACCTATCGACGACAGCAGCTCGGAGTGATTCTGCAGCGGCGACAGCCGACGGCCGCCAGTCACCGCCCCGAGTCGCCACCGACAAATGCGCCGGTAACCACCTCCGTCTAAAACCGGCTCAACCGCATCAAATCCCCGTCCCTCGCTTCACTTACGTCAATTCCGCCGCTGGCACTCGCCGTTTCCATCGTACCTCCGTAAAATCGTCGCTCCCGGTTTCTACTGCGCGACTGATCGATGAGGAGGATTCGAGTCATGGCGGACCAACCTTTCGCCCATCTGCATTGCCACAGTCACTACAGCTTGCTGGACGGAGCTGGAGCGATCGACAGACTGGTGCAGCGTGCCAAGCAACACGGCATGAACGCCCTGGCACTCACCGACCACGGCAATCTGCATGGTGCGCTCGAGTTTTACCGCGAAGCGCAAAAAGCGGGCATCAATCCGATCATCGGGATGGAAGCGTACATCGCGCCCGGTAGTCGCTTTGAGAAGGAAGCGAGCAGCAATAAAGAGGCGAGCTACCATCTGACGCTACTCGCGCAGAATCGGACCGGCTTCAAGAACCTCATCAAACTCGCCTCCTCCGCGATGCTCGAAGGATTCTACTTCAAGCCGCGCATCGACAAACAACTGCTCGCCGACCACCACGAAGGGCTGATCTGTCTGAGTGGTTGTGTATCGAGTGAATTTAGTCGTGCGCTGCTGCGAGGGCATGGCTCCGAGAGTGACCTGCGCGGCGCGATGGACGTGGCAGGCTGGTTTCATAAGCTCTTTGGCGAACGTTATTTCATTGAGATCATGAATAACGGAGTGGAGATTCAGCGGCTGCAATTGGAAGCGGCCGTCGACGTGGCACGCCACATGGGCTTGCCGCTCGTGGCGACCAGTGACTGTCACTACGTGGATGCCGACGACGCGGAGGCTCAAGATGTTCTGCTCTGCGTGAACATGGGCAAGTTTCGCACCGACACGTCGCGCATGAAGATGGACGGAAACCAGTATTTCTTGCGCAGTCCAGCCCAGATGTATGAGGCCTTTCCCGGTCTGGAAGAAGCGGTTGCTCGTAGCCAGTCGATCGCCGATAGCGTCTCCATTGATCTAGAACTTGACAAGCGCCATTTTCCCACCTATCGCATTCCGGATGCTCAAACACCCGACGATTATCTGCGCGCCTTGTGCATTGAGGGGCTCAAGGAACGCTATGCCGGCGACGAAGAGATGTTGCCCGGCGGTGAATTATCAGAACGCGTGATGAAGCGGTTGAATCGCGAATTGAGTTGCATCAGCAAGCTGGGATTTTCAAATTACTTTTTGATCGTCTGGGACTTTGTACGTTATGCACGCGAGCAGGAAATTCCTGCTACGGCTCGTGGTAGCGGTGTGGGTGCGATTGTTTGCTATGCACTTTATCTAAGCCATGTGTGCCCACTGAAATATGATCTCTTGTTCGAGCGTTTTCTGGATGAGAATCGCCGCGAAGCGCCTGATATTGATATCGATTTCTGCAAAGAGCGGCGCGTCGAAGTGATGCGTTATGTCAAAGACAAATATGGTGAAGAGAACGTCGCGCAGATCGGTACGTTCGGTACTCTCGCCGCTCGCGCCGCTATCAAGGATGTAGGCCGAGTGCTGGGGATGCCCATTGAGCAAGTCAATAAAGTGACGGCCATGGTTCCCGATGAACTCGGCATTGCACTCGATGATGCGCTCGAAAAAAGCCAGGAAATGAAACAGGCTTACGCAGCGAATCCAGAGGTTCGTGAGCTGCTGGATCTAGCGCGCAAAATCGAGGGGCTAGCGCGAAATATCGGTACGCATGCGGCGGCGGTTGTGATCGCTGATCGGCCACTCACGGAATATGTGCCGCTGGGCCGAGTGACCGGGAAGACGGACATCATCACGCAGTGGTCGATGGGCGATGTCGAAGCTGCAGGTCTGCTGAAAATGGACTTCCTCGGCCTACGCAACTTGACGATCCTTTCAAAAGCGGTCGACCTGATCGAGCAAACGACGGGACAGCGCGTCGATCCCTATCGTTTTCCCATTCAAGATCCGCCCACCTATGCGCTGCTCCAACGCGGTGAAACGAAAGGTATCTTCCAGCTAGAAAGCGGCGGCATTCGTGATCTGCTGCAGAAGATGCGTCCGGACCGCTTTGCCGACATCATCGCCACGAACGCTCTCTACCGGCCAGGGCCGCTCGAGGGTGGCATGGTGCGCGACTACGTGGAAGTCAAACATGGTCGGCAAAAAGCTGAATACATTCATCCGATTTGCGAGAAGATCCTGAGTGAAACCAATGGCGTGATGGTTTACCAGGAACAGGTGATGCGGATTCTGAACGAGCTCGGTGGGATCGAGCTGGCCAATGCTTACACCTGTATTAAGGCGATCAGCAAGAAAAAAGAAGAGATCATTGCCAAGAATAAAGAGCAGTTCATTTTGGGCTGTCAGAAGAACGGTTTGAGTGCCAAGCAGGCCGAAGACTTCTGGAACTTGATCATCAAATTCGCCGGCTACGGTTTCAATAAATCGCACTCCACCGCCTACGCTCTCATCGCCTACATGACGGCCTATTTGAAGGCGCATTATCCGGTGGAGTTCATGGCGGCGCTGCTGTCGGGGGATATCGAAGGGCGAAACTTCAAAACCAAAGATCCGCTCGTTGAACATATTGAAGATTGCAGCCGCATGGGCATCACGATTGTGGCCCCTAGCGTGAACACATCGAGTGTCGACTTCAGCGTGAGTGAAGGCAAAATCTTTTTTGGTCTGTCCGCCATCAAAGGCTGCGGTGGCTCGGCTTCCGAAGCCCTTGTGAATCAACGCCTGAAAGGTGGCCCCTATCGAGATCTATTTGATTTGTGCGAACGAGTGGAAGCGTCACAGTGCGGACGAGGTCCACTGGAAACGCTCATCAAAGCGGGTGCCATGGACTGCTTCGGTGCCACTCGCAAACAGCTGCTCAGTATTCTCGACCGTGCCATTCAATCCGGTGCCGCAGCACTCGCCGATCGCCGCAGTGGTCAGAAGAGTCTGTTTGGCGGCCTGGATGAACCGACGGAAACCCAGAAGACCACCGTCAGTCTGCCCGATTGCGGGGAACTGCCCGACCGCGAGCGACTGGCGATGGAAAAAGAAGTGCTCGGTTACTACCTCACCAGTCATCCGCTAAGCGAGTATGTGCAAACGCTGTCGGAATATTGCTCGCACACCATTGATCGAATTCCGGACCTGCCAGATCGCTCCGAGGTGTTGATTGGCGGCATGCTCTCCGCCATCAAAATCACCAACACGAAAAACAGTCGGCCGAACGCTCCGACGCGCTACGCCATGTTTGACCTTGAGGATATGTCGGGAGCCGTACGGTGTATTTTGTGGCCGGATGATTACGTGAACTTCGGTAGTCACGTGCAGGCGGATGCGGTCGTGGTGGTGCGCGGCAGCATCGACCGACGCGGCGGCGACGAAGCGAATCTGGTGATTAATGAAATCATTCCGTTGTCGGAGCTGAGTTCGCGGTATACGACTGGAATTCTGGTGCGAGTGGATGAAACTCGCCATGGCCCCGAGATGCTGTCCAAGATTCGGGAAGTCGTCCGCGGCTATCCAGGAAGTCGCGATCTGGAGCTGCTGCTCTGCCTCAGCGACGGAGCTCGAGTGAAGATGAAAGTGCCGAGCGTGCGACTGGACATTACCCCCGAATTACAAGCTCGCTTGGACGATCTTTTGGGAGCAGGAAATTTTCGGCGGATCACCTCGCCACCCAAACCGGCGGCACCAGGAGCAGGCGGTCGCGGCCAGTTTCGAGGTGGTGGCGGCCCGCGGCGAAACTAACTGGGTAAACTGCACCAGCTATGACGAAAGAGCCTGTTTTTGCGGGACCGGCCGCTGAAACGCTCTGTTCCGACCAGGTTTTCCACACTGAATTTGGGGTTCGGGGCGAGCCGAGTTGAGAAGGCGGAATAGTGCGTTGACAGGCCCTGCCGCAAGCCCGTAAAGCTTGCCCAAGACCCCTGGCTTCCCTAAACAGAAGCTTTTGTTGCCACGTTCCCAGGGTGCAATTAGAATCGAACCGGCGGATTTGAATCCGCGTGTCCATAGCCGCAGGCCCTTCGAGGGGATTTTCATGTCTGTTAACGTGCTCTTCGTCAATGTGCAACGCATGCTGGCCGCCCTGGCCCTGTTGCTGGTGATCGCCACGACTGCTTCCGCGCAACAAGGTGGTGGCGGACAAAACATCGCTGGTGTCGAGGTGGATGCCAAAGGTGTACTGCGAATGAAAGTGGTCGCCGATCCCACCGGCCAGTTGCAGCGTCAAGCGCTGGAAGCGGCCCGAGTGAAACTGGATCGCAACCTCGTGCGTCCGTCGGACTCGCGGAAAATCTCGCTCCCGCGACTCGAAGCAGCACTTGCTGCTCGCTTGGCCGAGGGCAAAACAGCCAGCGACGAAATGAAAAATCTGGCGGGCCTTTCACGCATCCGACATGTCTACTACTTCCCGGAAACACAAGACATCGTGCTGGAAGGACCGGCTGAAGGTTTTGCGGCTGACCCCACGGGACGCATGGTCGGCATTCAATCGGGTCGTTCCATCCTCGAACTGCAGGACCTCATCGTCGCTCTGCGAGCCTTCCCGCCTCAGGGTGGCGGAGCGAACGTCATCAGCGTCTCCATCGATCCCACCAAAGAAGGACTGGCTGCCATGCAACAGTTCCTCGCCAAGGTAATCGGTCGAGTGACACCGGGTGATGCCAATGCCATCGCCACGGGGCTGCGCGAATCACTGGGCTTGCAAGTGGTGACGTTCCGCGGCGTGTCGACGCAGACTCACTTCGCTCAGGTGCTGGTTGAAGCCGACTACCGCATGAAGCTCATCGGGATCGGACTGGAACAGCCGCCGGTCAAAATCGATAGCTATGTGTCGCGAGCGAAACCTGCCGACGTCTCGCGCAATGCGATGGAACGCTGGTACTTCACGCCCAACTACGAATGCGTGAAAGTCACCGAAGATCGCTTGGCGATGGAATTGGTTGGCGACGGCGTCAAGCTCATCGGTGAAAACGAACGCGTCACGGCGGAGGGTGGTCGAGTGAATGCGGCGGGCGTGAACAAGGCTAGCCAAGCTTTTGTGCAGCAGTTCACGGCGAAGTATCCGGAACTGGCCATCAAGTCGCCGGTCTACGGGCAACTGCGAAATCTGATCGATCTGTCGGTCGTCGCCGCTTACATCCAAGAACAAGACTTCTATGGCAAGTCGACCTGGAAAATGGAACTCTTCCAGAACGAGCAAGCCTATCCGGTGGAAACCTATCAGACGCCGCGAGAGGTCGAATCAGCGGTGAATGTCATCTGGAAGGGCAACACCTTGATGACGCCGATCGGTGGTGGCGTGCAGATTCAGCCGAAGAAGGCTTTGGCGTCCGCGAATTTACAAGTGGACGAGGGCACGTCGCTCAGCGATAAGCGCGCGAAAGTCCAAGTGGACAAGTTGGCCAACGATCAATGGTGGTGGGACTAACGTCCTGCGGCCGGTTTCACCAGCTCACTCACGCTGACGATCCGCCCCGTCTCTTGTTCGACCGCATGACAACGGACCACGTGTCCGTTGAGGTCGAGCGGGCGGGGCGAAATTGTTTTACAAGCGTCCATCGCCAGTGGACAGCGCGGATGAAAGCGACATCCTCCGGGAGGATTGACCGGACTGGGAACGTCGCCCGGCAACGCCGCTCGCCGCTCCCTTCGATTCGGATCAAGAGTTGGCACCGACGAGAGCAGCGCTTTGGTGTAAGGATGCAGCGGATTGCGATAGAGCTGCTCGCTGGTCCCCGTCTCCACAATCTCACCCAAATACATCACCGCTACGCGATCCGAGATGTATTCCACGACCGATAGATCGTGGCTGATGAAGAGATAGGTGAGTTGGTATTCTTCTTTGAGTGCGGTGAGCAGGTTGATGATTTGCGACTGGATGGAGACGTCCAGCGCCGAGATCGGTTCATCCAGCACCATGAAGCGGGGCTGCAGCGCGAGGGCTCGAGCGATGCTGATACGTTGCCGCTGGCCTCCCGAAAACTCGTGGGGATAGCGATGCATGTAGGACGGGTCGAGTCCGACTTTCACGAGGATATCGCGCACGCGATCCTGCCGCTCATCCTTCGTCCCGATGCCGTGAACAACCAGCCCCTCCTCGATGATGCTCCGCACGGTCATACGAGGATTGAGCGAGCTGAAGGGGTCTTGGAAGACGATCTGCAGGTTGCGGCGCAGATTCCGCAGCGCGACACCTTGCAGGTGCGTCACGTTTTGGCCGTCGAATTCGATTTCACCCGACGTGGGTTCATAGAGGCGCAGCAGAGTGCGACCGACGGTTGTTTTACCGCAGCCACTTTCTCCCACCAAACCCAACGTTTCACCGGGACGAATTCCAAATGAAACATCATCAACTGCTTTCACGTGGCCCACCACGCGCTGCAGTAATCCACGGCGAACGGGAAAATATTTTTTCAGGTTTTTAATTTGGAGCAGAAATTCGGACATGGACGGCACTCAGGATTTGTTCGCTTCCACAACGTGGCAACGGACGGGATGTTGCGGCGCGACATCGCGCAGCTCGGGTTCCTGCGTTCGACATAACTCCTCGCATAATTTACAGCGAGGATGAAATTTGCAACCGGTAGGAAATCGCAGCGGACTAGGGACCATGCCCGGAATACTTTCCAGCTTCACCGACTTGGCCGTGCCAGGTTTGGGACGCGAGGCAAAGAGACCGTTCGTATAAGGATGCCGCGGATTCGAAAACAGCTCCCGTACACTCGCATACTCCACAACCTTCGAGGCATACATCACCGCGACGTCGTCCGCCATCTCGGCAATGACTCCCAAATCGTGAGTGATGATTAAGATCGACATCCCAAGTTCCTGCTGCAGCTCCCGCAGCAGTTCCAGGATCTGCGCCTGAATGGTGACATCGAGTGCGGTGGTCGGTTCGTCGGCAATCAGCAGTCGCGGCTGACAGGCAAGCGACATCGCAATCATCACGCGCTGCCGCATCCCACCCGAAAACTGATGCGGATATTCGTTCATCCGCTGTTCGGGCACTGGCACCTTAACCTTTCGCAGCATCTCAATCGCCACGTCGCGAGCTTCCCGGCGAGTCACCTTCTGATGCAGCAGCACACTTTCCATAATCTGCTGACCAACCGTGAAGACCGGATTCAGCGAGGTCATCGGCTCTTGGAAGATCATCGAGATCTTCGAGCCACGATAGCGCCGCATTTGTGCTTCCGGCATCGTCGCCAGATCAACGACGCCCGACTCCTCATGAAACAGAATCGAGCCATCGACGATGCGACCAGGCTTCGCGATGAGTCGGATGACGGAGAGGGCGGTGACGCTCTTACCACAACCGCTCTCACCCACCAATCCCAGCGTCGCGCCGCGCGGTATCGTGAGCGACACATCGTCTACTGACTTCACCACTCCATCGTCCGTGAAGAAATGCGTGCGCAGATTCTTAATCTCGACCAGTGGTTCGCGCGAACTGGTGGGAGCGGTCTGGGTGGCTGATTGTGCGGAGGTCGGCATGTTCACTCTTTTCCCTTATGACCGCAGTCGAGGATCCATGGCGTCGCGAAGTCCACTGCCGACCAAGTTGAAAACCGTCACGGTGAGGAAGATCGCCAGCGAGGGAATCACGATCAGCCACCAGTAGGTGTAATTCTCATTCCCCTGTCGCAGCAACGTTCCCCAACTTGGAGTCGGCGGTCGCACGCCAAAGCCCAGCAAACTTAAACCCGCCTCGGTAATGATCGCGCCTGCCACACCGAACGGAGCGGCAACCAGCGCCGGTGAGATCGCATTGGGCAGAATGTGTCGAAAGATAATTCGACTGTGCGAAGCTCCAACCGCTCGCGCCGCGGCCACATAATCGATCGCTCGCTGCTTGAGCACCTCGCCCCGAATCAAACGCGCGATCGTCGGCCAACTCGTAAAACCAATCACCACCATGATGATGTAGATACTGGGACCGATCATCGCCACCAGCGTGAGGATCAAAAAGAACGAGGGGAAGAGCAGCACGACTTCGATCACGCGCGAGGTAATCATGTCGATCTTACCGCCGAAATAACCGGCGACAGCGCCAACGAGCACTCCGATCGTGAGATATAACCCAACGGCCACGAAGCCCACGGTCATCGAGATGCGTGTGCCATAGATCATTTGCACCAGCACATCGCGTCCCGTGCCGTCTGTTCCCATCCAGTGCACATCGTCGTCATTACTGTCCGCCCAGTTCGCTTGCGGCTTGCGACTCAGCGGCGGAATGTCTCGCGCGGTCAGATCCTGCTCGGTCGGTCCAAAGGCGATCAGCGGATAAACACCCGTTTCCTGCCCTTTCGATTCAAACTGCTCCTGCACGAACGTGCGAGCTCGATACTGGTTCGTGGGCCGCATCGAGGAGAACGAAAAGATGCCGACAAACAGCAGCAGCACGACGACAAAGTGCACCACGCTCGTCAGCACGCGCGTGCGTCCCGGCACCTGGCGCCGCTTGGCGGACCAGTTCCAGATCAGGGTGAGTAGCAGCCAGGGGACGAAGCCCAGGAGTGCCATGTTGAAGACAAAATCAACTGATTCCGTGGGATTGAATAACGCTCGCAGCCATGGATAGATCGTCTCTTTGGGAGTGCGATAAACCAGCGGCTGATCGGAAGCCAGCAAAGGAGCAAAGATTGCAATGAGAAAAATGGGCAGTAACAGCCAGAGGGAGTAATAGGCAGGGCGATTCTTTTTGAACTGACGCCAGACGATGTCCAGATAGGCTTCGCCTTGGCGAGCCCTCTCGGCACGATCATCCCGCGCTTTCTCGTTGGCCCCCTGCTCACTCATGCCGACTTGTCCTGGCTGTCAAAACTAATTCGCGGATCAACCAAAACGTACAGCAGATCCGTCACCAGAATACTGCACATCACAACAATCGCGTCGATGTACACCAGCGCCATCAGCGTTGGATAATCTTTCTGCTCAATCGAATTGAAACTCAAACGCCCCATACCTGGAATGTTGAATAAGTATTCCACTAGTACACTGCCGCCCAGCATCGCCGGAATAAAGCTGGCAAACAGTGTGATGATGGGAATCAAACCATTTCGCAGCGCGTGTTTCAGAATCACTTTCCACTGCGGCAGCCCCTTCGCTCGAGCCGTGCGAATGTAATCTTGGCCGAGTACGTCGAGCATACTGTTGCGCGAATACATGGCGAGGCCGGCGAGGCTGAAGAGTGACAAACAGGTGACCGGTAAAAAAGCATGCCACAGATAATCCAGCAGATACTCCAGCCCGTTCAGGTTTTCGGCATTCGGACCATGCAGCCGCTCCATCGGGAACCATTTGAAATAACTGCCATAACAGAAGAACAGCAAAAACATCATGCCGGCCACAAAAGGTGGCACAGAAAAAAGAAAGAACAGCTTTAACGAAACCAGCCGATCAAACCAGCGTCCGCGATATACACCACATAAAACACCCAGCGGCACGGCGACGAAATAAATCACGAGTTCCGCCAGCAGCATGAGCGGCGCCGAAACCACCACGGCACTCCAGATTTTTTGGGAGACAGGTTCGCGAGTCTTCAGTGCTGATCGTCCGAAGTTGAACGTCGCTAGACGCCACACCATGTGAGCGTACTGAGTGTCGGCGATGATATACCAAAGTCGCCTGCCAAAACTGACTTCGTAGTCATCCTGCCGAGCGGTGTAGTGTGCGAGCCAATTGCTGGTAGCCGCCTGAATGTCCGCCTCGCTGGCGTCGCGCGCTACATCGCTGGTGACTCGCCGTGAAATGTACAGTCGCAAGAATTCCGCCGCCACAGATTGGGTCGCCAGCTTCGTCTCGGTCGCCGGACTTTCATCCATCAGCAACTCGACGAATATCGGTGCGTCATCGCGTTCCAATTCGCCGCTCTGCAGCGCCGCAAAGGTTTTAGCTCGGTCACCCTCGGCGACAAGCGTCTGCACGCGCTTGAGCACTGCAGCTTTGCGAGCGGCCGGTACTGCGGAGAACTTCCCCTTTTCCTGCTCCCAAAGAATCTTCCAGGTAGAGACGACATGCACCGCCTCCTCTGCCGTGGGCGTCGTCGAAAAGGTGTACTCGAAAGGACTCACCACCATCGAATTCAGCGACTTAATCGCGCCAATTCGAAGTCCTCGCTCGGTACCGTCTGATTTGAGCAACTGAATCGCCGCTGGCGCCCCGTGCTTACCCAAATCCTCGTTCCAAATCTGCACAAAACCTTCGACCGCTTGAGCTAGATTCAGTCGCCCCTGCTCGACACGCTGCTGCCACTGCTCGGCAGTCAACTCGGAAGCCGCCAATTGCTCAGGGGTCAGTGTCGGTGGTCGCAGACGTTCCTCAAAGCGACTGATCCGTAATCGCTCCAGGAATTGCAGACGAACTTGCTGTTCCGGTGACAGGCCCTGACCACCGGCGGGCGCAGCGGCATACTCGAGCAAATCAGCGGCAATCTCGTCGCGCGTGCGAGCGCGAAAGTAGGCCGCGACACGCACGTCGCTCGAGAAATCACGGAAGTAATTGAAATTCAGCAGGAGTGGGCGATCGAGTTTTAAATCGCGCTTCTGGATCAAATACGCTTCGCGAGTCTGACTCGATTCGCCTGCAGTTCCACCCGATCCCAATTTGCTCAGCAGCGGATCACCAGGTGCCATTTGCATGATGCAAAACGACACGACCGTGACGCCAAACAACGTCGGCAGCATCAAGAACAAACGGCGGATGATGTAGGTCCACACAAGCAGTTACTTTGCCAGCTTTCGAGGACGATTGGAAATCCACTCACGCTGATCAACACCCGGACGGATCTTGAAGAACTTAATGTTCTCCAGTCGCGCATCATGGCCCGCGGTTGCCATATCGCGGAACAAAAACACATAGGGCTGATCGTCATAAATGATCCGATGAATCTGCTTGTAAATCTCACTCTGCTTGTCTTCATCCATCGTGACTCGCAACTGCTCGATCAATTTATCAACTTCGGGATTCGCATAACCAACCGAGTTCGAACTGTCGGGCGCGTCGGCTTGGCTGCCATGCCAGATCTGGAACGGATCCATTTTCCAGCTCAAGGCCCAGCCGAGAATGCAGGCATCGAATTCTTTCTTGTGCAACTGCTGCAGCATCAACGCCCATTTGGTCGGCGAAATCTTCGCATCGATACCGATTTTGCGGCAGTTCTCACGAATCACTTCCGCGATCTGTCGATACTGAGGACTCTCCGAATAGATAATCAAATCAAACACCGCCTCGACCTGCTTGCCGTTAACCACCTTATCGCGCGTACCGTCGTTGTTGGAATCTTTCCAACCAGCCTCGTCGAGCAGTTGGCGAGCCTTTTCGAGGTCGAAGGGGATCGGCTGTAAGGTTTCATCGCTGGCGGCGCTGCCGGGTGGGAATGGTCCCGTCAACCGCTTCGCCAGTCCGTGATAGATCCGCTCGATAATCTCATCCACCGGTACCGCATAGCTGATGGCCGTTCGCACTCGCTTGTCCTGAAACAGCTCGCGCTTTTGATTGAAACCAAGATAGCGATAGCCCGGATAGTCGTAGTCCACGAGCGTCACTTTGCCATCTTTTACGGACGGCTCTTGCTTGCTCTGCAAGTAATGATCTTTCTCGGGAATCGGGGACCAATCCAGCTCGTTTTGCAGAGTCTTCTGGAGCGCCGTATTGGGATTCGAAATGTGCAGGTAGACAACGCGATCAAAATAGAACGGGTTACCCCAGTAGTCTGGATTGCGCACTAACGTGACTTGATCTTCCTTCCGCCATTCCTGGAAGATCAGCGGTCCTGTGCCGCACATTTTGGTGTTTGCCCAGTGGCTGTTGAAGGCTTCGGCGAACTCCTTGGAGTTCCGCACGTCCAGCGAAACCGGCTCACCCTTTTCATTCACCGAGTAGACGTGACGCGGCAAGATGGAGATGCCAAGCGTAAATTCCATGGCATTAAAATAGGGCTCCGTCCACTGCACCGTGATCGTGAAGTCGTCGATCACTTTGACGTTAATCTTGTACTTTTGTGATTCCTCTTTGGCATTGGGATTCAGGTAAAAGCTGCGCAGCGTGGTCGCTTCCGTGTTTTCGTTGAGGATGCAGTCGATCGTGAATTTGACATCCTTCGCCGTGAACTGAGTGCGCGGCAGGGGGGTACCATCAGGCAACTTCATCGGATGCCAGTAGACACCCTTTCGTAAATGGATCGTGTAGGTCAGCGTCTCTTTGTCAAATTCCCAAGACTCGGCTAACCCCGGCTCCCATTCATCGGGATTGCCAAACTTGCGATCGGCTAGCGTCTCGTAGACATGCCGCTGAAACGCCTCGCTCACCGTATCATTCGCCAGAATCAGGTTGAGCGTATCGGGATCGTTGCTGTAGGAAAGCAGTAACGCATCATCCGTTGCGGGTGGTTTGCCGCCGCGGGTGTGCTGCGGAGCGGCAGAAGGTTTTCCGACGCCGTCAGTTGTGCCACCCGAGCCCGCTCCTTCCCCCGCGTTCCCCTGGTATTTCATCGCATCGCTCGGATCGACCGGCGTGCCCTGAGAAGGTGTTTCCGCACGCTGACCGCAACCTGCCAGCGGCAACGTGGCGACCAGAATCAAGAACAGTGCAGCAACTCGATCGCGGCTCATCATGGTCGATTCCTACGGTTCAATTCCTGAATGCCCAGCTAAAACGGACCAGATGCACCGGCCCGCTGCTTCGGAAGCGTGGCATACTACGCAATCTAAAGGGTTTGGGTCAATAACGCTCTGTTGAACCCGGTTTCACCTTGAGTGATTTCACGGGTTTCCCTACGATCCCCGCCGCGTTCCACCATAAAACGACTCGGAAACATCTCCGCAGCCGCCCAGGTGGCTCCGCCTGGAAGTTTTACCTGCCAGTCTCCATCAATCTTCAGCTCCCCCCGCGCCCATGCTTGATTTCGAAGTACAGCGATGCACTCGACGATGCGCTGCCACCAGCCGAGAACTGGTGCCCGGGGAGCTTTTTTATTCGGTACTCGTTGCCCAAGGCGCGGCTGTTGTCCGGCAGGATTTCGCCGCGCAGGCGTGGACCGGTCCACCGACACCCAATCTCGGCTGGTGGCGCTCGCGAGTCCCCGACGGAAACTCGAACCGACCCGTCTGGGCCCCAAATGATGTGCTACTGGATTATTTCGAGCGTCTGGAAACCGAACCACAGCAGTGGGACGTGCGCTATGTCCTGACGCTACTCCTCGTGCGCCGCCGCTTACTGCGCGCCGAACGGACCGTCACCGACGCCCGTGATCACGAGCAACTCGTGGTCTACTGCGCGCGCAGTGAACGGGAGCATCGAGTGGCGGTGGTGATGCCCGATGACGCCCGCGCACGCGAAATCCAAGGCCAACTCACCGCACTACTCTTCGGCGACCCAACCGCTCGGCCACTGGTCAGCAGCGAGGCGACGGGTGAGCCAACCGCTGCAGCAGTGGAGCCCGCGGAAGTCACAGCGGCCGAACCTGCAACAATGGAGACAGCAGCGTCAGAGACAGAATTGCACGAACCTGTCGCGACTGAGACTGCAGCGCACGAAGCTGTCGCGACTGAACCTGCAGCGCACGAAGCTGTCGCGCACGAGACGGAATTGCTTGAGCCCACGGCGGTGGACTCGGTGAATACGAGGAGTGCCGCATGAGTCGACTCATCGGGATGGTGCTGCGAATGCTGCTCTTGATCGGCTGTCTGTCGGCGCCGGCTTGCAAGCTGGTGTCGCCGATGAGTTGGTCGAATCAGCAGCGTTCGCCGGTGATTTTCCCGCAGCGTCCGACCGCCGATGAGATGGTGCGAGCGATCAATTCTAATGCTGCGCCCATTCGACAGCTCGACACCGACAACGCCAGTATTTCTACTCCCGGCTTTCCGCCGCTGCGAGCAAACTTGGCGCTGGAGCGCCCCCGCAAGTTTCGTTTACGAGGGCAACTGCTGGGTCCAGAAGTCGATGTCGGCAGCAACGACGAACTGTTTTGGATGTGGATCAAGCACAACGCGGAGCCCGGAATCTACTACGCGCGACATGATGACTACGCAACCAGTCCTACTCGCCGCATGCTGCCCATCGATCCCTCCTGGCTCGTCGAAGCACTCGGCGTCATTCAGCTCGATCCGCTCGCCACATTCCAAGGTCCAACAGCAGCCGGCCCGGAACGGCTCGAGCTGCGCACTCGAGTTCCCAGTCCGCAGGGAGATGTGACGCGAGTTTTCATCGTTCACGAAAAATATGGCTGGGTGTTGGAGCAGCGGGTGTTAGATGAGCGTGGACAACTCCTCGCATCGGCGGTTTCCTCGCAGCATCAGTATTATCCGGATGTGGGAGTGTCGCTGGCGCAGAAGGTGGAATTAAGCGTGCCAGCGGCTGAAATGGCGGTGACGCTGAACGTGCGCAACTATCGCATCAACGGGCTAGGCCAAAGTCCCACGCTGCTTTGGACCATGCCGACGATGGACGGAGTGCCGCTGGTCGATATCTCGCGGCCCCCCAATGGTCCCGCGAACCCAGCTATTTCGAACCCAGCACTTTCGAATTCAGCATTCTCAAATCCAGCATTCCCCAATTCGGGGCTCGCCAATCCTGCGTTTCCCAATCCTGCGTTTCCCAATCGTGGTGCGGTCGTGATGCCCGAAATCAATCCGGTGCGACCGGGCGGTCCGAGTGCCACCACGGCTAGCGGCCAATTGCGTTACCGCGGTTTTTCGGAGCGACGCTAAACGCGCCAAGCTGTCTGGCTTGCCCCTCCTGCACCGACACTACGTCGGTCGTCGCCAAGTTGGTTTACGCTTGCGAGCGTTGGGATGAGACTTCGGTCGGGCAACCGGCGGATCGGTTAAAATCCCCCCCGGTATCTTGTCGATGAGCTCGACGATTTGCGCCTGAGGTCGCACGTTTTCCTCGGGTGGACTGGTGGGTTCGTCGAGCGACCGGCGACCAAAACGGCGCCGCGGCTTCGGTTCCGTCCCCGGCACCAATTCATACTTCACCGGCTGTCCGATCTCGACCGTGTTGACCGTTCGACAGGCCCCAAGCGCCGTGATGTGGAAAAAAATGTCGGGGCCATAATCCGGTCGGATGAACCCGTACTTCTTATCCGGAAAAAAATTCGTGACCGTTCCATACCGCATGGCCTACCTCGTCTCCCCCACCCCGAGCCAAATTGAAGTCCCAGCTAAGGTCCAATCTAACCCCAGCCATTCCATTCCAGCTTTTGTCGCTCAACCCAAGCTAATGATTTGTCGGTTTGTTATCGATCCAAAGTCGCAAGCCGTCAACCCAACCAGTTTCCTCTCCGTGCCTCCGCGTCTCCATGCGCAAAAAACCGTGCCCTCAGTTACCTCCTTGTTCGCCCCCCCCTCCCCCCGTTTACTCCTACCCCGCTCGAATTCCTTCAGAAACAAATCAGCAAAATTCGATTGATGTGGACAGCGGCAATTGTTTTGACATAATACCTACCTTGCCAGTTCCATCATGCCTGTCGGTGATGCCTACCCGCGATGCCTGCCTGGGAAGTACCTGCGGCGACGTATGCCGACCGTCCTACGATCTACGTGAATCAGGGAGAACGAAGCGATGTTGACCATTTTTGGTGAAAAGCAATACGGTGGATTCTGTGATCGCATTGGTCGCCGTGATTTTCTGGCGATTGGTGGCATGGCTCTCGGTGGACTCGCCATGCCCGACGTGCTGCGAGCGGAAGCGCAGCCAGGTGCTCGTTCTCATAAAGCCATCATCAATGTGTTTTTGCCCGGCGGCCCTCCCCACCTCGACATGTGGGACATGAAGCCCGACGCTCCGGCGGAAATTCGCGGCGAATATAGCCCGATTCAAACGAATGTTCCCGGCCTGGAAATCTGCGAACTCTTCCCCAAACTCGCGAAGATGGCCGATCAGTTTGCCCTCATTCGCTCCCTGGCGGACAGCGACGGCGAACATAGTGCGTATCAGTGCATGACGGGCCACAAGCGTGGTCAACAGCCGCCTCCGGGTGGCTGGCCCTCCTTCGGGGCTTGGATGAGCAAGCTGCAAGGAAACGTCAATCCCTCGGTGCCGCCGAATATCAGCCTCATGTACCGCTGCGGCAACTTCGGCTGGGGCGACCCCAGCGACGGCGGTTTCCTCGGACTCGGGCACGCTCCATTCAAAGTGGTCGATCGCGAAGCTTCACAGCAGCGGAAGACCGAAAGCATGACGCTGCAAGGCATCACCCTCGAACGACTCCGCGATCGCGATGCCCTGCGTGGCGCCCTGGATCAGTTCCGCCGGGATTCCGATACCAGCGGCTCGATGGATGGCCTGGATAACTTCTCGCAGCGTGCGATGGGAATTTTGACATCGAGCAAGCTGGCCGACGCCCTTGATCTGACCCTGGAAGACCCCAAGGTATTGGAAAAATATGGCGTGGATGATCCCGCGTTTGAACGCGATGGCGCCCCGCGCATGGTCCGAAACTTCTGCGTTGCTCGACGACTCGTCGAAGCCGGCGCCCGCGTCATCTCGATGAACTTCATCCGCTGGGACTGGCACGGCGGTGACGGCATGAACTTCATCAACTCCAAGCGAGATTTCCCGCTCCTCGATACCGGCCTCTCCGCCCTGCTCACCGACCTGCGTGATCGTGGGCTGAGTCGCGACGTCAGCGTCGTGGTGTGGGGCGAGTTCGGCCGTACTCCGCGGCTTAACCAAATGAACAGTCGCGACCACTGGCCGCAAGCGAATGCAGCTTTGGTGGCGGGCGGCGGGATGCAGCTCGGACAAGTCATCGGCAAGACCAACAAGTATGCGGAATACCCGGTCGATCGACCGGTCAAGTTCCAGGAAGTCTTCGCCACGCTCTACTCCAAGGCTGGACTCAACTTAAACACGCGGCAATTCGATTTGCGCGGCCGACCTCAATATCTGGTCGAACCGGGCAACGAACCGATTCGCGAACTGATGTAATTCCGCCGCTTATTTCCGGCCCCGGCTGCCTGCGAGTTAACTTGGTGATTCGCCTCGCGGGTATCGTCGAACCTGGCGGTGCGTCTGTAAGTCATTGCTGGAAATGTCTAGCTGGAGGGGTTGGCGATGATTCAGAAAAGTGAATGGTGGATGAGTTCGCCAGATGTCATTGTCATCGGCGGCGGCCCCTCGGGAGCCACCACGGCCGCTTTGGTAGCACAGCAAGGGCATTCGGTCCTGCTACTGGAACGCGAACACTTCCCACGCTACCACATCGGGGAATCGCTGATCCCCGAAACGTTCTGGGTCCTCGAGCGACTCGGCATGCTCAAGAAACTGGAAGGGAGCCCGTTCGTCGAAAAGCACAGTGTGCAATTCGTAACCGAGACGGGGCGGCTTTCGGAACCGTTCTACTTCGCCGACCATAAGCCCCACGAGTCTTCGCGGACGTGGCAGGTCTTTCGCGAAGATTTCGATCTCATGATGCTCAACAACGCCCGCGAACATGGTGCTCACGTCGAAGAGGGTGTGCGGGCGCTCGAAGTGTTATTCGAGGGCGAACGAGCGGTCGGTGTGCGAGTGGCGGATGAGTCGGGTGTAACTCGCGAAATTCGTTGCCGAGTGGTGGTGGATGCGGCTGGTCAAAGTAGCCTTATCCAAGACCGACTGGGCCTGCGCGAATGGGATAACTATCTGAAGAAAGCCGCGATCTGGACCTACTTCAAAGGTGCCTATCGCGATCAGGGCCGTGATGCTGGTGCCACCATCGTCATGCAAACCAAAGGCAAAGCCGGCTGGTTCTGGTACATCCCGCTGCACAACGGCACGGTGAGTGTCGGGGTGGTCGCTTCGTTCGATTACTTGCTTAAAAACCGCGACACGAAGGACGCCAAAACAATCTTCTACGAAGAGGTTGAAAAGTGTCCCGGCCTGCAGCCTCGGATTGCCAACGCCGAGCCGATCGATCAGTACCGCGTGGCCAAAGAGTATTCGTATCGGTCGAAGCAAGTTGCCGGGGACGGCTGGGTGCTCGTCGGCGATGCCTTCGGCTTCCTCGACCCACTCTACTCGTCCGGTATCTTGCTCGCCCTGAAATCCGGAGCCTTGGCGGCAGACGCCATCCACGGTGCGCTTCAGGCCAATGATCCCAGCGCCGCACGGCTCGGCGTCTGGGGCCAGGATTACATCGCTGGCATGGACCGCATGCGGCGACTGGTGGTCGAATTCTACGAGGGACTCAACTTCGGTCAGTTCGTCAAACGTCACTCGGACCGAAAAGGTTTAGTGACTGATTTGCTGATTGGTGAGTTGTTTAAGCCCGAGGTGGATCAGCTTTGGCCGCTCATCGATGCGATGCGAGCGGAACAGGCCGCGATGGCCGCTCCACCGACACCAACCACCGTCTCGATGCATTAGTTCCGACGATGGAACCAGCGGCAACGAAAGCGGCAGAAGCAGCGGTAGGAGAAGAATCGAACGAACAGCGAACGGAAAGCGCTGTTCGCTCTCGCAAAACTGCACTCTGCCTACTCTTCTTGATCACCGCTGGAGGACTAGCTCTGCAGTATTGGTATTGGTCCAGGCTCCCCGAGCGTGTCGCTACTCACTTCGGTCCCGCTGGCCGGCCAGACTCTTGGATGAACAAGACTTCGGCAGCTTTGCTGATGGCCCTATTCCAGGTTGGCATGCCGCTGTTCTTGATCGCGGTGACTGCTGCCACTCGCTATCTACCACCGCAGCTCATCAACATCCCCAATCGCGACTACTGGTTGGTCGAGCCGCGTCGCGAGGAAACGATACGCTATTTGAACCGCATGATCGCCTGGATTGCGGTCCTCTATGCACTCTTCTTTGTCGCCATCAATCAACTCACTTACCTGGCGAATGTCACAGGCGGTAATCTTGATCTGGCTTGGTTCGCAGCTTTGCTCGTCAGCTTTCTCTCTACGATCTTCATTCTGGTGATCGCTATTTTGAAGCGTTTTCGTCGGCCGAAGGAAGAAGCACCCAAGCCGTAGCTGAACTCGCAACCCGAAGCTGAACTCGCAAGAGTTCAGACAATCGATGCCGCGGACCGCACGCCTCTGAAGTCTTGCGACTTCAGCTACAAACCCGTAGCTGAACTCGCAACCTGTAGCTGAACTCGCAAGAGTTCAGACAATCGATGCCGCATACCTCACGCCTCTGAAGTCTTGCGACTTCAGCTACACCAGAATGTCGTGTAGCACCTTGCCATGAACATCGGTCAAGCGATGATCGCGACCTCCGTGACGATACGTGAGTCGCTCGTGGTCGACTCCCAGTTGATGCAAGATCGTGGCGTGGATGTCGTGAATCGTCACGGGGTTTTCAGCGACCGCTTCACCAAAATCGTTGGTGCTGCCGTAAGTGATCCCGCCACGAATACCGCCGCCAGCCAGAAAAATGGAATAGCCGTTAATGTGGTGATCACGTCCGTCTTTGCTGGGACTATGCGGAGTGCGGCCCATTTCCCCGGCCCACACAACCAGCGTCTCGTCGAGTAACCCGCGCTGCTTTAAATCTCGAATCAGTGCCGCTACGGATTGCTCCGTCACACGAGCATTTTTTTCATGGTTCGCCTTCAGCGCTCCATGTTGATCCCAGGGAGAATTATTTCCATCAAAACTCGGACACGTCACCTCGATGAAACGCACCCCCGCTTCGACTAACCTCCGAGCCCGCAGCATCTGCATCGCATAATAGTTTTGATGCTCATCCTTCGAACCGATGCCGTACAAGGCTTGCGTGTGAGCGGTCTCTTGGCTGAGATCGATATGCTTGGGCAGAGCACTCTGCATGCGAAACGCAGTTTCATAGTTCGCAATCGCTGATTCAATTTTCGTCGCCGCAGAACTCTTCGCGGCGAAGCCGCTGTTTTGTTCTGCCAGCAGTGCCAGCTTTCGCCGCTGCAATTCGGCGGCATCCGCGGGAATAATGTTATCCACCGGTGATCCCTTGGCGCGGACCATCGTCGCTTGATGACTAGCCGGTAAATACGAATTGCCAAAATTCTCCATGCCGCCGTTGGGAACCCAGTCGTTGTTGAGCAGCACGAAGCCAGGCAGATCCTGATTGTCGGTACCAAGTCCGTAGGAGACCCAAGCACCAACACTGGGATGCTGCCCGGTCACGCGCCCCGTGTGCAGGAGCAGATTCTGCTGACCGTGGAGCGGCAAGTGGCCGACCATCGAGCGGACGACACAGATGTCATCAACGATGTCAGCAATCTGAGGAAACAAACTGCTCACCCACAATCCGCTCTGCCCACGTTGCCGGAATTCCCAGGGACTCGGCAGCCACATACGATTGCGATCGTTGTAAAGTGCGTTCGTCGAGTGCTCACCCACCTTTTCGCCTGCATGTTTCGTCAGCATGGGTTTCGGATCAAACGTATCGACGTGGCTCGGACCTCCATCCATAAAACAAAGCACCACGCTTCGCACTCGCGCAGCTCGAGATTTCGCTGTTCGCCCTCCAGTCGCGGCCAACGTTTCCGAGTGTCGACTCTCATCCGCAGATGCTCTGCTAGAATCGGTAGCCAGTAAACTTTGCAGCGCGAGCCAACCAAAACCAGCCGCGGCTTGTTGCAAAACTTGACGCCGGTTGCTCGGAGCATTCATCGCCATGGTTCACGCTCGCTCTTCCTTCACACTCAACGATAATGAGTGAATTCCTGCAGATTAAACATCGTATGCGCCACATGTTTCCATGCGAGCCGATCACCTAAAACCTGCTCGCTGGAACTGAAGCTCAGGAGCAACTGCTGCCAACGAGCAAGTTCCTCTCGGTCTGCCCGCCGCCCCAGTGCCGCTGTGAACATCGCTTGCAAGCGATCCTCCACGGAGGTTTGCGAATCAGCCACTAGCCGATTGGCCCACTGCTCCGCCATGCTCAAGACAAAGGGATCGTTCAGCATCACCAGTGCCTGTGCAGGCGCATTCGTCTCGTCGCGTCGTCCCGTCGGCAGTTTCGGATCGGGTGAATTGAAACTTTGCAAAAACTTGGACCGGTCCATGATCGACACTTCGAGATAAATTGATCGTCGTCCGCGACCATCCAGCGGCCCCGAAAAGAGTCGTTTAGCAGCATCCTCGACTTGCCGCTGTGGATTCAGTGGACGACCGTAAAGCGTATGGTCGATCTGGCCCGCCACCGCCAGCAACGTATCACGAATTGACTCCGCTTCCAGGCGTCGAGTGGGATAGTGGTGGAGCCAGCGGTTGGCAGGATCACCATTCGCGGCCGCCGCCGTCATCTGACTGGATTGATGAAACGTGCGGCTCAAAACCAGACGCCGCACCAGACGTTTCGTCGACCACCCGTCAGCCATGAACTCGTTCGCCAAGTAGTCGAGTAACTCGGGATGAGTTGGCTGTTCGCCGAGATGGCCGAAATCGTTCGAGGTGCGTACCAGTCCCTCGCCAAATAGCCACTGCCAGACTCGATTGACGAAGACGCGAGCAGCCAATCCGTGAGCTTCATCCGCGAGAAAATCGGCCAACTCCAAACGACCGCTACTCGACGTTGCCTCACGGCGCACCGCCAACGATTCGACAAACTGCGGTAAACCACGCGGCACTTGATCGCCTCGACGATTGATATCTCCACGAACATTCAGAGCATAATTCAGTGGTGCTACGCCGCGTTCATCCATGCCGTTGCAACTACGCGGAAACGGCAGCGCTGCTTCCACGGTGCGATAGCGCTGCACGAGTCGATGTAGTTCCGCATCATCGGCCAGTCGATTGGCGAGCAGTTCGTGACTCAGCAACCAATTCATGATCGGCACCGAATCAGTGGTCACGTTTCCAGCTTGATAATTCGAGACCTGACTGGCTACCCATTTACCCAGGTGCTGCCAAGCTTCGCGGGCGGTTGCTGGTGCTGGTTCGCTGAATAACGTCGCGAGTCGCTGCAAGTCATCTTGAGGTTGTCCAGCTTGATCGTGACTGACAATCCCCGTCACGCTGAACCAACTTCGTTTGTCAAAGCCTTCATCTTGTGGTGGCAGAGTTTTACCGCCCGCCCGGGCGACACCGGTACGAGGTGGAAAGTTGGGATTCAAATCACTCGTCGTCACCTCATAGGCCACTCGCTGAATTCCATTCGTCAGCGGGATGTCATTCAAAGTCATCCAGGTCGGTTGGCGCTGACTGAGAAACGTGACATTTTCGGTTTGAAACGCATTATCCGAAATGCGCAGATATCCACTCCATTCATCACCAGCCAGCGCCAGACTGACAAAGGGCCCCGGCAAATCTTCTTGCCTCGGCAGTCGCAGCGCGCCAGGCAGCTTCGATGACAACGCATGCGTGTGAAAACCACGCGGTAGCAGTTGCTGCACGGCCATCTCGCCTTGCAGCGCGACGAGCGGTTCGCCGCCCACGACGAAGCCCGTTCGCATGCCCGCTCCATCGACTGAAAAACCGGGCGGGAGTTTCTCGTCATGGAAGTCGACGATGGGTTTGAATTTGGCATTCAACTCTCGCCGCTGAGCGTTCGTGGTCTGCCAGGCCGCTTTCATGTGTTGCCACGCCGCAACAGCCTGCTCGTCATTGACGAAGCCATTCTGAGCGGCGGTGTCGAGCGGCGTCTCCATTCCCACACTGATGCGAAAACGTCCTAGCGTATGCTGGCTGCCATAGCGTTGTTCAAGTGTCACGGTCCATTCACCACCCTGCGGCAGCTCGAGCGGTTTCTCAAGCACAAACCAAGCCGTGCGATCTTTATTTCCGCCCAGTCCCACGCCCCAGCCTTTGTGCTCATCGGGATGCAGCGCGTCCGCCACTGGATAATTCGGCTGTTCATAATCCGCTCGTGCTTGAACCAACTTGAGCACATGCGGTTCGGCCGTAGTTGGTTTCTCTGGCACACCGCTTGCCGTAGCAGACAAAGGCCGAACGCTGGCCTGGATATACGTCAGCACAAAATTACCGTGCGCGGTACGACCCGGTCCGCGCTGGCCCAGCGAGTCGTCGGTGAGCGCCTCCAGACGAATTCGATCGACGGCTCCCGGTTCCGTGCGAAACGTAATCGTATAACTATCCACTGCTGGCACTTCGCCTTTGGCCAGTATCGAACCATCAGCCAGACTTTCCAGCACCGTCGCCTGGGCGGGTGCCGTGGCGTTTTGTGCGCGCGCATTCAGGAGCGTCGATTTACGCCACGTGGCAGTGGTGCTGGTCGGAAGTAGCTGATTTAACAGCCATTCCATTTCACCGATGTTCGCCTTGACCAGTTCGGCGCGATTACGTTTCAAAGCCCAGGTTCGCAGTGAGTCACCCGTGACCAGTTCAGCCGCTTGCTGCTGCCAACGTTGAGCGAGATGGCGCTGAATCGCAACTCGCAGTTGCTGAAGTTCTGCGATGGACGCCGCGTGACGCTCCGGCGCATCGATGGCACGCGAGGTCCAGCGTGGCATCATGAACATGCCGGCCAGTGCATAATAGTCCCGCTGCGACACGGCATCGAGTTTGTGATCGTGACAACGCGCACACGCGATCGTCATAGCCAGGAAAGCTTTGGAGAAAGCGTCAACCTTGTTGTCGATCATCTCCTCGCGAACGCCGTTGATCACCTCATTGTCGCCATGTCGATGCTCGCCCATATGATAGAACATGGGACCAATCAAACTCTCTAGCGATCCAGTTGCGTCGTCGACCCGTGGCACGGCAAGCAGGTCGCCAGCGATCTGTTCACGAATCAGTTGCTGAAAACTGACATCACGATTGAACGAACGAATCAAGTAATCGCGATACTCCCAAGAACCTTTCGCCGGATTATCCCACTCATAGCCGTAGGTATCGGTGTACCGCACGACATCCATCCAGTGCCGCGCCAAGCGTTCACCAAAATGAGGCGACGCCAGCAGTCGATCGACCGCAGACATCCGAGCGCGTGCTGGATCCTGATCAAATTCAGCAGGAAAACGCTCCACCTCTGCGGCCGTCGGCGGCAATCCGGTAAGCACAAACGACCAACGCCGCAGTAGCGTGAGAGAATCGGCATCGGGTGCTGGCTCTAGTCGCTGCCGCTGCAGTTGCTGCAGAATGAACTGATCGACAGGCTCCCAAGGCCACGCGCTGGACAAGCCGGGCCCGCTGGACACGTTGGGCCCGCTGGACAAGCTGGGCTCGCTGGACAAGCTGGGCACCGCAGCCTTAGCCACCGGCCGCAGACTCCACCAATCCAGTCGCCGACGGAACTCGGTTTCCCACTGAGCGTTCTTGTCGCGCGTGAGGGTACCGACACGCGGATCAGGAGCACCACGACGAACCCAGTCGGTGAGGTCCGCGATCTGCGAATCCTTCAGCTTCGGCTGTTTCGGCGGCATGGCGGATGCATCTGCATCATGCCGAACCGCGCGGATCAAGGGACTTTCATCTGGCTTGCCTGGCACGATGGCGGGAACGCCTGATTCACCACCCTGTTGCCATCCCGCGCGCAAATCTAACCGCAGCTCTCCCTGCAGCGTCTTGGCCTCCGCACTGTGACATGAGTAACAGTGCTCCACCAAAATCGGACGAATTCGTTTCTCAAAGAATTCGTCGTTCTCTTGAGCGAGCAAGAAACTGCTGCCGACCAACCACCAAGTGACTGCCAGCGAAACCTGCCGAAGCTGGTTTCGCGAGCCGATGCGTTTTGTCCGCGCAGTCTTCGCTCTCATGGGAGACTAAACCTCCACGACGCGTGGGACTACCCACCCGCCATACCATCGGTGAAAGTGGCCGTGGTCAGCGACATACCGGTCAGGTGATCGTTCACCCACTTGATACCGGCGCTGCAGGCGCCCAGCAGATGCGGAGCGGGAGCGGTGAGTGGCAGGATGCTATCTTCGGCCTCGCTGTAAAGCGGCATCAGGTCGCCGCCGTTGATGGCACAGAAACGATCACCCGCGCCAATTGCCAACAGCATCTTGGCATAGCTTTCCAAGTTCACTTCGCCTTCACCATGACCGCAGAACTGATGACCGCGCTGCGGCCAGTCTTCGCTGATCATGAGCGTGGAGGCACCGGGCAAGTATTTGAAATTCTTGGCGTGACTTCCGACCACTCGCGGAGCTACGAAGGGACTGGTGAAACGCTGTGACCAGCTTTCACCCGCCCAGCAGTGACTGGGGTCGCCCCACACGCAAATCGACGGATCGTAGTCGGTCGCCATGAGCAACAGAGCGAAGTCGCGCGAGCAGATCGCACCCGTTCCCGGATGAATCTCATGAGCCAGATAGGCCTTGAGCTGATTAGCCTTCGCTCGCAGTCGCGCCGTTTTATCACGGAATCGTGCCAGGCCCTCGGCCATCATGCCGTCCCAGCCGAAGAACCACGGATAACCACTGTGCAGCGTCGGATGGCCCCACAAGCCCCAGAACCAACCGAAGATATGAATGCCAGCCGCTGTTCCCGTTTCAATCAGCCCCAGCAAATACTCTTCCGACCAATCTTCGACATACTGAGTGCCCTTGGCCGCGACGTCCGCCGGCACAAACTTCTCGGCATACTCAATACCCCAGCGAGCACTCAGGTGAGCGTAAGCGGCGCAGTGAGCACTGATCGTCGGCGCCACGATACCCGCAGCCGACAGCACCTGACGCACCTCTTCCGGTTTACGAAACACAATCTTGCCACCATCTCCATGCCCCGGGCCATTGAGCAGGTAGTTGGAGATCATGAGCGATCGAGCACCACAGCCCGTGGCATAACCCGCGACGTTCTCCAGCGTATGAAACGAACCGACCAACTGTCCCGTTTCCACCCCCGCCACCACACTCACCGCTCGCCCACAGCCGAGGTTCAGTCGAGCCCGATTAGGATCGAAGTAAGCGTTGAATTCCTTGAAATAGAGCGAGTTCATGTGCCAAGTTCCTTAATGCAGTAACACCTGAAAGTAGAGGAATCGATCGTCGAGCGACGCGAGCCGACGAGCGACATATTGTAAAGGAATCTTCGCCGTGAATCATCCTCGCTAGCCACGTTTACTGCCCCTCTTGCCAGTAGGCATGTACCGCGCAGTTACCCTCCGCTACCGCCGTAATGGGCCAGCTCGACTGACCATCCACCGAGCTCACATACTGCTGCATCGTACCGGTGCGATCGGAACCATAAAGCAGCCACTGACCATCGGGAGAAACCGCCGGGTGGTAATGCCGAGTGCCGGCTGGTGAATCCGTAAGCTGGGTCACACGACCATCACGATCAACCCGCATCAGCTCGATGCTTTCTCCCACCTTCGCGGTGTAAAAAACATCACGGCTGTTCGCCGACCAGACCGGTACATCGCTGCTCTCGCTATGAAAGTCAGGATGCTTAAGCAGTTCCACCACACCCCGATAGCCACCACGGTCGGCTAGCTTCCTCAAACCACTACCATCAGGCTTCACAACATAAGGGTGACAGTTGTAATGCTCGCCCGATACAAACAGCAGAAATTGCCCGTCGGGTGACCAGCGCGGCACGAAGTTAAACGGATTACCAGTCTCGATGTGTCGCTTGTTCGCGCCATCCGCATCACTGACATAGATCTGGTAGTTCTCGTGATAGCTAATACGTCGACCATCGGGTGACACCGAGTAACCGTAGGCGAAACCTCCGCTGGTACCCGATACATCTCGTTTGTGTCGTCCATCTCGATCCATTTGAAAGGGCCTGGAAACCCCAGCAATCAAGGGCGTGAATCCATAGCCACGACCGTTCGGTAAAAAAAACAAACCGGTGTTATAGATACTGACCCGATCGACCTCCGTGAGATTGATAGTGCTACCAGTCTCAACATCGATCAGGCAACTATCAACAAGCCAGCCTTCCGTCATGCGGAACGTCTTGTGCACACGCTCCCACACGGCATTCTCGGGACTCTCCCAGCAGCTCAGGACGACCGCCTGCTTGCCATCGGGCGACCAACCGGCAAACTGAGTCCAGGAATTCTCTTTGCCGCGCAGCGACTCTCCGATCACTCGGCGACCTGTGCCATCCGCATGCACCACGCAGGCCCGCTTCGTCACCCAATTCGCAAACTGACCAGCCGGCAAATCGTTACGACTTTCCGTGTAGCCGATGAGTCGCTGCGGCTTCTGGAGTGGCTTACCGAGCGGCTGGGCATGCTTCTGCTCAGCGGCCTGCGCGCCCGCATCATCGGCGAGCAAATGATTGGCCTGTGAATGAGCAATAAAAAGCGATAGCCAGACGACGAGGTAGCGACACAAGCGCTGAAGCCACAAGTCGTGCCCTGGTTGA
>JBJSXJ010000219.1:0-7717 GCA_046086325.1 Planctomycetota bacterium | reverse complement strand
GGCTTCGTCCGCCTTGCCCGTCTCGGCCTGACAAACCGCTCGACCAACGGTTGCGAAGAGCTTTTGACGATTCACTTCTGGCGATGTTTCCGGCGACTGAATGATTTCGTTGTACCGCTCCAGCGCCTCGGGGAAACTCTTCGCCGCCGACAAGGCTCGGGCTTCCAGCACGTTCGCTTTAAGCCGATAATCAGCCCAGGGTGCTTGCCCAATAAACTTGAAACGCTTGGCAGCTTCTGCGTAATTGCCTTGAGCGTTTGCCAGTTGTCCCAGCAGTTCGGCCGCGCGGAAGGCATGATAGCTGCCGCGATTCGTGCGGAAGAAAGCCATCATGGCCGCATCAGCCGTGACCGGGTTGCCGTTGCCCTGCAAGGCGAGCTTCCCTTGGCAATACGCCTTATAAAACTCCACGTCTTGCTTGACCACATCACGCTGAATGGAGTCGGCGTTGAGCTTTTTCAATTCCTCATTGGCTTGTTCGATTTGACCGGCAATCACCTGATCGCGAATACGTGTCAATTCAATGGGCTCATCGCTGTAGACCACTTTATTGATCTCGTTCACGGCCAGTTCGCGGGGAGTGCCAGCCACATCGACAGTGACCTTTTCGGGCGACATGCCCGTCACGGTACCGCTGGTCGTCGTCCCCTTCAGGGGAATCACTCGATCTTGGGCAGCGGCTCCGCGAGCCAGCCCGAGCACAAGGGCGAGCAGTGCGAGCTTAAGAAACAGGCGTTGAGACATAAGAAGCTCTCCGGTCAGACAAGAGAAAAAGGTTGGCGTCTGGTTTGGGATTGAGTTGGTGGTTGAAGGTGATTGAACTGAGTAAAAATGCCGACTGCGGCACTAGTGACTATCTGCTTTGTGGAGCGTTATTTTTTGGCGGGTGCCGCACCGGCGGGTGCGGTTTTCGCCGGCGTTGCTGCGGCCGGGGCGGTTCCTGCCGGGGCCGTCGCTCCGGCGGGCGCTCCCGGCGTCGCTCCGGCGGCTCCTCCCGTCGGAATCTTGATTTCGTAAGCCGTGATTCCTGCTTCTTTCTTACCAAGCGATTTTTGAATTGCTTTGGCGAGTCCGTCGTACATCTCACGGTACGACTTTTTGTTTTCCGTTTGGTTGCCATCCATGTTGGGATAGCCTTGGTAGGTCGCCGCGATGGACTTCTCGGCGCTCTCCAGTTCCTTCTTTTTCTTCGCCGCATCCTTTTGCGCCAGGGCGTATTTGTAGCGGGCGAGAGTCACGTGGTAACGAGCTTCATAGAAGGCATCGCGAAACTCTGGCTTACCAGCAGTGATACGGGCGACTTCATTGAAGCCCCAGATTTTGCTGCGGCCCGTTTTGCTGTCGCCGCTGCCCTGAATCGCGTTGACATAATACTTTTCGCTGCTGCTGCGCTCGGCCCAGGTCTCGTACGTTTTGGCCGCTTCGAGCTGCACCGACAGTAGCATGGGAGACTTTTCCAGGATCTGAATGAAGAGCTTGATCGCGTTTTCATAATCACCCATCTCGCGGCGGGTCTTCGCCAGCGCCAGCGTGATCTGCGGTACCAAGGTATCTTCAATTTTCAGTGTGCCCGCTTTGGAACGAGCGAGAATGTCTTCGTACGTCTTCGCGGACTCGCCAAAAAATCGTTTGGCATCCGCCGAAGCTTCACCGCTGGCATTCGTGCCATAGCTCTCGCCCATCCCGTAGAAGGTTGATGCGACCCAGTAGAGTTCGCTGAGGGCCTTGGAGTTGGCACGCACCTGCGACAAGAACGTCTCAAAACCCTTGCCCAAGTTGCGCTTGCTCTCGTCGGACGAAAGCTTCATTTGCTGCTCGAGATCACGTGCCAGGGTGACGAAGATGGCGAACAGTTTTTTCTGCGCATCGTCGCCATCGCCCACGGACGTTTTCAAACCCTGCATGATCTCTTCCGCCTTTTTGATCAGCGCTTCGGCGGCGGCGGCATCTTTCGACGCCCCAGCCAGGGCGGACACATAAGCTCGTAGCGCCGTGCGGTAGGTCTCTTCGGCAAATCCTGGGCGACTCGCCACTTCATTGTTACCGGTGACGAGTGCGAGCGGTCCGACGTTCGGCTTTTCCAGCAGCGTGACCGCCTGCGCGGCTTGATCGGTATCCAGATAAAGCTGCGCGAGCGATAGCGAGGCAGTGCCGAACGTGACGTTCACCTGCCCGGCTTTTTCCATCCGTGCCACACCGTCGACGAGCGTTTTCTGGGCGCGATCGCGGTAGGTCTTCAGTTCCGTTTCTCGGCTGGCCAGGTCGGCTGGTGCCGGGGTGCCTGGTGGCAACGCTTGCTTGCGCTCCCGGACGGCATTCATCCCATACACGTACGCCGCCCAGACCGCTTGCCCTAATTTCAATTCACCCGTGGCCCGCTGCGGCGAGTCCTCGGGGATCTTATTCAGATACTCTTGGGCACGATCCAGTTCCTGCTCACCAATCATGAACGTGATGAGCGTGCCGAAGGCTTCTTGAGCCTCGGGCTGGTCTGGCCACTGACTGGCAATGTAATTGCACATGTCGACGACGCTTTGGCTTTCGAATCGAGTAGCCAAGCGCGCCAGTTCGGTGTGATCAATCTTGCCGCTCTTGTCCACGTCGGCACCAGCCAGGGCGGTCCGCTGATTCTCCGGCATCTTCTCGATCTCTTCGGTCGACAGCTTTTTGTCCTGATCGAGATCAAAATCGGCGAGGAGGGCATCGATCTTCGGCTGTGCGTCGTTCTTCGCGTCGCTGTACATTTTTAGGAACGAGTACATGGCGACACGACCACACGGCCGGGCACCAACGCTTTCGGGGTAACGTCGCGCGACGAAATCGCCCAGCACGGCCGCCTCATCGTAGTTCTGCAGCGAATAGTTGACGAAGCAGAGGTAATAGCGCACGGTGCTGACTTCATCGGCCGGCGTGTCCTTCTCGACTAGCTGCTGCGCGATTTCAAACAAACGCAAAGCGTCGCCGTTGCCATTTTTCACCGCACGTTCCGCTTCCGCCAATTCCGTTTGCAGCTTCTTCTTCGCTTCGGGATCCTTTTCGGCTTTGATCTGCGTCGTCAGGTTTTCGATGTTGGCCTTGGCCAGCTGCACAGCATCCAGGGCATCTTTTCCCGCCTTTTTCGCCTCTTCAAAATTCTTGGGCAGCGGCTGATCGGCACCGGCGGTAGCAGCAGCGGGGCCGCCGAGTTCGGCGAGCATCCGCTGCGCATCCTTTTGATAATCTCCGGGAAAGCGGGCGACATAGGCTAGCAGCTTGCGAGCATCGACCAGCAACCCGTTGACCAGTGGATCCTTGGGCTTTTCCTTTTTCAACTGTTCGCTGTAAGCCCGCGAGGCTTTGGCGACCGTCATTCGCAGTTCCATAAAGTCGTCTGACTTCATCTCGGACGGATACGCCTTCTCGATCCATTTTCCGCCGCGTTCAATCACCTCCGCATACTTTTTCTGCGACTCATCCATCCACGCTTCGCAAGCCGATTTGAGCACCAAGGTCTTGAGCTGATGCAGGTCCTGCGGTTCGTCGCCCAGTTCCAGCAATTCCCCATAAAAGGATAGCGCTTCCTTTAAATTCCCCATCCGCTGGAATGCGTTGCCTTGCAGGAATCGAGCTCGCAGGCCAACCAGTCGCTGCCGATATTTCGTATGGACATCGCCGTAGGCCTTGGCTGCCGCTGTCAGCAGGTCATTGCCTTCCTTCGCTCCCTTCGGATACGTCTCAGCAATTTCCATCATGACGTTGGGAATCATGAGCTGCGCTTGCAGGTAATCCATGCGCATCTGTTCCACCCGCTCGAACTCCTTCGGATTTTTCTTTTCGTCGATCGGCGGCAGCCCTTGCAGTTTGGCCTTCAAATCGGCCTCGATCGTCTGATACGTTTTTTGGGCGGTCCCGAGCAGTTCGCGAGCTTCGGCGGTGAGTTTGTCGCGGTTGGCGGCTTCCGAGGGCCGCTTGACGCGCTCCAGTCGAAATTCCGCGCGAGCCATCAGGACATTGCCAAGCTCCCCTTTGGCGGCCGTATTGAGCAGATGGTCGGGAAGCTGAGCGATGAATTCGTTGAGTGCCTTCTGTGCTTCATCCAGTTGCTTTTCGCGCAGTGCGCCGTCGCGCTGATAGCTGGCGCCCTTGAGCAGGGTTAACCCGCGTTCATAGGTGAGCACCTCTTTGAGGCTGGCGGGAGTGAGCGGGCTGCTGGCCAGCTCGTCCAGATAATCGAGCGCGGTGTCAAAATAGTTGGCACTCCGCAGAGCATCCAGAAACTCGCGGGCCGGTTCGGCGGCGGTGAGTGTGGTGGGCGATTCAATCCCATAGCCTGTTAGGCTCGTTAGCACAGCGGCGAGCAGCCAAGTCGGCAAATGCAGTCGCTCGTTAACCCCGGTACGCTCGTGACTCACGGTACTCTCGTGACACACGGGGCGTCGTGACCGCGTGTGGAGGGGAACGGGGCAGAGCGCGGGACGAGTAGTTTTCCAACCCTGGAAGGAGTTCAATCGAGTCACCAGGTAGTGAATCACGAACATCACGATATGTCGCATGGAGGCAATCCTGTGAGGTCTGTCCCGTTCATCGGTTCGATAAAGCCCGCGGCGCTACGACGGGATTATAAAGGTATCGAAGACAGTAGCAACTAACCCGACCACATTCCCTAAACCGGCGACTTGATCCTGCTACAATGGCAGCCGGGAGATACCACATGCCGCTTGACTTCCAACGACGCTCCAGACCACCCGAACAACGCGTCGGTCGCCGCGCTCCACCGAATTATTTTTCACGACAGGTTCAGCGGCGTCTGCTCTTTATGGTCGGATCGCTGATGCTGGTGCTGATCATCGTGCCCAAAGTGCGCGAGCCCCGCTTCTGGGACTTCCTGGGGTTACAGCGGCCGATTGCCGGTGGCCCCCCGCTCACCTCGCAGGAAATCGTTGACCGAGACATCGACACTCGGCTGCGACCTACCAGTGATCCGCAGCCTGACGAAAAAATGTCCGCAGCGGAAAAAAATACGCGAGCTCCGGACGCTCTGCCGCCTGGCGGGGAAGCGACCTTGTCGCCGCTGCAACTGGCCGAATGGGATGCCTGGATCAACGTGCTGGGTAACTTAAGCGGCGATCACCAGCTACTCGTCTACGCCGTACTCGATCATCGCCTGCACGGCCGCTCCTTATCCGCCGCAGACCAGGAAGGTTGGGCCGAAATAGTACGTCAACTCGATGAGCGCTGGACCGAGCATCTGTCGGCGGCTCGAGCGGTGCTGAACGATTTACCGGCCGAAGAACAGTCGACCTGGACCGGTCTACTCGCGGAATTACGGCAGCGCTGGACGGAACAAATGCAGCCGGAAATGGCCGCTTGGCTGACGACGGCCGACCGAGCAGGGGACAGGGCAGGGGACGGAGCGGGGAAGGACACTACGCCGGCTGAGTCGGACCGCGTCGCCCGACAGTCGCTGGAAGCGCGCGTGCAAGCGGCGCTGGATGTGGCCATTCGAGCGGCGATCCAGGATGACATGGTCCAGCGGCCAGCCGAAAAGGCCGCTTGGTTTCGCTATTTTCAAGAGGTGCGGGAGCAGGATCCGGGACTCCTCAAAAGTCGCTCGGCGGGGCCCACGGGTTTCCTGCCGCTCTACAAACAATCCGCCGATTATCGAGGCAAAGTCGTCACGGTGCGCGGTGTGGTCCGGCTGGCGTACCAAGTGGACGCACCGCCCAATCGAGCGGGGATAGCCAGCTACTATCTGCTCTGGATCCATCCCGCTGGAGGACCGAATTCACCCTTGGTGGTTTACTGCACCGAGCTGCCGGCAGGTTTTCCCGCGATTAAAAACAAGGATCGCGACCGAGCTACGACTCCGCTCAACGAAGAAGTCGAGATTACGGGGATCTTCTTCAAACGCTGGGCGTACGAGAGTCAGGGTGGAATCCATGTGGCGCCGCTGCTGCTGGCCCGAGGACCGCAGTGGCAGGCGCGCGAGAGTTCCTCGGCGGAACTCACCTGGACCAACGTCGCACTGCTGGTGATCAGCACTGCCGCCGGAGGTTCGCTGGTGGCCTGGTTTCTCTTCAAGCGAGCAGGCGATACGAATCCTGTGACTCACAGTTCCGCAGCCGCTCCGACTTCCCCGGCCGATCACCCCTTTGCCTGATCACCCCTTTGCCTGATCGCCCTTTTACTTGACTGGCCCTTTTGTTTGACTGGCCCTTTGCCTGACTGCTGGTAACGCTCAACGAATGGTCCTGACCTTGGCCGTGTAATGGAGAGTGCTCGCCATGAAATCCGCTTTCTTCGCCTCTTCGTCTCGCTGTGCATTGCCGGTGCTTGGGGCGCTTGAGCAACTGCGGCGAAGAAGATCGCAACTAGCAAACTCGCTTTTCATGGTCTGGCTGGTGATGGTCAGCGGCAGTGGACTCGCGTTGCCTCGCGGTTCCGCGCAGGAAAAGCCGGAGCCGCCGGCGGCCAGCGATTCCGCAGCGTCCACCGCGAAGTCCGATGACTCGCCCAAGCCTGAACCGTCCACCGAATCGAATACCAAGAGTGAAACGTCCAATGCGTCTGCTACCCCTGGAGCGGGCTCGACCGGTCGTGCCAAGCCGCCCTGGATTCGCGCGGGAGGCGCCAGCAGCGGCAAGGCCCCGCGTCGAGTGGTTTCGGCGCGCGACTTGATCGTGAATGTCGAACCGAGCCAATGGGAGATGCTGCGCGATGGACGTGGCTGGCATGCTGATGAAGAGGAAACGTTAACCCGCGTCTTATATCGCTTACCAATCATCGGCCCAAACGATAGCTACCGACTCGCTCGGCCTGTCGAATCGTGGCCGAACTTTCCCGGTGAGCTCGCCCTGCAGCGCGGCGATATGGTGCGATTTCGCGGACGAGTACAGCGTGTGAGACGCGTGGAGTTGATCCCCGAAGTGGCAACGCGTTTTCAGTTCGATCATTATTTTGCCGTGACGATGCAGCCGACCGGCGAGTCCTTTCAAGTGATTATTTATGCGCGGCAAGTGCCGGAGGCATGGAGCTTAGAGAAGGAGCTGGATGAACCGGCAGGCGTCGAAGCGGTCTATCTAAAATCCAGGGATGCGGCAGCGACGGAAGAGCGACATTTCTTCGCGGCTGAACGGTTAGCCTGGTTTCCCGAAAAAGCGGGCGAGTTACCGGGGGTGATTAGCGATTGGATTCTGCTAGCGCGACTCGGCATGGACATCGGTCGGTTGGATGACATTCGCAAGCGCGATGGTTCGCCGCTGGAGAACGCCGACACAGCTTGCTTCTATGAAATGCTGACAGCGGCAGGGCAGGGGACGGCTGCGGACTGGGCGGTAGCCCCCGAATTTGACTTGGTTCCCTTTTTGCAGCATCCGCAGCAGCAGCATGGAAAGCTCGCGCGGGTTTCCGGGCGAGTGAAACGGGTGACCAAAATCGTGCTCTCCAGCAGCGAGATTCAAGATCGCTACGGGCTTGATCATTACTACGAAGTCGATTTGATGGTTCCGCTGGGTAATCGCGAGATTCGTTTGCCACGTAATGCTCAAGACAAAGAAGCGCCCGTGATCAGCAATTCGTTTCCGGTCGTCTGCTGTGTGCTGGATGTGCCGCCGCGACTGCGCGAGTTAGCGGAGAATGCCAGTATCAATGAAGACATGACCATCATTGGCTTCAACTTTCGGCTGTGGTCCTACCAGTCGGCTTTTTTGAATAACGCGGCGCGAGCGCCTGGTGAGAC
>JBJSXJ010000218.1:0-13022 GCA_046086325.1 Planctomycetota bacterium | reverse complement strand
ATCCCGCCGTCAATTTCAACTATCATCCGGGGGAGCAGGCGATTACGCTGCGTCTGCCTTGTTCGCCATGCCGCGCCAACGATTGCCCGCTCGGACATAACCGCTGCGTCCGAGATATTACGCCTGAACTGGTGAGCGGCGTAGCGCTGCGCCGCTTAGCCGAAGGCGCCGCCCGCCGGGCCGCTTGAGACACGGCCCTCAAGACTGGTCTCAATCTAATTCCACTTAAGCATTGAGCTTGTATATATCTTGGCGCCTTTGTGTCTTGGCGTGAGCTTAAAGCAATGAATCGAGACTGAGGGAAGACTCACGCAAAGGCACTGAGGTCGCAGAGGACCTGACTCAGATCGCGAAGGAATCAGCTCTGCAAAATCCCGGCTCTTGCCAGGTACCTTAGCACCTGTTCGGCGAGTTCGTTTGGCGGGTGCTGGGCGGATTCTAGAACTAGTTCCGGCGAATCCGGCTCTTCATACGGGTCGTCAATGCCCGTGAAACCCTTCAGCTCACCGGCACGGGCTTTCTTATACAGGCCTTTGGGATCACGCGCCTCGCACAGCTCCAGCGGAGCCCGCACGTAGACCTCGATAAAATCACCCACTTGTCCCGCCTTCTCGACCTGCTCACGCACCGCCCGTCGGTCTCGACGATAGGGACTTACGAAAGCGGTGAGTGTCACGAGGCCGGCGGCGGCAAATAGCTGCGCCACGGAACCAATGCGCCGGATGTTCTCGGCCCGGTCGTCGGCGGAAAACCCCAGCCCAAACCGCTTCGCAAAAGCGGCGCCATAATCGGGTTCCAGAATCGCCGGACTGGCATTCAGATGATGCCGCACATTGTCACCGTCTAGCAGATAACTATGCACTCGGCGCTGCTGCAAACGATATTCAACTTCATTGGCCACGGTGCTCTTGCCGCACCCACTCAGCCCCGTAAACCAGACCACGCAGCCACGATGGCCGTTCAACTGTTCGCGGTCCGTGCGGGAAACTCGATGAGGATGCCAAGTGATATGAGTTGTTTCCATGGAACAAAATCGCTCTGCGGCGAGTGGTTAAGGGGAATCCAGTCCGGCCAGCTCACACAGGTTGGCATTCACGACTTCCTGGGGGCAGCTCCAGACCAGGAAAAACAGCGCCTCGCGGCACCAGCGGCCAGCCGGATGACGCTCAGCGTACCCGGCGCCCTTGGCTGCTGCCAGAGCGGCTTGCGTCGCCCTGAGCACCAAGCTGTTTGCCTGCCGCCGCAGGCGCTCGCTGGTATGCCCACCCACTCCGGCGGCGGTTGCCAGTAACTGCTCACGTAGCTGCCGCCACTCGGCCCGCAGCGCCACCACCGGCGCCTCCAGACTCGGGCGGATTCGCGCTTCAGACTCCATGAACCCCAATGCCGCGGCCGTCAATCCAAGTGCCAAAGCCGAAGTTTGTAGTCCGCCTGTTCCCACTCCGCGTCCGCTTTGCAAAACGTTCTTCCGCGGCCCCGCCAACACCCACTCAGCTGCTAACTGCACACCGTGAAATTCACAGCGTCCCGTACGACTGGCGGAAAGTCCGACTAACGTCTCGGGCGGCTCGGTATGAAATCCCGGCGCACTGGTGGGAACCACGATGAGCAGTTGTTGTTCATCCGGTAAGCTGGCGCCGGTCACTACGTATTGAGCGCGATCGGCGGCGGTTACCCAGGCGCTGTAACCGTCGAGTCGATAGCCGTCGGCGGTGGGAGTAGCTTGCACCGCGGGCTGCGAGAGATGTCGTCGACTCGTCGTCAGATGCGAAATGGCAACCGTAGCAAAACTGTGACCAGACAGGATGTCGGGAAGCAGGCGAGCACTTAAGGCTTGATTCTCGCTGGCAGCAATCCGCGTCGCACCGCCCATGAGTTGCGTCAGGATGAAGGCAGTCGTCAAACAGGATTGACTGAGTTGTAGATAACCGCGCAAGAGCGCTTCGTCCGCTAATCCCAGTCCGCCCAGGTTACGAGGGATGAACCATGTGAATACATTACTCCGAGCACATTCCTGCAGTTGCCAAGCGGGCCACTGGTCGATCGTTGGCAGGTCGCCAGCACGCTCGGCGAGCGCCTGGCAGAGCTGGGCAAGTGCCGGGGAGTCAATCATCGCAGGGGAGCCGGTGGTCATGATCGCCGAATTATAGCGGCGTGCGTGCCTTTCCGCTTCAGGTTGAACTGATTAAGATATCGCTCGTTACGGAACCGCAGGCGAAAACATCAGGCGGTAGAAGGATAGAAGTGGTATGTCCCAAGTGGTGGAATCGGATTTTGGGGGTACGCGGGAACCATCTTTAATTGCCAACGAAATGTCTGCTCAGTCGCTCTACGACAAATGCATGGCAGTGGCACGGAATCTGTGGTGGACTTGGCAACCGGAGGTGATTGCCCTGTTCCGCGACATTGATCCGATTCGTTGGCGTCAATTGGATCACAATCCGATTGCGCTCTTGCGGGAATTCACCCCCGAGCGATTGGCGGTGCGAGTCGCCGAAATGGTGCTCTACAGCCGTATCAATTACGCCTTCCGGCGACTCAAGGAATACGTCGGCCGCACGCAAACGTGGGCCGCGACCAATGCCGGGGTGCTCGGCGGGAAACCGGTCGCGTACTTCTCCGCCGAATTTGGGCTGCATGAATCGCTCCCCATCTACTCCGGTGGGCTCGGAGTTCTCTCCGGTGACCATATCAAAAGTGCCAGCGGACTCGGCGTGCCACTCATCGCCATCGGCCTGTTCTACGATCAAGGCTACTTCAAACAGCATCTCGATCATCACGGCTACCAGCGCGAAGAATACCTCGACACCAAAGTCGAGAATCTTCCGATGGAGCCTGCCTTGGCCCCAGATGGAACTCCGGTAAATATCAGAATCGACACTCGCTCGGGACAGCTGCTCGCCAAGGTCTGGCTGGTGCACGTGGGACGAGTGAAGCTCTACCTGCTCGACTGCGACGTGGAGGGCAACAGTCCCGAGGATCGTGATTTAACGAGTCGTCTCTACGGCGGCGATGAACGCGTACGAATTCGACAAGAGCTGGTACTGGGTGTCGGTGGAGTGCGTGCGCTGCGAGCACTCGGAATTACCCCGGGCGTCTATCATCTCAACGAAGGACATAGTGCCTTCGCTCCCCTCGAAGTCATCCGTCAGCGCATGAAAGATGACGGTTTGTCGTTCGCGGACGCCATGCGCGATGTAGCCAAACATACCGTGTTTACGACGCACACTCCCGTCCCTGCCGGACATGATCGCTTTCACGGCAATTACGTCGAAGAGCATCTTGGACCGCTACGCGACGATCTGGGTATCTCGTATGACCAGCTCATGGGACTCGGGCGTGTCGAGCCCAACAATGAGCATGAACCATTCTGCATGACGGTCGTCGGCTTGAAGATTTCCCGAAGAGCGAATGCCGTGAGCGCCCTTCACGGACATGTCTCGCGCCGTATGTGGTCAACGCTCTGGCCGAGTCGAGCCGAAGAAGACATTCCCATTGGTCATATCACCAATGGAGTTCACGTGTTGAGCTGGTTGGCGCAGCAAATGTGGACCCTGTACGACCGACATTTCCCCGTGAAATGGGTGATGCGCATGGGGGATGCGGATGTCTGGCAATCGATTCACAACATCGATCCCGGTGAATTGTGGGAAACTCATAACGCGCTCAAAAACCAGCTCGTCGCCTTTGTACGACGACGACTCAGTCGCCAAGCGCGACGACGCGAAGAGAGCGAAGAGGTGGTTGAATCAACTCGTCAACTGCTAGACCCCAACATCCTCACGATCGGCTTCGGTCGCCGTTTTGCAACATACAAACGAGCCAATCTGCTGATGAGTGATGCGGAGCGATTGATTGCTTTGGTCAGCAACCCAGCTCGGCCCGTGCAAGTTATCTTCGCCGGAAAAGCACATCCGCGCGATGAACCAGGGAAACAGCTTATCCAGCGGATCGCGAATTGCCGCCTGGATTCCAAGTTCCATAACCGCATCGTGTTCGTCGAAGACTACGACATCAATGTCTGTCGGCATCTAATCCAGGGCGTCGATGTCTGGTTGAACAATCCTCGTCAACCACTCGAAGCATCCGGAACCAGTGGACAAAAGGCGGTGCTCAACGGCGCACTCAACCTCTCCATCCTGGATGGCTGGTGGGCTGAAGCGTACGACGGCAAGAATGGGTTTGCGATCGCCCAAGGCACCAGTCACATCTCCGACGAAGTGACGGATCATCGCGATGCCTTGTCGCTGTATGAGGCTTTGGAGACGAAGGTTGTGCCGCTCTTCTACGAACGGGACGCCGACGGTCTACCACGGCAGTGGATCAAGATGATGATGAACTCGATTGGCAGTCTCGCGTGGCGATTCAGCTCGCACCGCATGGTGATGGACTACACACGGTCCTGCTACGTGCCAGCCGCAGGTGGACTGAGCTGCGACATGCGATCGCAGTAAGCGGTTCGACCATCCAGCTCGGCTCTCGCAGACGCTGCCGCGTTGCGAGAGCTGATGCTTTGCACTGTCCTGATTCACCGGCAACTGGAATTTTGCGGGCCGTGAGTTCGCGAATGGGTGAGGGCCTCCTGCCATTCGGATGGGGGCCGCGTGCCGCGAAGGCTTAGCGCGTTCTCCCCCACACGAAACCCGCGATGGACCTCTTTTCTGCTACCGCCAACGACGTCCTACGGCTTGCTCTGGAGGCCACTCGGATCTGACGTGTTCTTCGCCTGCTCGCGCTTGTCGTCATCCGCTTCTGCATGCTCCGCTTCGTGCTCGTCGTCCTCATCTTCTTTATCATCGTCCTCATCTTCATCATCGTCGGGAACGGCGAATACAAATCCGGCTCGGACTGGTGCGGGCATTTTCGAGTTCGCACCTTTCACACTGCGCCAGACCACTTCATTCAGCAGTAAATCATCGGCCGCATCTTCCCGAGAGAAATCAAAGGTGAGCGATAATGCGGCTCCCCAGGCGCTGGGCTGGTTGCGTGCCATCAAATCAACCTGAGCAGGACGATGACGATAGGGAGCCTGGTCGAGTTGCTGCTGAAACGCTGCGTACATCGGCAGGGCAGCGGCATCGAACTGCGTCATCGGCTCCAGCCCCAAGATCAGTTCCATCGTCCGCAGCATACTGCTGGTGGAGTAGAGATTGGAGTCAACCACACCACGTCGGCAGTAGGGACTGATCACGAGTGCGACCGTCCGGTGTGCATCCACGTGGTCCGAGCCATTCTGGGCATCATCTTCCACAACAAAGATCGCGGTCTCTTTCCAGAACTTCGACTGGCTGACCGCTTCCACGACTTGCCCCAAGGCGAGGTCATTGTCGGCCACCATCGCCGTGGGAGTCGGTTTACCAGGCACCGTGCCTTGCGTGTGATCATTGGGCAAACGCAAGATCTGAAATCGCGGCATCTCACCTTCCGCTTCAAATCGTTTGATCTCCGAGATAAACCGCGCTGCTCGCTTCACATCGGGATAATTAAGGTCATAGCCGTGAAAGTCTGGATCGAAATGCCCCTCCAGGCTTTCAACTTTTGCTTGCGCTTTGCCGCCCGGCTGAGCGGCATTGGCGATGAATTCACCATAGCTGCGATACGAAACGCCCGCTTTGCGGCAGCGATCCCAAATGTACCCGGTGGCAGGCTGAGCGATCGGAAGCGAACCCTCCGCAGGATAGCGCAGTTTGCCCTCGCGACTGCCACGATAGAGCAGGGGCCAAGTACGTTCGACAAAATCCGTCGCATAAGCCGCCATGCTCCACTCGTGCCCGTCGGCACTCACTTCACTCTCCACATAGAAATTATCCAGCAGTACGAATTCCCGTGCGAGGGCATGATGATTGGGAGTAATCTTCTCGGGGAAGATACAGAGCGTCGGATCGCCATTGCCTTGAGGCAGGTCACCAAACACCTGATCGTAGGTCCGATTTTCTTTGATGATGTAGATGCAGTACTTGATTGGAGACGGATCACCCACGGTCTTCGGAATGGGATGACCGGCGGTGTGTGCGGACGATCGGGGAGCTTTATCTTCCCGGAGCGGACTGCATTCAAAGGCGCTGCGAGTGTACTTGGCCATATCGGCTGGCGACGGTGCGTCGATAACACTCAGCGTCCCCCGAAATAGTCCACCAATGTATTCTCGCACCGTTGCCGGTGGGTCACGCTCGGGATTCGGTCCGCCGCGATTCGCTTTCGAGATCAACCCTTTGCCATTCGTCACCAAGATTCTTCCAGTACGGTCAAAGCGGACAGATGTGGGATACCAGCCGACTGGAATGAACCCGAGCGAATGGCTCTTACCCGGCTGTGAGACATCGATCAACGCTACATTGTTGTTGTCGGCATTGGCAATTGCTAAGGCGTGACCGTCCGCGGACAGGGCGATGCTGTTAGGAGTGTTTCCGAGATCAGCAGTCGGAAACAATGACGCCTTGATGACTTCTAACGTCTTGCCAGTTTCTCGCTCGATCACATAGACCGACGTGCTATTGGTGCAGGCTACATAAACGATCTTGCCATCAGCAGACTCCAAGATTTCCGTGGGATGCGAAGCCACGTTCCAAGTCGCCACAACCTCATTCGTTTTCAAATCCAGCACTGCGACTGCGGATCGTCCCCACAGCGACACATACAACTGCTTGCCATCCGCACTCGGCAGGATCCAGTACGGATAGTCATTCTCTTGCAATTTGATCTGACGGACGGACCTGTCCCCCTGAGTCGACGCGATGGCGACCGTATGTCCCCACGCACACGCCGCATATAAACTCTGGCCATCACGACTGACCGCCAGACCAGCCGGCACATACTTTTCTTTGGGCTCAGCAATTTTAATGGTTTGATGATCGAGCAGATAACCTTTTTCATAGCGAAATCGATGTATGACTTCATAAGAAGCACCGCTGGCGTAAAGCTGGTCGCCAGCCGGGGAAAAGACAAGTCCAGTAAATGTCTCGGGGATCGCGACCCGCGCGATCACTTTTAATGTTTGCAGATCAACCGTGATGATTTCATGCTCGCCGTAGCCGGCATGCAAAATAGCTGCGATGTTCTCCTGCGGATGAACAACAAGATGCACGGGGAAATCTCCCAGCGCCACTTGCTTGCCAACCGGACGCAGCGACCACTGAGTGGGCAGCAGCACCTGTCCAGTCGCCTGCATCCCCGGCAAGATGGGCAGAGTTCGAGCTGATGAGCGCTCCGCTGGCGTCTTCTCCTGAGCCACGCTCTGCGGCCCCCAGTCCGTCCACGAATTGACCAGCGCCCACAAACTCACGAGCGCCACTGGGGCGAACAGAGTGGTCACCTTCCACATGCGGGGCCAGCCCCGGCTCACACATCGGCGGAAGTTCCAGACGGTTTCATTTCGCATGACTAGCACTCGGTGGGGAAGAATTAAATCCGGCACAAAACACAAAAAGACGTCCAGCGAAAAAGATACTCGCTGGACGTCTTCACAGGATGAATCAACGAAATACTATTTCGCTCCCGCTGAAATCAGCTTGCCCTCGTCCGTGCGGAATGGCGAGGCTGGCAAGCCTTCTTTGTTGCCCAAATTCGGCTCGGCAACTTGATCCCAGGCGAAACGCACGGCAGTCGGTGCCGCAACTTGATCACTCGTAACGACGATCGAATTGCCATCGATCGCAGCAGTTGCTGGCACGAACTTGAGATCAGCGCCGGCAATCGTGAAATGAGTGGGAGCTTTACCGTCGCGCGTCGTCAGTCCACCACCCACGTGCTGGAACTTGATGCGCACTTTATTGCCCTCAACGGCCATCGATTCGTAGAGTGGACCGGAATGCACCAAGCCTTCCTTGCCATAGTGTTTGGCGAGAGCCCACAGCGCCAATCGCTTCCCGACATCCTGCTTGTTGGGCGGATGAATATCATTGATGGTGCTGATGTCGGTCGTGACCGCCATGCCGGTGTTGGTAACTTTCAGAGTCTTCGTTTGTGCTTCCCACAGTTCCGCTAACAACTCCGGGTGATGACCATACTTGAAGGGTGCCAGCTGGACGAAGAGGAACGGAAAATCGCCTTGCGCGAACTGCTTACGCCAATCCGTGATCATGGCTGGGAAAAGCTTGCGATACTGCTCGGCACGAGAACAATTGGATTCACCTTGGTACCAGATCGCGCCGCGAATGGTGAAGGGAACCAGGGGATGCACCATCCCGTTGTAGAGCGCGGAGGCTTGGTTGGGATTTCCCGGTTTGAACGGGTTGGCTCGATCGAGCATGGGCTTGAAATCGGGATCAGCCGCCAGCGCACCGTGGCTGGTCCAAGCTTCGCAAATCGTTCCGCCCCAGGAGGTGTTGATCATGCCAATGGGAACGTTGAGCTCCTTCTGCAAGTGTCGCGCGAAGAAGTAGCCGACAGCCGAAAAGGCGGAGGCTGTTTCGGGAGCACACACCTGCCACTGCCCGTTGATATCATCGACGGGCTTTTCGGCCGGATTATGCGCAACTTTGATCATCCGAATCTGCGGATAGGTGGCATTCTTCGCTTCTTCTTGGGGATTGAGCGATTGTGCGACCGTCCACTCCATATTGGACTGTCCCGAACAGATCCAAACTTCACCGCTGTAAACGTCGGTGAGCTTGATTTCGTTCTTACCTTTGACCACTAGCTCATGAGGCCCACCGGCTGCTGGCGTCGCCACCTTCGTCGACCACTTTCCATCCGCGCCCGCTTTGGTCGTCACCTGCGTGCCCGCCAAACTCACCGTAATCTCTTCGTTGGCTTCCGCCCAGCCCCAGATTGCAGCATTCGATTTTTGCTGCAACACCATGTGATTGCCGAAAACCTTCGGCAACTTGACATCAGCCCGGGCAGTGACAGGCCAACTGTTAGCCAGGCAGATGGCGAACAGAGCCACCACGCTGCCAAAAAATGTGCGACGCGTCATCGAGTTCAACTCCTCAAAAAAATAAAATGCCAACCACAATTTCCAGTTACGGCCGCCATCGTGAACGCGACTGTTCTGGAGGCGGGGATTTAGAAGCCCCGGATTGTAGTCAAGTCGTCGGGCTGCCGCCAAGTTGCTGTCGCAAAACCTGCAGACATCCGCGACAGAAATCGGGTAAGTCATCCGGCTTGCGACTCGATACATACTGCCGATCAATCACCACAGCAGCATTTTCCCAGATCGCTCCCGCGTTAATCAAATCATCCTTAATACCCAGCGATCCGGTGACACGTACACCACGATAGACTCGAGCGGAAATTGGAATCCAACCTCCGTGACAAATCGCGGCGACCAGCTTATCGGCGGCCGCAAATTGCTGTACCAGCCGCAGCACAACAGGATCGCGCCGCAATTTGTCGGGCATGAATCCGCCGGGAATCACCAGTCCCAGAAAGTCGTCCGCGAACACCTCGGGGAGCGCCGCATCGGACACACACGGGTAGCCGTGCTTGCCGGCGTAACGTCGCTGCGCTTCAGGCCCCGCCACCACCACCTCGGCTCCGGCCTCCTGCAGACGGAGCTTGGGGTACCAGAGCTCCAGATCTTCGTAAATGTCATCCACCATCATCAGAATGCGCTGCCCAATCAGGGGCTGGTCACTAGCGTCCATTTCCACGGTCCTTCTTTCCAACTCTCAAGGTGGCTTGTGAAATCTCAGGCGTCCACTTAGATTCCGGTATCAACTTGTAACCATGTCAGGAGCTACCGCAATGAGCACGCAGGGGAACGAAACACCCACCGTCAAATGGCAACCCATGAATCCGCGGCAACGACGAGTAGCGGGTGTCTTGATCGAAAAGGCCAAGACGGTTCCTGACACCTATCCCATGACGCTCAACGGCATCATCACGGGCTGTAATCAAAAAAGCAATCGTGATCCGCAGATGGATTTAAGCGAAGACGACGTGCAAGAGATTCTCGAGGAACTCAAACGCATGGGTGCCGTCGTGGAAGTGATCATGGGCGGAGCTCGAGTGCCCAAATACAAACACAATTTCTACGACTGGCTGGGTGTGGATAAGGTCGAGATCGCCGTAATGGCCGAATTACTGCTACGCGGTGAGCAGACGATGGGCGAGCTTCGTGCCCGTGCAGCTCGCATGGAACCGATTGCCGACCTGGGCGCACTGCAAACGATTTTTCAGAGCTTGCTGGCCAAGAACTTAGTGCGCGAGCTGACTCCACCGGGACGAGGGCAACTGGTGAGTCACAATCTTTACAAGGATCGAGAGTTGCCTGAATTGCAGGCCGCCGCCGCTCGACACTCAGCCGCCCACCCTCCCGCCACACAGAACTCGACCGGCGGCTCCGGGGCGTTCAACTCCACCAGTGAAGGTGGTCGTGATGTGCTGGTGGCGGGCGAGTATCCGGGCATGGCATCAGCGCGACCTGGTGTCACGCTGGATATGTTTTCAGAGCTGCGGTTAGAGGTGGCGGAACTGCGCGCCGAGGTGGCTCGACTGCGTGCCGCCGTCCAGCAAGTAACCGATTTACCGAGTGGTGGTCTGAGCGACGTCTGATCCCGGATCAGCAACCGTCGGCTGCAGAATCTGAGCTTGGCAATTCTTGCAGCGCGGCACCTTTCGAACCACTTCCTCCACAACACATTTGGTGACGCATTTCTCACCGACCGTGATTTCCTTTTTCATTAGCACTTTCTTGTACCGTGGGCAGGCTTGGCACTCTGCACAGCAACCACCGCTGAACCACGGTTTCGCCAAATGTTGACAGTAAGGAACTTCTTTGCACTCGTAAATCGTCTTCTTAATAGGTTTCTTTTCTTCCACCATCCGGCATTGATGCTCCACGACGTCTTCGTATCCGAATTCCGCGGGCACTTGGCAGTGAGGGCAGCGGGGACGCATCAGATCAGCGGCACTAACAGCCAGCGTGGCCAGCGGTAACAAGAGCAGACTCAGGATGGCGATCGGTCGAAAAGCACGCATAAATATCTCCTTGAATTTTATTGATCGAGTTATAAGAGCACTTAGGTTGGAATGTGGCTTTAGATTCCGAACAAGATTTAGAAGTCGTGGGCAAATCGTACGCCCCAACCATTAATCCATCCGTCGCCTAAACTGGGGTTCGCGGTTGTTCCTGGTGCATCTCGATACGTGGCGATGTAGTTGAATTGAAGTTTAGAGTTGGCATTTAAGAACCAGTTCAGACCGAACGTGCCGTTGTGCAGAATGCCGCCGTTAAGTCCTTTATCATTGAGGTCGAGGTAGTCGTATCGAGCACCCACTTGCCAGGCACCGCGTCCGCGGCAGAGGCAGCCGTTCGCATCACGAACCAGGAAAAAGTTTTCATTCGGCTTCACGCGTTCGAAAGCACCATTTTTCTTGCTGTAATGGTCATGCTCGCCCGTCAGGAACTTGAGGACTTGAACGTAGCCACCTTGATAGGTCACCGTCCCCACGCTCGCTCCATCCACTCGCGTGCGTGCGTCCTGCAAGCCACTCACAAGATATTCGCCTTGAATGGTCCAGGAACCGAATACCGCGGCGAGTTCCGAGTTAAACCACTGCATATCGTCGCCGAACAGAGTGATACCCGCTGGCACCGGCCAGTCCGCCGAGAGGCCTGTTCTTACTGCATCGCGAGTACGGAAAGTCCAGATACGCCCGGAGGAGAATCCGGGACTATTTGCATTCGCATAGTAAGCTCCCGCTTGGCTGTAAGCGGAGGCTTGACGTGCAGAAAAGCCGACGTGGACCAAGCTATCGAGTTCTTCGGTGTACCAGAGCAAGCGAGTAACGCGTCCGGTAACTGAATAATCGCCATCGCCTGTGTTGTACGCAAAGACCGATGAGGCTGGCTTATAGACGCCGATCGCCCAACATCCTTGATCGTCTGAACCGTAGTTATTCAGAGCCGTGATACCAGGAACGAACCCGTTGAATCCGCCTCCATAGAAGGCATCTTGGTTGTAGGAGCGTTCCATGAAGGGTAGGAAGCGGCTGCTGACGATATGTTCAAAGCCAATTTGCTCTTTTTGGTTACCAATCTTGATACTTCCCAAGAACGGGATTTCTTTGAACTGCCACCACAAATCAGTGGGTGCAGTGACCGTCGCATCATAAAACGTGGTGCCGCTCGACGGTGGAACCTGAACCGGGCTGGTATTACCAGCAGGTTGATTACGCACTCGAATCGAGTTCACAAAATCATATTCAGCTGCCCAGTCTATCGTTTCATACATCGTGCCGTCGATTCGCAAGCGAGCGCGACGGAAGTCCACGCCATCACCGTACGGCACGTTGATGTTGTTGTTCACATTCTGGTCGACGCTGAAAAAGCCCATATCGATTTGCGTGCGGCCACCGATATGGACTCGAAAATCCTTGTTTGCTGTGGAGAGTTCCAAACCATCTTTCCAGGTGGCGGACATTTTAAGATCGCTGCCAACTTCATAACCCTTCGCAGCACCGGCAGCTCCTGCCGACGTCGCTTGGGCAGCTTCTTCCGCAGCCGTAAAGATCGGCTCTTCAATCGGACGAGTCTCGTCCGTCAGCGTCGCGCGTCGTTCGATCGCTTGTCGCAACTGCTGATTCTGACGTTCCAGCGCTTCCACACGGGCGCGCAGATCATCATCGGGGAAGGTAGGTTCTTGGCCAAAACTTGTCGTGCCCGCCAGCAACACGCATGCTGCTGCTAAGTGCTGGAACCAATTCGATCGCTTCATCGGAGACCATCCTGAACGGCAAATGAGATGAAAAAAGACCGCGATTATGAGGACTGTCGGAGTCCTGATGATGGCAGGAGCTGTGACGCTCGTACCGATCACACAGTTTTTTTCGGTAATGCCCTATCATTCGTTAAAAGCGAAATATGGCCTTCACTGGAAATTAACATCGAATCTGTGCAGTCTGGGTAATCTGTAGCGATCGCTGCGAGTTTACGCGAACGGAGAAGAAGAGCAGGGGGGAAGATGGCAGCGCGAGCGACGCTATTCCTGCTCGGTGACCCCGAATCAAGGGGGCTAGCACTTAGATGACCGCGCAACTTAGGTGGTCGAAGCGAGATTTCTTAGCGCGGTCTATTC
>JBJSXJ010000217.1:0-8843 GCA_046086325.1 Planctomycetota bacterium | reverse complement strand
GGCACCAAAGCGCTAAACCTTCGCGGCACGAAGCCGGGATCCGAATGGCACGATGCCCTCACGAATTCGCTAACTCGTGGCCCGCGAAATTCCAATTACCGATGAACCAGGACAACTTGTCGCTTCTCACCTTATCGAATCTCAACACAGGAGCGCTTAGGCAAACTCTCACACATCACGGGGGGTCGTAGCCGCCGGGATGCCAGGGGTGACAGCGGCAGATGCGCTTGGTTCCCTGCCACGCACCGCGCCAGGGACCATGTTTCTGGACGGCACCAATGAAATAGTGGCTGCAGCTCGGCGTATACCGGCAAAAACCACCCAGCAGCCACGGTCCCAGCGTCACTTGGTACAGTCGCACCAGAGCGATCAGGATGGCGGCGGGAAGCCGCAGCAGAAGGAAGCTCAGCAGCATCTTCAGTCTCACGTCGACGCCCCCGGCGGCGTACTGCGATCCGGTCGCGTACGGTGCGAGGTCGATGAGCTGCTCGCTGAGGGCGAGCGGCGGGCCAGTCGCTGAGCGACTTGCTGCGCGAGCCGCGGCAGCGACTGACGAATGGCAGCAAAGTCGAGCCGCGCGCCACGCTTGGGGCGCACCACTAAATCAACTCCGACGGGCAGTTGCGGATATTCCTGCCGAAACGCCTCTCGTATGCGACGCTTCCAGCGATGGCGAACAACCGAGTTGCCAACTTGTCGAGAGACCGAGAGGCCGAGTCGCGTGCGGTCCGTTCCATTGAAACGACCGTTGATGACCAGCACTTGGTCAGCGGCAAAACAATCCGCTTGATAAACCGCCTGAAAATCCAGGGCCTGACAGATCCGACGTTCTCGTGGTAGTCGCTCGTCGTTCATGTTTCTTAGAACGCCAAGTCGCCGCGCGGATTCTGTTGCCATTTTTGATCGAGCTGGTCGATCATACTCAGCGACTCCGCATCTAAGTCGCGGGGAATCACAATTTGGGGTTCGATCAGCAGGTCGCCCCGCGCATCGCCTTGAGCCGAGCGCACGCCCTGCCCTGGCACTCGCAGACGTTTACCAACCGTCGCACCCGCTTGCAGCTTGATCGACACCGTCCCGTACGGAGTGGGAACGTCGATTTTGGCGAGTCGCGCCATTTCGGCCAGTGTCACGGGGACGCGGACGATCAGATCATCGCCGCGACGTGAATAATAGCGATGCACGCCGACTTTTACGGTAAGCAGCAGATCACCCGGCATGCCTCCCCCGGCTTCACCCTGGCCGCGCAGACGAATGGTTTGCCCATCCTGCACTCCGACCGGAATCTTCACGGCAAGATTTCGAGCTTCCGAACCGGGGCCCGTGCGCACGCTTAGCTGTACCTCTCCGCCCAAGATGGCGGTCGTGAACGAGACCTCAATCTGATGCGTGATATCTCGACCTTGATGCGGTGGCCGTGCGGCACGTCGCCCACCGCGACCGGCCGTGCGGCCACCGGCGGACTGGGGACCTGCGGCCTGACCACCCGGCTGAAATTGGCGAAAGATGTCGCCAAAGCCGCCAAAGGCATCGCCACCCGCGCCGCCAAAACCACCGCCTCCAAAACCGGCGCCTCCGAAACCGCCGCCTCCAAAACCAGCACCGCCATATCCACCCGCACCGCCAAACAATTGGCTGACATCGATGTCATCGAATCCGCGCGGATCGGCGGCATGTCCGCCACCCTCCTGAATGGATTCAAACATCGGCCCTAGCTGGTCGTACTTTTTGCGGCTCTCCGGGTCATTCAGGACTTCGTAGGCTTTACGAATCTGCTGGAATTTCTGCTTCGCTCGCTGATCCGGGTTCAGATCAGGATGGTACTTCGTAGCCAGCTTATGAAAAGCCTTCTGGATCTCGTCCTGCGACGCGGTCCGAGAGACTCCCAAAATTTTGTAATAATCGTCAGCGCTCATGGCATTATTCTATGCAGTTCGGACTTGTCAGCAAGGCGCGAGCGACGAATGCCGAAGGAACCAGATAGACAGCCGACCAAGGATCGAGGCCAAAGATGATCAGACGACTGCTACTACTGATGGGCTGCTGGTGGATTTTCGCCACCGGGACTCCGTCGCTGGCGTGGGCCGCCAAGGGACGCTTGGAAATTCAGACGCTGGATCAGACGACCGGTAAGCCGGTGGCGGTGCGCATGCATTTGCGTGATGCCAAAGGTAAAACCGTCAAGCCGCCGAAAGTACCGAACTGGCACGATCATTTTGTCTTTAACGGCAAAGTGGTGCTGGAACTTTCTCCCGGACAGTACACGTTCACGATCGAACGCGGCCTGGAATATCGCGATCAAACGGGATACTTCACCGTCGAGTCTGGGGCGAGTGACTCGAAGGTGGTGGAATTGCGACGCTATGTGGATATGAAAAAGGAAGGCTGGTGGTCGGGCGATTTGCACCTGCAGCGTTCCCCGGCTGACCTCCCCACGCTCATGCTGGCCGAAGACCTGCATGTCGCCCCGGTGCTCGCCTGGGGGAACGACAGCGAGGCGGGCGCTAAGAAAACGCCTCCCAGCGACCGGCTGGTAACCGTCGCCGACGATCGCTTTTTCCAGGCCTTCGCGGGACGCGATCGTCGCCCCAGCGGCTCGCTACTCTACTTCAACCTCGCCGAACCGCTCGCCATTCAGGGCGTGAAGGGAGAAGCACCCGCCGCGGTGGAGTTCTTAAAAGTGGCGAAGAAGCAGCCGAACGCGCACGTCGACATCCAGCAGCCCTTTGCCTGGGATCTACCGATGTGGATCGCCAGTCGCCGCATCGACTCGATCGGACTCATTAATAGTCATTTACAGCGTGATGGAGTGACGGCGAATGAAGGGACCGGAAAGCCACGCGATACCGCGTTCTACCCCAATCCGCAGGGCAATGGTCGCTGGTCACTCGACATCTACTACCACCTGCTGAACTGTGGTCTGCGCTTGCCGCCCACGGCAGGTAGCGGTTCGGGCGAAGCGCCAAATCCGGTGGGATACAACCGTGTTTACGTTCACTGCGGCGACGATTTTACGTGGGAAAAGTGGTGGGAAGGATTGCGGGCCGGTCGAGTGCTGGTGACCAATGGTCCGTTGCTCCGGCCGCTCGTCAATGAACAACTGCCGGGGTACATCTTTCAAGCCTACGCGGGCGAAAAACTAGAGCTCAACGTGGCTCTCAATCTCTCCATGCGGGAGAAAATTGAATACCTGGAAGTGGTCAAAAATGGCCGAGTCGTCCATGAGGCACGGCTGGATGATTGGATCAAGAAAGAGGGCCGCCTGCCGCTGGTGGAGTTCGAGGAGAGTGGCTGGATGCTGGTGCGAGCGGTGACCAACAATCCGCAGACCATGCGTTATGCCATGTCCGCGCCGTATTACGTGCAGTTCGGTGATCGTCCGCGCATCAGCCGCAAGTCCGCCCAGTTTTTCCTCGACTGGTGCCAGGAACGAATTCAGCAATTAGAGGCGACGCGCGGCGAAGATGTGTCGAGCGTGCTGCGCTATCATGAGGCGGCACGAGAATATTGGTCCAAGCTGGTCGCGAACGCTACCACGGACTGAACGCCGTACGCTCCGGCTCAATCAACTCCCGGCACCAGTCGTCGATGCCTTGCACTGCGGAGTTCACTGCTGAGTTCACCGCTGAGTTCACCGACGAGGCACCCGTGCGAGGTTCAGCGGCGCTGGTGGTTTGCGTGAGTGATCGAACGGGCAAGAGCCGCGCTTCCAAAGCTTGTGGGCTGATGAGTGGCAGCGCCGTGGCTGGTGATTGCATTGGGGCGGAGCTAAGTCCTGTCGTCAGCTGAGAAGGGGTTAAGACTGGAGGCGGGATGATGGAGATGGTCGAGACGGCCATGGTCCACAAACCGCTGCTGCTCTCCGCGATCGCTCCAGTTCCTTCCCCCTCACCGCCACCGCTGCCGTTGAGCTGGTTGATCACGATGATGGCGTCGAGCGGGACGATGAAGCCGTCGTCATTGACATCAAACAAGCGGCGGGGCTGTAGGTTGTCCGGTCGGATGGCGGGCAAGCGGCCGAGGGAATCCGAGTATTGGCGTTGATTGACTTCGTTAATCACCAAGAGTGCGTCGAGCGGTGCGACGATGTTATCGCCATCCACATCCGTCGGATTGAGATCGTTGCTCCAGGCATGCACTCGATTGACATACGTCAGCCGCACCGTTTGCCGGTCAAACGGGTCATCGGTGGTCGGTACAAAGAGCGGATCTTGCTGTGCGATTAACTCCAACGACACTTGACCGGCAAAATTGAGAGGCGGGGTGTAGGTGAGTTGACCGGTTTGCTGGTCCACATTGACCGTACCCGGCCCTTGAACAGTCGCCGAGTAATAGGTCGGGTCATTCTCGGCATCGCCGCCGCGCAGGTTCCAAGTAAACGTTTGATTTTGACCTAAACCAACGTTGTACATCGGCGCTAGAAAAGGACTGCCATTAAACGACGAGGGCGTTACGGTCACGCGAAATGTCTGCTGCACGGAATTACCAGCACCGTCGTTGACCGTCACGGTGATGTTGGTGGAACCACTGCCACCGACGGGGGCTCGAACCATCAGCAGCCGATTCTCGCGATCGATGAAGGTACTGACCGAGTTGATCTGAATTTCTCGGTCTGGGATGCCGGCCGTATTGGTGGTGATATTCATGCCGGCTCGAGCGGCATCACCCTCGGTGAGGCGACCGAAAATGGGATTGTCGAAATCAAGTTGCCGCGCGGGAGCTCCGAGGATGCCAAATCGAGAGGACCCCGAATCGTCGCCATCGGGCTTGATGAGCGTCAGCAAACCGGCGGAGGTATGTTGCAGTCGCACATCAAATTCATCATCAATCCGGGGCGCGACCACGGGCGACGTCCCGCCACTGGGTGTGCCCATCTGAATCATCGTCGTCGTGGGACTACTGATCACTCGGTCCACTACCGTCTTCACACCGCTTGTCGCATTCGGATTAAAAAAACCAGTCGTTGCCAAGTCGACCATCTGGTTCGTCAAGTTGGGAACCAAGTGGTCAAACAATTCAAAGGTCATCGAGCCCCACGACTTGAAGTCAATCTTCAGGCTGCGATTGTTGAGCGGAATGTCGGTGGAGACCACGGCCGGATTCGCGGCAGTGGCGGTGTAGGTGAGTAGATCGCCGTTGGGATCGTACCCGTCGAGCGGTAGCCAGAGGGTCGAGCCGGCGGGAAGGGTCACGTCATCGATCTGTGCGAGCGACGGCAGATTGTTTTGCGGGATGGGAACGTTCGCTCGCTGACTCAGCGTGCTCAACGAGACCAAGCCGGTGGCACGTGACTGATCCGGAAAAACCCAGGTGGGAAACTGAGTGATATTCTGCTCCACACCGATACTGTTGAGTGTCCGATCAGCATTTGTGACCTCGACAAATGGCAGCTCGTTCGCTCCATCCTCAAACAACGCCTTCTGTTGGTTGCAAAAGGTACACCACACCGCTCCGTAGAACACGGTGCCCGAAGCGGCGAGTGCTTTGGCGAAGGCGACAAGATCGTTGGCTTTTGGCTGCGGGGTTGCTTCTCCCTCCGCCCGCTCGGCCGCGTCTCGCACCCCTTCGGCTGCCGTGAACGGCGAACCGGCGACAGAGTTGGCGGTAGCTGCCGGTACGGCAGTAGCTGCTGGTCCGAGGTCGGTGGTGGTGCCCGTCAGCGACCAACTGGGGAGCAGGTCGGCGGCAAACAGCGAGCGCAACTCGAGAGGTTCCAGTCGAGGTTGAAAACGGCGGCGATGGAACATGGACTCACGCTCCCACAAAGGAACCGACTTTACGCGACCAAGTGACTACTAGATATTACCAGTTATCGGCAGATTCCTCGCGACCTGGACGTTTCAAAAACAAAGATGATGGTTCGATCCCACCAACTCAAGCACCTCCTCCAGTTCGAAAGTCTCTCAAAATGCGCAGCTTAGGCAAACATTTGGTCGGGAGTCGCAGGCGCGGCCCGGCCAGTTTCGATCCTGTTCCGGCCAGCGGCAGCGAGTGCCTGGGCCCGGTAGCACGGCGGCCGCAGAGCGATTGGCTGCTGACCGGTTGGCTGCTGCTGTACGTGATCGCCGGGCTGTTCAGTGCCGCGGTGTTATCAGGCGCGGCTCAATCGGCGCTCGGCGCGGAACCGCCGCTAGATCCCAGGCTGGTTACGAAGCGAGCGGTGATGATTCCGATGCGTGACGGAGTCAAGTTGTCCGCTTATCTCTACTTGCCACCGGGTGAGGGGCCCTGGCCGGTGCTGTACGAGCAGCGATATGCCGATTTACGAGCTCCGGCCACGATCGCCTCCTTCGCCAAAATCGCCGCCCATGGCTACGTGGTGTGTGCGGAGAATTTTCGTGGAGCGCAGAAGTCCGAGGGCACTTGGGTGGGATATCGCGCTTTGGGCTGGGGTGAACTGCAGGATGGCTACGATACGGTGGAATGGCTGGCCAAACAGCCGTTCTCGAACGGCAAGATCGGGACCTTTGGCAGTTCGCAGGCTGGTTTCGCGCAAAACTTTCTCGCGATTACCCAGCCGCCTCATCTGGTCTGTCAGTACATGATCGACACCGGATTAAGTCTGTTTCAGGAGGGCTATCGGATCGGCGGGACGACGCGGCCCGAGCGCTTCGTGCAGATGGATCAGGTCTGTCGCGAGCCGGCTCATAATCGCCAGTTACTCGCCGAATGGTTTGCACATCCCACCTACGACGCCTACTGGCAACAGGAGGATTGCAGCCGACATTTTGCTCGTATGAATGTCCCCTGTTTCACGATCGGCAGTTGGTTTGATTTCATGAATGTCGGTTCGATCGAGAGCTTCCGGGGGCGGCAGCATCGCGGCGGTCCGCAGTCACGTGGTCACCAGCAACTGATTATCGGCCCCTGGCTACATGGTCGCTTCAAGGAACAAAACAAAACCGCGGAGCTTACCTTTCCCGAAAATGCGAAATGGCCCGAGTCGCATCTCATCGCTTGGTTTGATCATTACCTGAAGGGGCGAGACAACGGGATCGATCGTGATCCAGCGGTGCGCTACTACGTCATGGGGGCACTCGGTGAAGCGGGAGCGCCCGGCAATGAATGGCGCACGGCCCAGGACTGGCCCCTGCCCGCTCGTGAAACTCCCTTTTACCTGCAGGCCGGTGGCCAGTTGCGCAGCGGTCCGCCGGAAGTGGATGCGGAGAGTACTGAGGGCCGCACGGTTTATCGATCGGATCCGCAGCATCCGGCGCAGATTCCAGGCCGAGCTTTTCCGGGGGCGGCTGATGCGCGCGCTTTTGAACAGCAAGCTGACGTGCGCACGTTCACGACCGAGGTTCTCGCGCAGCCTACCGAGTGGACCGGCTTGGTGCGCGCCGATCTCTGGATCTCCTCCACCGCGCGCGACACGGATGTCATCGTGCGCGTATCGGATGTCTATCCCGATGGACGGTCGATCCTGCTGGTCGATTATGTGCGACGAGCTCGCTATCGCGATGGTTATGAGCGGGAAGTGCTGCTGGAACCGGGGAAGCCAGCTCGAGTGGCGTTCGACGTGGGCTGGCTGAGTTACATTTTTGCCCGCGGGCACCGCGTTCGCGTGACGGTGGCCAGTACCGGCGCACCGTTCTACGAGCCCAATCCGCAGTCGGGTGAACCGTTGACACTCGAGCCGCCGACGAAAATGGTGGTCGCCGAGAACACGATTCATCATGATCGGCAGCGTGCGTCCCGCCTGCTGGCGCCGGTGGTCTTGCCGTGATGGTGCCAAGGAGGGAGAGGGATCACGCTTAGGAGGGATCACGCTAAGGCACAAAGACACGGAGGGAAGACGGCGGGGTGTGCGGAGAGTGTCGCTGCACTGGTGTTCGGTTTTGAAGTGTCATACGATCGCAACGGATTGAATTATCACACTCGATTGTTGGGCTCTGGCTTAAACACACACACACACCTGTAGACACACGGACGTTGGATCGATGGATGATTGGGAGTCGCTGACGAATCGCTGTCCCGGTTGGCACGTTGAGTATCATGCGACGTTGCCGTCGACGAATGATCGCGCGCTGGCGCTGTTGGCAGAGTCAACCGCAGAGTTGCCGCGTTTGGTGGTGGCGGGTGAGCAGACGGCGGGACGTGGACGCGGAGCGAACCGGTGGTGGTCGGCGTCGGGAGCGATTACGGCTTCGGCTGTGGTGGCGTTTCCCGCTGGAGTTTCGGCGGAGCGGCGACCGTGGTTGGCACTTGTCACGGGACTGGCGATTCGGGAAGCGTTGTCCTACTGGGCGACGCATGCGGTGCAAGTGAAGTGGCCGAACGATGTCTATTTGGATGGCCGTAAAGTGTCGGGCATCCTGATCGAAACTTCGGCTTCGCGGCTCGACCGAGCCGTTGTGGGGTTCGGTATTAATGTGGGGAATCGATTGAGCGCTGCGCCGGAAGAGGTGCGGCGTCGTGCTGTGGCGCTGGTAGAACGGAGCGCGGTGGAGATGCAGCCCGTGGAGGTGCTCGCGCGCTGCATACAATCGCTCGACCGCTGGCTGCCCAAGCTGGCTCAGCGAGATTGGAATCTCCATGCGGATTGGCAGCCTCACTGTTTACTTGCGGGCCGCCGGGTGCAGCTGGAGACGGCCGGGCGCCGCGTGTCGGGGCAATGCTTGGGACTCGATGCAAGCGGAGCACTGCGGCTGCTCACCGATCGCGGTGAGCAATCGTTTCTGTCAGCGGTGGTGTTGGACTGGTAGCGCGGGGCTGGTAGCGCGAGGCTGGCAGCGCGAGGCTGCTAGCGCGGCTGGTACAGCTTACCCTGCCATGTATCACGACGCTCCATTTCCGCTCGCACGGCTCGAATCACGGCCGGTTTATCAAGGCACCAAGCGGGG
>JBJSXJ010000216.1:0-16285 GCA_046086325.1 Planctomycetota bacterium | reverse complement strand
GCCCCGCGCCGCCCTGCAAGCTTGCTCGCTACGAGGGAACTGGGGAACTGCCCTGGTTCACCGGCAACTGGAATTTTGGGGACAGCGAGTTAGCGAATTGTTGAGGGCTTCCTGCCATTCGGGTCGCGGCCTCGTGCCGCGAAGGTTTAGCGCGTAAGTGCCAATTCCGAAGGTGGAAGGGCGGCAGCTCAGACTTTTAAAGGTGTTTCCGGGTTTCCTGTGGGTCGATCGCTGGTGAGGCCGTCGGATTTTTGGAGGCATCGCGCAGGTGTCCAAAGGTTTACGCCAATGAAACCAGCCACTGGAGTTCGAACTCCGCCCGCGGCTGCCTGCGCCTGGGCGCACCCGCGACCGGGACATCCCTTGTTGGGTTGCGTCTCTACAGAGCCCGACTCCGTTTTTCCCGGGGGCAAACGCCTACCCCGCCACGAAGGGTGGAGCAGCGGAACCGCTGTCATGTTCATTCTCATCTGCAGGGTCGGGCAACGTGCGCAGCCCGCGTTCCGCTCGTAAATGCAGCAACTCGGTGGCGGCTTCAAATCGTGACTTCACTCCCGGCTGGGGAAACACTCCACCCAGCAGCACCAAAGCAACTAGGATCAACATGGACCAGCGTAAACGAGGACGACTGTGAAGAGGGATCGAAGACTGATGGCAGGGCCCCGTGAAGAGTAAAAAATAGGCTTTGACAATCGCGATACCGGCCAGTGCCGCGGCAATCACCACCGTCACGCCGACCAGCGGATAGGCCTCGACCACGCCATCGACAAGCAATTCCGCACCGACGAAACCGGCCATCCCTGGAAACCCGACACTCGCCAGTCCTGTCAACAAAAAACTGACGGCCAAATCGGGCGTGTGATCGTACATCCCCTGCAAACTGGTCAGGGATAAGCGACCTCGCCGGGCCTCGAGCGCGCGAAGCGTCAACCCCAGTCCCCCCAGAGACATGCCGACCGTCAGCCAGACGCAGAGCGCTCCGGTGAGTCCGATCGGCGTCACCGCTTCCAAGCCGACCAGCACTAGTGCGGAATGGCTAAGAAACAAAAAACAGAAAAAACGCCGACCATCCCGCTGGACGAGCGCCATTCCCCCGGCGTAGATGGCGGTCACCAGGGAGACCCAGCCGATACCGCGGAGGACCCAGTCGGGGGCAATCGGCATGACGAGGCGGACAGCTAAGTAAGCTCCGGTCAGCGGAGCCACATGCAGCAGCGCCGTGCCAAAGGACGCACGCTCGAACAAATCCGTCATCCAGCCATGCAGGGGAAAGATACCACTGCGAATGAAGATGGCGCCCAGCAGTGGCACCAGTGCCCAAAGCGTGTGAATTTGAGACGAGCCTTCCCAGTCGACAATCGCTTGTCCCATGATCACCAGCGCCGCGAACAGCGCGGTGTAAAGTACAAAAACTCGAGTGGCCTGATTTCTCGCGCGTAGTTCCAGATAGACCGGAATCGCGGACAGAATGGTCAGCGCAATCAAGATCCAATCATCTTTGCCACAGAGCGTTGCGAGCAGCAGTCCCTCCGACACCAGATTCTTCGCGTCGGTGTAGCCATGAATTTTCGTTCGTGGCTGAGTGATCGCGGTGAGAAAGTAGAGCAGGGCGGCGAGCGGTAGCAGCGGGGCACTGAGTTGATCGAGCACAAACAACTTGCGATGCAGGAGCAGCGCTGGCAGGTGGCCTAAATCATCCGCCTCATGCACATGGAGCAGGTCAAAATCCAACCAAGCTCCAATGGCCACGACCAGCGTGAGGCCATAGAGGAACAGTGCGCGGCGACTGGCGTCAAATTCCGAACGCGAGCGGCGGACCGCAATCGCTCCCAACAGCGGGACGAGCACCGCGCATTCTAACCAGGGGAAATGCAGTTCGCTCATAGTAAGTCGTCGAGGGTACTACCGGGAATATCGTCGGGGTGCTGTCCGGTCGGCTGCACACCCGATAACCGCTGATTCCAACTGCATTCCAGTCGATCACACCAGCGAAAGAATCCCAGAAAAGGTCGAAGAATATAGTCCGTGATCAGGGCATCGAGATAGCCACGTTCCAGCGCCCAGCGATAGAACCAGTGCTGCATGTTGGCCGACACGAACTGCTGGTTAGCGAGCGTTTTCTGGGGCAAGCGGCTACCGATGGCATCTTCCATCATTTTGTAATCGAGCAGCAATGTCGGGGCTCGCACGAATTGTAAGGTGCGCAGACAGCCATGCCCGAGAATGTGCGTCAGTGCCACGTAATGCCACCCCAAACCAATTTCGACCACGATCAAACCCACTTGCGCCAGCGAGGCGAAGGAGAGTGCGCTCTTAATGTCGCATTGCGTCCGTCCCGCCATGGTCGCCAAGATCGCCGTCGCCAAGCCCACTCCGATCACCGCTGCCGATAACCACGGCGAGGACTCGATGATCGGACTAACGCGCAACAGCAAGAACGCGCCCAGATGCACCGATAACGCGCCATAAAACACCGCACTGGACGGAGTCGGTCCTTCCATGGCTCGTGGTAACCATCCCGAGAACGGCACCAGAGCGGACTTGCCCGCTGCGGCAAACAGCAGCAGACCGCCCACCAGCAGCGACTGCGCGGGCGTAACCAGGGATTGTCCGTCCGGCCACACTCCCGCACCCAGCAGCGCATCAAAGTCACCTTCACCGCGCATGTGATGCAGTGCCACGGAAGCCAGCAGTAAGGCCGCATCCGCGATCCGATAGACGCCCCAGACGCGCAGCCCGTTGCGAACCGGTGCCGCTCGTTCATGGAAGAAGGCGACCAGCAGCGCAGACGACAGTCCAACCAGTTCCCAGCCGGCAAACAACGTTTCGATGGTGCCCGCCAGCGACGTCGTCACCATGCCCAGCAAAAACAGCGCATAGAGCGTAAAGAAGCGGTTATACCCCGGCTCGCGGTGCATATACCGATTGGCAAAGGCACCAATCGTGCCGCACAAAATAAAAGACAACAGCACCAGCGGTACACTCAGCCGATCAAACTGAAACTTGATCGCAAAATGATAATGGGGAATCGTGACCCAAGTACCCACCGGAATAACTTCTCGACGAGTGTTCTTCAGCAGCATCCAGCCGAGAATCATGGCGGCCGCGATCAAGCCCACGAAAATGAGCGATGGGACCATTCTCCCCACCCAGCGTTCGGGAATCGGTCGACCTAAAAGCGTCGTCAAGCCGAGCGCCAAAAGCAGCAGGACGGGGACGATCAAGACCGTCAGCCCCAATCCTTGAATCAACATATTACTTGTTTCCGGCATATCAGTTCCGCAGGCTGTGATCAGTTGCCTTTGACTAGAGCGAAAGGAAGATGTTCACGATGACCTCGATACCACTCAATCGAACTGGATACCGCTGGTAACTCGGTCGTCTCGGGCACATACGGGACAAACTCGCCGCGCCGATAGACCAGCATTTGATTGGAATGGGGATCGAGCACGACCAGTTGCATCCAGCCATTACGGAGGATGTTACCGACGGTCGGATTACGCTGCATGATCCGCTCCATCGCCGCAGGCGTCGTTTCGATCACCATGAGCAAGCGGACCGGTTCATGAATCTCGACACCTTGCCAGGGCAGCCCGGTACGCAAATCGCTCGCCGCCCCATCCATCACTCCCAGTAACGATGTGACGTTATGAGGCAGCTTCGTACCGCTCCCCCAGCCCGGCGAATCGATGTAAGAAAAGAAGTATTGCAGGTTAATGCCCGAGCAGACGACGACTACCGCACCGAGAATCCGCGCCAGGATGGTATTTTCCGCGTCATCACCCTCGGGATCGTATGAGACCAAGAACGAGCGTCGATCCAGATAGAGGTCCCGCGTGCGGGAACGTCGCCCCACGACGCACATCGCATTGGTACAGTTACCGAATTCAGGACGAGTTTGTGCTAGGTCCTCGGCGCGACCTTCCACGTGTCGTCGAGCGGCAGCGATGGTCAGATTGAGAGGCGCGGACTGAAAGCGTCGGCAACGTTCGTGGGCATTGCGCTCACAAGTCTGTTCCAACGTCTGCCAAGCCTGATCATAGTCGGTGTAGTGCGTGCGCGGCAGCAGTTCCAAATCAAAGAACGTGATCGCATCGGTACAGGTATTGTGCTGCCCACCGAGGAAATACGTGTCACGCGGAATCTGAATACCTCGCTGCAGCAACTGTTCGCGCACCCGCGCATCATTGAGCATCGCGGCTAGAGCCCGAGCATTGGGCCCCCCGGCGCTCCCCGAACACGCTCCGCAGTCATACGCCGATTTATGCGGATTATTCAAACAGGCGGAACCATGTCCCAGGAAAAAGACGAGGCGTGCGAAACCTTCGATCAAACCGATCTCGCGTAAGATCCGTTCGCCAATGTTTGTCATCTCTTCGAGCGAATAGCCGATCTGATCTCCCTCCGGACCAGGCTCCGCAGTGAGCCGCTCCAGCCGCAGACGCGTAATCGGTGGCGTCTTTACGAACTCCCCGACCGATCGTCGCAGGCGCGCGGTAGTACGAGGAAAGAGCACGCGTGCTACCAGCGGCACGGAGGCTAACACGCCGAGCCCAGCCGTCAGGAGTGCTCCTCCCGCCATGCTCCGACTACGCACATGCACTTGATGCGATGCGGTACCGAGCGCCTTGCGAGTCGCCGCTCGTCGACGACTCTGTTCCGCAAACGTATACACCACCTCTTCAATGACCCAATGCCGTGGACGCACGACGATCGGACAGAGGGCCGCGAAGTGCGCATCAGCAGCACCGCGATAATACATCGCTACGCCATAAAATCCCGCCGCTCCAAATGTCTCGGTATCCGGAGCAACTTCTTCGAGATGTCGCCGAAAAGACTCCTCGCGTGCATCAATGCAAAAGACCGCCTGAAAACGCGGCTTGGATACTCGGCGGACCGGCCGTGCGGTGCGGTAGGCGAGGGCATCGAGTGCTTGGATACGAAATCGGCGCTCGTAGGCGGCATGCAGCAGTCGCCGCCGCTCCAGCGATGTAAACGCTTCCACCTCGTCGAGCAGCATCTGCCATTCGGCGGGACAGAGTCGCTGCAAGGAACTGGGGCCCCAGCCGCGCAGCTGCGCCAACTGAAATACCATGAACGCCCGTTGCTCCACCGTCGATTGGCGCTGCCCATGCCAAGTCGCCTGTAATTCTCCGCGCAGAGCACGCAGATCGTCAGCCGCCAGTCCCGCATCCGCCGCGCCCGCCGCCAAGGCCAAGCGATCGAGGATCAGACGAACCGCCAGAAATTCCACCAAGGTGCCCGTCGGCACCGGCAAAGGCACTCGGTCCGCGCGCACTTCCATCTGCCGCAACAGACCTGCCCAGCCACGCAGCGCCAACACCGACGCCTGAATGAACTCGTCCCACTCCTCGGCGGGAATACCCAGCAGTACTAACGACTCTTCAATCGATTCCAGTGGTTGCAGTCGAGCGGCTTGCAAGCGGCTGATCTCAGCCGACAAGTTTTTCAGCCAGCGATCTGGCGGTCCACCGCTCTGCTGATACAAGAGTAAAAACGAACGATAGAACCCTTGTTCTCGATCCGGCAGCGGCCAACGTGCCAGCCCCTGATCGGTATATGCCGCGCTGAACCGGGTGAGCAATTCGTGAACCCACAAATCACAATCGATTCCGGTGGTTGCCAACAGCAGATCGCGCGGACGCACCGGTGGAGTTCCGGAGTGATCACGAACGGGTAAATCCGCCACCGCTCGTTTACTAATCGTCCAGAGCGACTGCAGTGAAAATCGCTCCCAGTCTCCCTCCGACCAGCGATCAAGATCGCGCGGTGCATGCCGATCCCAGGCCAGTGCCAACATCTCTTTGACAACCGGACGCGACTCGGACGCAGTTGCTCCACCGGTCGGCGGCGAAGTTTTCTCAGCAGATGCCGCACGCGCCCAGCGGCGGGCTTCATCGAGAATCGCGAGCCGCGAAATGGTTGGAGTTTCCAGCCGCATCTTCGTCAGCGCATCCGTTTCCACCACAAACCAGCGCAGCTCCTGCTCGGGACCCATCCGCAGCGGTAGCAGCAGCATCTTCAACCGCAAGGCATAGCGAGTTCCCAGGGAACCGAGCATCCCATCGGCTCGCTCACCCAGATCATCCAGCAAGACCGCCTCTAAGTCCGATCGCTTGATGCGCCCCTGCGATAATTCCTGACGATAGCGATCCTCGGACAAATACGGCTGGTTGTTAAACAGGCGAGCACCGCGCTGCAGTCCCTCGTCAAACGGCAGATGCTCGAGGGCCTGCAGCGTATTCAGAAACACAAACGCGCTGATCGGACCTTGCGCGGGTAACAGCTCTCCCGCTCGTTCGATCGCTTGCTGGATCATGGCCGCGTGTGAGGAATCGTGGCGAAAGGACGAATCGTGGCGAGGTGACGAGGAAGACATGCCAATTTCTGCGGGAACCTGACGGACCGAAACCGGTAACTACTGAGAGTACACAGAAACGCGCTCCATCGTCGACGCAAAAGCATATTAAAAGTGCGTCAGACTGCTCCCAATCCGCCCTCACGTCCACCGTAAGACAGTGCGCTATTCAACCTTGCGCATGTAACGCAAAAAATCAACTTCGAGCTTTTCGAGGTCGCCAAACACCGCTTCCAAGGCCGCTAGCCGCTCTTCCGGGGTATCAAACACCGACGGTGACTTGGTCGATAACTCGCGCAAGTAAGCGACGTACTCCTTATTTCGAGTGCGTAGCAAGAAGAAATTCAGCGCCCAGGCTTCAGCGTAGGCGTCGAGCGTCGTGTCGGCACTTTTGAAACGCTCGTCATCACGCACCAAACGCATGATCGCCCCGGGCGAACGACTGTTTAAACTGCGTCGAAACTGTACCAGCCGATGGTGATTGACATTGCCGATGCCCGTCCAAACTTTGGGGCTTTTCAAATCCGGCGTTTCAAAAAAAACCGCCAGTCCCTCGCTCACCCAGACCGGGTTGTCGGCCAAGCGAGTTTGTAAGCCGCAGTTATAGGCCAACTGGTGAGTTGCTTCGTGGACGATGGTGGCCACCATCGGAGCCGCTGCCGGTTGCGAAAGAATCTGATTCACCAGTGCCGCTGTAGAAATCCGCTGCCCGGTCAGCTTCAGCCCCTCCAGGCCCGTCAGATCGTACATGTTCATGCGATTCGAGAGCGGGCTATAAAAACCCACAATCGACTCGGCCGCATCGCCCAACTCCTCCCGCACATGGCGTAGATAGGAGAATTTGGAGTCAAAGACCATGGCGACGAGCGGCAGTTCGGGATCGTGCAGCGGCAGGCCACGCGTTTCCCAGTAATTGCGAAAACCGCGATATAGTCGTTCATACAAGGAGCCACACCACTGCGCATAAGCCGTCGAAGTGTTGTAACAGATGAGATAATTAGCCGTCGCATGTACCTTAAAACCAGGTGGCATTTCCGCCAGCACACGCTTCTCCATCTCCTCACGCGACCACGGTTTGAACGGCTGATCGTCCGACGATTTCGAGACATAGTCGCGAGGCTGAAATGGATGCAAAACGCCATCTGGCGTCAGGAGCAACAGCCCACCATCCTCCGCCTCCGTCACCAGTCGTCCCGAATATCGCACGCTCTTTTCGCCCTGCAACACCGTGACATGATCCACGGCCCAGACCGACGGCTCACAATCCGCTAGTAGACCACTCAGTACCAGCAGGCTTTGGAGCACAAGCCAGAAGCGTCGTCCCAGCCCCTGGGAGCGGTACACCGATCGTCTGCTAATCCGTTTCATATCGCTCTCCCGGCCCTCGCAGCCAACCCGTACCGCCGATCATGCTCCCCCTGATCAGAACACCTAAACAGCCAAACATCAAGATTGTGGCGAGTGTCAATCCAGCTAAACGATCGTCCACGCCTGCATGCACCAATTGAAAGGTGCGAATGGCGACCGTCGTCTCGCCCGGTGGTAACAGCAAGATACTCACCGTCACATCACCGGCAGCTAACACCCAGGCCAAGAGTCCACTGGCCAAAACCACGGCGCGACGCTGCGGCAAGACCACGACCCACAACTGTCGCCACGGCCCCACTCCACTGACTTCCGCAAATTCCCGCTGCGCCATCGGCAAGGAACGAAAGGCAAACCAGCAGATGGCCCACACCAGCGGCACGCCTCGCAGCGACAAGACCAAAGCCACGAGAATCAGCGATTGATCCATCCAGTCATCGAGCATCGTCGGTCCCAAATAGTCGCGCACCTGTAGCAGCGCCACCGCGAACAAGGGCCCCGGAATAGCCACCGCCAGTACACCGAGCCAGCCCACGAGCCACCAGCGCAGCGCCCGCTCGCGACTCCACCAAGCCGCCCAGCACCCGCAGACCACGCTGAGCAGCGCCGTGGTTGTCGCCAACCGCAGCGTCCCCCACCACTCGTCACGAAATCGCCACGGAGTCTGTCCGACCATCTGCAGCAGCTTGGCGAACTGCCAGGAACGCTGCCAATCGGCTCCCACACGCTGCGTGCTCAGCCCAGCTTGGTAGAGCAAATTGCCCAGCGGTACCAGAGCGAGCAGCACGAACAGCGTCCCGACAGTCAGGGTCATCCACCAGCCGCCCCTCCCGACCGTTAAACGCTGACGCTGCACCGACCAGCTGAGTCCCACCGCCGGTGCCCAAGCAGCTTGCGCACGTACGAGAATCGCCATCAGCACCGCACAAAGAACGATCAGCGGTAGAAGATGCAGAGTGATCATCAGCAGGTTGTCGCCGAGTGCAAACCCGGTGTAGAGCTCCTCGGCCAACGTGCGCACTTGATACATATCCGTAACCGTCATCTCACCACTGACTAGCGCCAGTACCCAAATGGCGGCCAGCAAGATCGCCGGCCAGGCGCGACGAAGAGCGATCGTCAAAAAAATCAGCGGCAGCGACAGTTCCAGTCGCGCTTCATCTTCCAATTCGCACGCCACCCAGCGGAAACCGGCCGCCGAGATGACGATGACCCAGGGCAGGGCGTGCGCCGCATGAATCACGAGAAGTGCTGTCCAGCCCGACAGCCACGGAGCTTGGACACTACTCGTACGATAAGTCCACCAGCCCTGGCGCCCCAATCCCGCATCCCAGCCCGCCGCTTGTAAATAGAGCGGAATAAGCAGCAAGAATAGGAAACCGGCACCCAGCCACCGCCGCCCCGGAAACTCCACGCGGGCTAGCCACCACCCAATCACTGCGCCCAGCGGCAACGCCAGCAGCCACGTGCCGCCCACCGCCCACAAGGTATTGATGAGTAGACTATGCACCGCTGAATTGCCTTCTTAGCGCGGAACCGTCGTCACCTCAGGTTTCGCCGCTGCCTCAACTGCTGCCTCGGCAGCTGCTTCACGAGCCACCTGACCAGCCACTGCGCCAGCAGGCTCCGACTCCCCCACCGACTGCACTTCTTCGGTCAGTCGAGCCAGATATTGCATCACACTGTCGGCGCCACTGAAGCCCACCACGGTTTCGTCCAAATCGACTTGCTTGGAAAGTAAACGCCCCGCTTCCAAATCAAACTTCAAGGAACCGTTGGTCATGCGCTGCACGATTTGTGAATGCACTTTCGGATCACTGACGGGAGTCAAAATCTCGGTCTTAACACCAATCGTTGCCACCCCCGTCTCGACCTTATCCAGCGAATAGAGCAAGCGAGTTTTGATGCGCTGCACGCGACCATCTTCCAGCCGTACACTGACCTCGTCCGGCACATTCCACTTCGCTCCCAGCTTCACTGGCTGCTCCGGCAACGGAATCGTCAGCTCTCCCAATCCAGCATTGAATTGCGGCTGCGAACTGTCGCGCTTTAACACTCGACCATGGCGATTGAAGGTCACGGTTGCCAGCGGCACTCCAATTGATTTCGCCACCGATTCATATTCGCGGGGTGGTACGGAGTCCGTGCGACTGTTGTAACGCACTTCCTGCCGACCACTTAAACTTTGCCACATATCGACATGCTCAATCGTGAGCACGACCGTCACATTTCCCTCGGCATCAACGTCCGTCACTCGCCAAGCCTTTTGCGAGACGCTGCGAGTTTTCGCGGTCTGCTCACTGCCGCGAATTTTCGTATCGACCGTCACCAGATGAACAACCTTCCAGCGGATCGTCTGTCCCTTTTCAGGACGATACTGCAGCAGAAATGTCTGCTCATTGGCGACTTGCTTCGAAGCCGCTTTCAGTTGGCTCGTCAAATCCGGACTGCTTGCCTTCGCCGGCACTTCCTGTGCGCTAGCCGTCGACGGACTCATCCCGAGAGCGCCCGTCACCAACTCCCAGAAAAGGCTGGCGATCAGCCCACTCGCGGCCGCTAAAACAGACAAACGAATCGACTGACGAAAATGATGACTCACGCCACGGCCTCCCTGCCTGCAAAAAAATGGATCGACCGAGCCCTCCTGGCTCGCGCTACTAACCTCACCACCTCGCCGCTACGAGGACGCCCGCAGACGTCCGCTCCAACCCAGCTTTTCCCGCAGCGTGCGATAGTAACTATGCCCTCGTACCTCGACCAAACTGAAGCTTGATCGAGCCCGTTCCACACGCACTCGATCACCCGCCTGCAGCGGACAGGCCAGTTGCCCGTCAATCACCAGCGCCGTCGCCTCATGACAACTGGGCACATGCACTTCAAACACTCGATCCGCATCGTCTACCACCGGCCTCACCGTCAACGTGTGTGGGTTCAGTGCCGAGACAACGAAGGCCGACATCGTTTTGCGTAGAATCGGACCACCCGCCGACAAACTGTGAGCGGTCGAACCTACCGGAGTGCTGATGATCAAGCCGTCGCAACTATAGGTAGTTGCTAATTCTCCGTCAACGTAAAGTTCCAGGTCGAGCAGTGCGAAGGGTGGACCGCGCAGAATCGCCGCTTCGTTCAGCCCCAGTTCCTCATGCAGCACTCGGCCGCCGCGAGTGACCGTGGCATGGAACATCAGATGACGCCGTAACTCGCATTCACCTCGAGCCACCTGCGGCCACACTTTTTCGAACTGCGCCGGCGAGAGCTCCGCCAGAAACCCCAGCTTACCCATATTCACGCCAATGATCGGTCGCTGCTGGTCACCCATCCGCCGCGCCGCGCGCAGAATCGTGCCATCGCCACCCAGCACCACCGCCAGTTCGAAGTTGAGTTCCGCGAGATTCAGGCCGGCATCGAGGTCGATTGCGACCAGGTCCGCCGCAGCGCGAATCAGAGGATCAATGCGCTCGGCCTCTTTGCGAACCGCCGTCCGATTTCCCGCGCCGACCAAGACCACTTGCAAGCGGGCAGTACTACGATCGCGCCAGACTGGCAGGCCATCCTCCGACGCCGTCGTGGCGCTCATGGCTGGGGCGCCTTGCCGGTCAGGGATGGTTCCAGCGACAAGCTCTGAGCCAGTTCACGCCCAGTACGCACGATGCCGTCGACATCCAGTCCCAGTTCGGCCAGCAACTCTCCGCGCTCACCATGCCCCACGTAGCGATCGGGGATTCCCAAGCAGCGTAGCGCCGGAACGCTCAAACTACGTTCGGCGAGTGCTTCTAACACGGCGCCACCAAAACCGCCCGCCAGAACTCCTTCTTCCACCGTGATCAGAAAACTTCCCTGCTGCGCCACGCGAGCCAGGATTTCGGTATCGAGTGGTTTAACGAACCGCGCGTTGACGACTCCCACATCCAGTCCCTCTTGACGCAGTTTTTCCGCAGCTTTTAAACAGTTGGCCAGCAGCGTACCACAGCACAAAATGACCCCGTCACGGCCCCAGGAAAAAACTTCGGCTTGTCCTAGCTGGAGCGGCGCACGCGGGCCTTCCTGAGTCACCGCATTCGTTTTCGGGTAGCGAATGGAACAGGGCGAATCATGCTGCAAGCTGAACTCCAGCATCTCGCGCAAGTCATAACTATCGCCAGGCGCCATCACGACGAGGTGTGGAAAAATGCGCATGTAGGCCAGATCGAACACCCCGTGATGCGTCGGACCATCAGGGCCCGTCAAACCAGCGCGGTCCAGCATGAATGTGACCGGCAGATTCTGCAGCGATACCTCCTGGAAAATCTGATCAAAACTGCGCTGCAAGAAGGTGCTGTAAATGTCGACGATCGGCCGCAGTCCGGCTTTCGCATGCCCCGCCGCGAAGGCCACCGTATGCGACTCACAAATCCCGGTATCAAAAAACCGCTCCGGAAACTCCTCGCGCACACACTCCAGCTTGTTCCCCTGACACATCGCGGCGGTCATGACCGTCACCCGATCGTCCCGCTGCATGGCGGCACGAATGGCATCGCGAGCGACATCGGTGTAAGCCGGAGTGCCACCGCTGGACTTCAGGCGCGGGCCATCGTCGGCTGCTTCAAATGCCGGCGGAGTGTGAAAGAAGACAGGATCGGCGGCAGCGGGCTGAAAACCATGCCCCTTTTCGGTGACCACGTGCAGCAGCGTCGGCCCCTCGAGCGTTCGCACCATCTCCAGATATTTCCGCAGCAGCGGAATCTGATGACCATCGATCGGACCGATGTACCGGAACCCCAGTTCCTCGAACATCATCCCGCCGCACAACCCCGCTTTTACGCCCTCTTTAATCTGCGCCAGCAATCGCTCCACGGGATCGCCAAAGAGCGGAATGTTGTTCAGTACTCGGACCACTTCATTTTTCAAACCGGTGTACAGTACGTTGGTGCGCAGCCGGTCCAGATAGCTGGCCAATCCACCCACACGCGGGCAAATCGACATCTTGTTGTCGTTCAGGATGACCAGCAGATTCTTCTTGAGCTCGCTGGCATTGTTGAGGGCCTCGAAAACAATGCCCGACGGAAAAGCACCATCGCCAATCACGGCCACCGAATGGCGACTCGTGTCACCCATCAACTCATCGCCGCTCTTCAATCCCAACGCCGTCGACACGCTGCAGCCAGCATGGCCGGTCATGAACAAGTCGTATTCGCTTTCATGCGGATTCGGATATCCCATCAACCCGCCCTTGGTACGAATCGTGTGGAAACGATCGTAGCGCCCCGTGATGAGCTTATGAGGGTAGATCTGATGGCCCGTGTCCCAGATGAGTCGGTCACGACGGAAATCGTATACGCTGTGCAGCGCTAAGCAGAGTTCCACCACGCCCAGATTGGACGCGAAGTGCGCGCTGCGTTCGGAGAGCAAATTACAGAGAACTTCCCGAATCTCGTCCGCCACTTGCTCCAACTGTCGATTGGAAAAGCGATGTAAATCAATGGCCGATGTAATGGATGGCAAGATCTGTGCCATGCCTATCGATTCCTTTCCAGAACGTAGTGAGCAAGACCAACGAGTACGTTCGCGGACGAGCCCCAGTTCGTCAGCGCCTCGCTGGCATCTACCACCAACTGCTCGGCTCGTCGCCGACTGGCGTCGACTCCCCACAAAGACGGAAACGTGAGTTTACCACGATCTTTATCTTTGCCGACACGCTTTCCCACAACTTCTGCATCTCCGGCCACGTCCAGCAGGTCGTCGACCACTTGGAAGGCGAGCCCCAGATTGCGGGCGTAACGGTCCAGATCGGCTAGCTGCTCAGCACTAGCAGCAGCCACAACGCCACCCATGAGCAGGGAAGCCTTAAATAAAGCTCCCGTTTTGCGGCGATGAATGGCTTCCAGCAGCTCGCCATCACCACCCGTTTCCTCGGCGGCCAGATCTGCGGCTTGCCCCCCCACTAAGGCTCGCGCGCCAGCAGCGGTTCCGAGCACGCGACAACATTCCGCTGCCTGTCGCGGATCAGCCAGATCACTGGCCAGCACTTCGAACGCTTGGGCGAGCAGCGCATCACCCGCCAGAATCGCTAAGGCCTCGCCATAAACCGCATGGCAGGTGGGCAGTCCACGTCGTAGATCGTCGTCGTCCATCGCGGGCAAGTCATCGTGGATGAGCGAATAGGTGTGCACCATTTCAACGGCACAAGCGGCAGGCATCGCTCGCTCCATCGTTGTCCCGCACGCTTCGGCGGCCATTAACACTAAGAGCGGCCGCAGCCGCTTGCCGGGCGCGAGCAAACTGTGACGGATCGCCAAGCGCAGACGGTCAGGGCAATCGGCGTCAAACTGGGTGTAATGATCCAGCGCCGCTTCCACCGCAGCACGGCGGCGCTGAGCGTACTCATGAAACACGGCCGCCATTCCCGCCGTCATGCCACGTTACCCCTCGCCGTAAAAAATGCTGCTATCCGCAGGCCCAGCCCCTCAGCCAGAGCCCACCCTGAACGGCAAGATTGTGCCACAACGACTCGGGCCTGTTAAGTGCCCACTTGAGCGCCGTGGCCCAGACGTTCAAGACTGCCCGGAACGACGTTTGCCACGGCTGGCCGCCTTTTCTTCCAGCGTCATCTGCTGCTCGTCAAACGGCACGGTCTCCACCTCACCCCGCTCGTCCACGCGCGTCAGCAGTTCAATCCGCCGCTCGGCTTGCCCCAAGGCCTCGTGGCAGCGACGCAAACAATTCAAACCTTCCTCGTACCGCGCGAGCGAATCGCTGAGCCCCAATGAGCCATCTTCCAGTTGCCGCACAATCTGCTCCAGCTTCCCCAGTGACTCTTCAAAGGAAACCGTTTCCGCTCCCCCACCCGTACCGGCCGGTGATGATTGCGAGTCACTGCCGTTGGCCGCCGCCCGCTGCTGCACTTCTCCACTCATCTTCATCCCCACCTTTCTGATCGCCGTGAATATTCACCGGTGCCTTCATCAGCACCCTCAGGCCATTCTATGGCTGTTCTGTTCCTTCCACTCGGCTGGTAATCGTACCAGCGGCCAGTCGAGTCACCAGGCGCTCACCTGCTGACACCTGGGACGCCTCGCGAATCAGCTCGCCCGTCTCCGCTCGCAGCGTCACACTGTAGCCCCGCGCCAGAATCGACAGGGGACTCAGGGCTTCCAACTGCCCCTGCAAACCTTGCAGCCGCTCACGGGCGCGTCGAGTCGCTCGGCGCACCGCCGCCGTGGCACGTAAATCCCACTCGTCCACTCGCCGCATCAGTTCTTGCAATCGATCAGTTGGACGGCGCAAACAGCGTCTTTGTTCCAGTCCTGTAAGTCGAGCCCGTGCTTCGTCAGCTCGACGCCGCAAACCGCCCACTAAGCGCCGCTGGAGCTGTCGAGTGGCCGCGAGCAGTTCGTCACGCGAGGGTGCAATCAACTCCGCCGCCTCGGTGGGCGTCAACGCGCGTACGTCGGCCACCAAGTCGGACAGGGTGACATCAATCTCATGTCCGACCGCCGAAACCACGGGGATGCGCGAGGCATGAATAGAGCGGACGACAATCTCCTCGTTAAAAGACCACAGTTCATCCAAACTACCACCTCCCCGCGTGACGAGGACCACATCGGGAACGTCGGCCAGCTGATTCGCAATCGCGATGCCCAGAGCGATTTCCTCGGCAGCGCCTTCCCCTTGCACGCGCGCCGGGATCACGAGCACTTCCAGCGCCGGCCAGCGCCGCCGAGCCACTTCCAAGAAATCACGAATGGCCGCTCCCGTGGGACTGGTTACCACGGCGATCCGACGCGGGAACCGCGGCAACGGTCGCTTCCGCGCCGCATCAAACAAACCTTCTGCTGCCAAGCGGCGATGCAGTTGCCGCAATGCCAGTTGTAACGCGCCCTCGCCCTGCGGCTGCAAGGAGCGAATGACGAGCTGATAGGTGCCGCGCGGCGGATAGACATTGACCTCGCCACGACAAATCACTTGCAGACCATCTTGCAAGCGAAAGCGCAGGCGTGCAGCGGTCGAAGCCCAGATCACGGCGCGGATCGTGGATTTGGAATCCTTGAGCGAAAAATAAATGTGCCCTGCATGCGACTGGGTGTAATCAGCAATCTCACCGGCGACCCAAACATCCGGAAAGCTACCCTCCAAAATATCTTTGATCCGCTGTGTGATCTGCGTGACATTCAGCGGCTGACCACCTTCGCGCTGACTGCCATCGCGCTGACCACCATCGCGCTGATTTCCCTGTGACTCGAATTCCATGGACATTCACCTCTACGCACAGCGGCGATCATCCGTCGCCTGGCCTTGTTCATCGCTTTCACTGCCCACGGAATCCCGCGCTGGCTCATACCACGGAGCACACCCGGCCCGACAACTCAGCGGTATCGAATGCGGCCAATACTCCCCCGATTCAGCCCACGCTTCCGCCTCGTCCGTCAAACGCAAAAACAATCGCTCCACCGACTCCCTACACGACTCCAGCCCCAGACGATCCAGCTGCGGTGGAATCTGAATCCGCGGACTCGTAATCACTCGACAGCGCGAACCCGGCAGGGGAATCGCAAACCGATCCCA
>JBJSXJ010000215.1:0-8084 GCA_046086325.1 Planctomycetota bacterium | reverse complement strand
ACGCCGAGGAGTGGGATTTTGCGATGCGGGTGACGAGTCGTCGTTTTAATCGAGAGCTGGAGATTATGGCGGCGATGTTTGCGGAGGCTCATCGGCGGACGAAGGAGCGGGGTGGCGGTTCCAGCCGATCGGGTTGATGGCAGCAGGCGTCGGCGGACGGGGGCGACATTTTCCGCTCCATGGTGGTCGCCCATCGGTCGCTTGGCTGCGGCTGCAATGCCCTACGTTAGGCCAATAAACCACGGTCGGTGAAAGCCTTCATCAGTCCTTTGTTGCTCGAAGTACATCGAGCTTAGAGAGAGGTGCGCGCCGGAGTCACGACAGAGCCCAAAAATCATCTATTTGTCGGTCTAACGAAGCGGCGATTTGCCGCTTTTTTTGTTTTAGGACACCAGCTGGAGACAATTCATCCTGTTGGCGAACGCTTGATATCCTGCAACGTTTCAAAATTACTAAAAACTACTAACAATCAGCTGCCACGGTGGCAGGCTAAGATTAACGATTTGTTATTGAGTTGGCAGCTAACCAGCCAGTGCTGAAGGCGGCTTGGAAGTTGTACCCCCCAATTGGCCCATCCAAGTCGAGCACTTCACCCGCCAAAAACAAATTCGGAACTAGTTTACTTTCCATGGTCCGTGAGTCCACTTCGTCCAGTGACACTCCACCCGAAGTCACCTCCGCTACCTGAAATCCTCGCACCCCGCGCACTCGCACTCGTAAACCTTTCCCCGCTCCCGCCACCTGCCCCCGCTCCACTCGCCCTAACTCCGCCCCGCGAACCTCCATCGATACCCCCGCCTGCCTCAGAATCGCCTCCACCAATCGCCGCGGCAATTCACGAAATAGACTCGCCCCAATCTGTTTTTTTCCCTCATCGCCACAGGTCATGCGAATCGCCATGTCCAGTTCATCGAACTTCTGATTCGGAAAAACATCGACCTCCAGGCACAAGCTCGCAGGCGATGCATGCCTCGCCACCACTCGACTAACATCCAGAATCGCCGGCCCCGAAAGCCCAAAATGAGTGAACAGCACCGACTCCAGTCGTTCTGCTAGCACCTTTGGTCCTTCCTTAATTCGTACCATCGCCCGCTCGAGCGCTATCCCTCGTAGGTCCGTCACCCAAACATCATCGCTTGTGATCGGAGTCAGCGCTGGTTTGGGATCGATGATCGAGTGTCCCTGTACCTCTAGCCAGCGATAAGCATCCCCAGTGGTACCACTTCCCGGATACGATTTTCCGCCCGTTGTAATGATCAATTGCCTAGCTCGCCGCATTCCTTTACCCGTTACCAATAGAAAGCCATCCTCAGCGCGTGAAATGGATATCACCGGCTCGCGCAACGACAACTCGGCGCCACTACGCTGGAATCGTCGCATGAGCGCCGCCAGAACATCACTTGCTCGATCACTCTTCGGAAATATCTTGCCTCGCCCTTCCTCTACATACGTCGGCACCCCTTCGGCCTCAATTATCTGTATGAGTTCCTGGGGGGACAGTGCAGCGAGCGCTGAATGCAGAAAACGCCCCTGTGACCGCGCACCAAATGCATCAATAATTCCTCTTCGATCTGTATCGTGCGTGATGTTACAACGAGTTCCTCCCGACATCAGGATTTTCGTGCCTGTTCGCGGCATCTTTTCAACCAGTAGCACTCTCATCCCGCGCTCGGCGGCACGCGTCGCTGCCAAGATGCCAGCCGCACCAGCACCAATTACTATGACCGGCCATTCTTGAGCTGACGCAAGCGATTCTTCCCCTGACATCTCTACACCCCTTCCAGGCCACTCACGGCTAACGCTCAAGAGCAAATATGACCTTGCCTGACGAATTAACGGCGGCGCGAGCCATACCGGGTGTGTTACACCGCATGACTACCTGTCCGGAGACATCAATAGCTATCACCCCACCCGAATCCTCTGGCATCGTCTCATCAATCATCACACGTGCGGATTCTGCTAAAGATCGCTGGGAGAGTTGCATCTGGGAATGAATTTGGAACGCAGTGCAATGCAGCAGAAACAATTCGCCTGTTCCCGTTCCACTCACCGCACACGTTCGATTATCGGCGTAAGTCCCCGCTCCCGTTATCGGCACTGCCCCCACTCGCCCCCAGCGCTTATTCGTAAGGCCACCTGTCGACGTACCCGCTGCCAGATTTCCCTGCTTGTCGCGTGCCACACAGCCAACGGTGCAGTAAGCAGAGGGATCTCGAACCTGATAGCGTTGTGATTGCCGCTGGGGCTCGTCAGAACGCTCCTCCGATGACTTCCGACCGCCTTGTCCCCGCGATCTATCGCCCTCAATCTTTTCGCCTGCAGACTGCTGACGTTTCTCCCGATCCACTGTCGCTCGCCATTCTTGCCGACGCACCTCTGTACTAAAGTAGTCATTCGGAACTCGTTCAATTTGCGGACGCAGACGCATTTCATCTGCAAACTGCTCCGCACCCGCTCCCATCAAGAGCACATGCTTGGTTTCGGTCATCACAAGCCGTGCCAGAGAAATCGGATTCTTGACCGTGGTAACCGCAGCCACCGCGCCAGCCATACGCTTTTTTCCATCCATAATCGCGGCATCTAATTCATGTTGGCCGCGCTCATTAAAGACCGCCCCTCGCCCAGCATTATAGAGCGGCTCGTCCTCCAGCACTCGAATCGTCTGCTCTACCGCATCCAGCGCCGTGCCTCCATTCCGAAGAATCCGGTTCCCGACGTCCAGGGCCCGCGTCAGCGCAGCTCGGTGCACCGCTCGATCTTCCTCCGTCATCTTCGCCGGCTCCCAGCCAGCACCTCCATGCACCGCCAATGCATAGTCCACCGGTTGCTCAAGGGCGTAAACGATCGACGAATACGATTCTGCGAGTGCTACCCATGCCCCACCACAAACCAACACGAACAATGCCATCCATGACCGGCCTTCACGGTATCTGCCCAGCAGATTTAGCACCAATGAATTAAACCCCATGGCGAATTCTTGTTGACTAGGGCAACCTGATCGACTTCTCACGGCACATCGGTCACATGTAGCAGCACGGTCATAGTCATTCATGACTTAACCTTTCTAGCTCTTCGCTGGTATCAAAAAGCGATCAATGAATTTCTGCAGCCCCGTTGCCGCCAAAATGCTCGCCAAAATTCCACACCCCAGCCAACAAACGGCCGGAAACGGCTGTGTTCCCGTAAGCAGCTCTCCACCCCGAGTTACCAACCAAACAATGGGATAGTGAATAACGAACAAACAATATGAGATACGTCCCAAAAATTGCGGCAAAGGATGACGAAGCTTATTTTCTAATTGGCCGGTCGCATCCGCCACGTAAAGAACAACCCCCGCTAAACTCGCGATCAGCATTTCAAGCACCTCGAGCCAGCAGCCAACCGCAGTCACTAATCCCACAAAGACCCAAAAGATTACAGCCGGAACGCGGTGCGCCATCTTCCAGCCTAATAGTATACCAATCGTATAGAGACTAAAGAATTTAATAAACCAAATATCATGTTCGGTGATATGTGCCGATATAAAAAGCGACCACAGGGCAGGGGGGCCAAAGAACACCAACAACCATATTGGTCGTGGATACTGTTTTTCTCGGTCACGTTCACAGGCCATGCTTAGCCCGAGCAGGATTAAAAAAACGGCTTCCAATTGCAGTGCGATGGCGACAAACCAGATACCCGTTGTCAAGCAATCGTATCCCAAAATGTCTTGTAAGAAGCAAAGGTGAGCGACCAATTGATGCCAGCTAGGCATGCTTTGATTGAGCGAATGATCGTCCGCTACGCCAATTGCGAGGATAGTGAGGAAAGCTGCCAGCAGCACCGCAATCCAGTACGCTGGGCCAAGTCGTAAAATACGCTTGCCCATTCGCTTGGGAAACTCTGCCAATCCGGGCGCTCGCCCCTGACTCGACATGACCGCCGACCAGCCGGCAATCACAAAAAACCACTGGACAGCCATCCACCCCGAGTCAAAGACTCGAGTGATGAAATCTGGCAATATTTCCCTCGCAGCTTCCGGAAGTGGCCCATAGCGAAAGGTGTGATAACTGGCGATGGCTAACGCGCCAAACCCGCGCAAACCATCAATCATTGGATAAGCGCGTGCCATGATTCTTTAAAATAAAGGCAAAACATTTCCATCACACATGGGCAATGGGCGACCGAGCATATCATGCAGTTCGGCTCGCTGTGAAATTCCTAGGGCTGTAAAAATCGTGGCGTGAATGTCGGGCGGCTGACAAGGTGACTGGCGAGGGAATGCGCCTAGATGATCGCTACTTCCATAGACCTGCCCACCACGAATTCCTCCACCCGCCATGGCGATCGAATAGACATTCGGATAATGATCGCGACCGGCGCTGCCATTGATCCGCGGAGTGCGGCCAAAATCGGTGAGCATGACGACGAGTGTTTCATCGAGCGTGCCACGATTGGCCAGATCTGTCAGAAGCGCCGAAAATCCGCGATCAAAAACCGGTAAGAGACGATTCTTCAGCCGGTTAAAGTTGTCACCATGCGTGTCCCACATGTCACCCTGAGCGCCATTTAAGTCACCAGCAGCGCAGCAGACCTGCACCACGGGCACGCCAGCCTCAGTCAACCGACGCGCCAATAACATGCTTTGTCCACCAATGTGATCGCCGTACAACTCACGCACACGCGGATCTTCACGTTCCAGATCGTACGCTTGCCGCACCGCAGATCCAATCAAGATGTCATTGGCCAATTGATGAAAATGCTGGAAATTCTGATAGTCTGTGGCCGTTCCGCTGGGGTGATCTAGTTGGGACCGTAGCGACTGCCGATCCGCAATCCGCCGATGATCAATATCACCCAACTCCAACACCTCACTGCCCAGCGATCGTGACACTCCGTCGAAGGGACGCCCCTGCGGGGTTTTTAAGACAATCGGATCGTACTTTACCCCCAACCACCCACCATACTCTCCCGCCTGCAATGTATTGTTATCAACCAGTGGATACGGCAGTCGTACCGCTGCTGGCACTCCCGCCGGTGCCTTGCGGAAATGCGAAATCATGGCTGGCAGCGACGGCCAGTCGTTTCGCATTGGTGGAATGTTGCCCGCTCGCGGTGGCCGATGACCTGTCAGCATCCAGTACATGCCGCGACCATGCGCCGAGTCGTCGTGATGCAGCGAACGCACGATCGCGAGTTTGTCCGTGTGTCGCGCCACCAAGGGCAAATGCTCGCCGAGCTGGATTCCCGGGACCACCGTATCGATGGGAGCAAACTCGCCACGGTATTCCACGGGCGCATCTGGCTTTAGATCCCACGTCTCGTGGTGACTCATGCCACCCCAGCAAAAAACAATGATGCAGCTCTTCGCCTTGCCTCGGCCGGAGAACAAGCCTGATCCTGAATCCCCCGCCGATGACGAACGTGTTTGCAGGAATGTTCCCAGCGACAGCCCGCCCAGGCCGACGGCCGTGGCCAATGCTTGTCTGCGAGATGGCAAATGGGTGGGCAAGCGCATGTCGATTCTCAATTTCCGTATTCAGGAACCGTTGGCTGTCGTAGGCGGGAAAATGATGGTGGGGCAAAGTTGGCCAGCGGTCATTCGTAGGCCGCTCTGGCTGTTCTAACACCTCACAGATTCTTTATTCTAATCGGTCGCAGCGTCTTTCGCATCCAGGTTCTCTTCCTCTCAGGATGTCCAACCCTATCTGGCTCCGCGCAAGTGACCTGCTATTCTGGCCGGCATGAGCTACACCTACCACTGGCTGAACTGGACCAAGCCGATTCTCCACGAAGCGGCCGACTATCTCTGTCATCGCTACGCCGGTTCCTTGAACTCACCGAGTACCTGGGACATGACGAATGTCATCGTCGTAGTGCCCGGAAGCCGTGCCGGCCGACGACTTTTGGAACTACTGGTCGAGCGGGCCGAACAACGGCAGTTACAACTCGTACCACCACGCATCGTCACCTTAGGAGTGTTACCCGAGCTCCTCTACCAGCCCCGCAAGCCCTTTGCGGATCTGCTCACGCAGCAGCTCGCTTGGGGACAGGCGCTGCGTGAACTACGCATCCGTTTGACGCCCGTTTTTTCTCGACTTCCCGACAGCGATGAACCACTCGCTTGGCGGGATCTCGGCGATTTACTCCGCCGCGAACATACCGAATTGGCTGCCGATTTGCTGGATTTTGAGCAAGTTGCCACAGCCGTTGAGCCGCTCGGCGGCCCTCACGAAACGGCTCGCTGGAAGGTTTTGCATCAGGTTCAGATGCGCTACTTAGAGATCTTAGATGAACTAGGACTGTGGGATTTGCAAACCGCACGCCTCTACGCGCTCAAGCACCGTGAATTTCAAACGAGTTCTGAACTGGTGCTGGTCGGCACGGTCGACATGAACGGCACTCAGCGAAACATACTCGACGCAGTCGCTGCGCAAGTCACGGTGCTCATTCACGCCCCGCGCGAGTGGCAAGAACGCTTTGATCCTCATGGCTGTCTGCGCGCCGATGCTTGGCGCGAGGCGGTCATTGATCTGCAAGATGAACAGCTCTGTTTAGTGGGCGGCGCGGAAGAACAACTGGCGGCCGTGATACAGCGGATCAGCGATTTCAACGGCCGCTTTCGCGCAGATGAGATTTCGATCGGCGTTCCAGCGGAAACGTTGGTACCAGAGGTAGAGCGAAAGCTGGCGGCCGTGCAGCTTCCCGCTCGCTACGGACCTGGCCGTACCATTTCTGAGACCAGTCCCTATCGCTTGCTCATGGCCATCGCCGAATATCAGCAGGGGCGATCCTATCATGCATTCGCCGCCCTGATTCGTCATCCTGACTTGACTTCTTGGTTCGCTCTCCATGGGCTCAGCGGAGATTGGCTCACGCCTCTTGATCGTTTCTACAATCGTTCTTTACCCACCGCCATCACGACAGCGCTCGTCAATGAACAACTGTCCGTCGATGATTCGAGTGACACCCGCATGGTCGCACGTCTCGTGGAAGTCCTTGATCTCCTGCTGAACGAGCTCAATGAACAGCGCCGCGCGCTGATCGACTGGATTGCGGTTTGGCGAAGCGTGCTGTGGAGGATTTATGGGGAACGAGAGTATGACTTGGCCAATGTCTCACAAAGACGAACGTATCGAGCCTGTGAGCTGCTCATCGAGGCCCTGGATGATATTCGCTCTGTGCCCACGGCACTGCTTGGCGAGGCGACAGCCCGCGAGGCACTAGAACTGGCATTCTCGCTCGGCGGCAGTGCCCGAATTCCAGCTCCCACGGATGAGCCTGCCATTGAACTGCTTGGCTGGCTCGAACTGGCACTCGATGATGCTCCCGCCTTAATTATCGTGGGCCTAAATGATGGCGTCGTCCCCGAGTCCGTCAACGCCGATCCGTTTCTGCCGAATCGCCTGCGAACGCAGCTGAAACTGGACGATAACGCGCGCCGCTATGCTCGCGATGCGTACGCGTTAAGCGTCCTAGTGGCCACTCGGTCGGAACTGCAGGTGATCGTTGGACGTCACGATTTAGAGGGAAATCCATTAGCGCCCAGTCGGCTTTTATTTGCTTGTGATCGACGCCAGATAGCCGAGCGCATGCTGCGCTGGTGCTCGGGGGAAGACGATGCTACCTCAATTGCTAACGCGACGACAAAAACTGCCGACACCCTGCAGGCCAGGTCCAATTTTCCCATACCCCTGCCGACGGACGTGGCCGAGCGATTACCTCGTAAACGTAATCGCGAACAGCTAGAGCTGAATGTCACCGACTTTAAACGCTATCAGGATTGTCCATATCGCTTTTTCCTCGAACGCTGGGGAGGCCTGCAGGTCATCGGCGATGACATCGAAGAATTAGATGGACGAGGCTTTGGCATTTTAGCGCATGAAGTTCTCGAGCGTTTTGGTGCTAGCCCCTGCCGAGATTCCGACAATGTGGAGCAAATAGAGTCCTTTTTGACGGAGGAATTGGACCAAGTCGTGACAGCGCAGTTCGGTCGTCTTCCTCGCCCCGCCATTCGTGTACAAGTGGAGCGACTACAGCGGCGACTCCTGGCTTACGCCAAAAAACAAGCTGAGTGGGTCGCGAGTGGTTGGCGCATTCACTAC
>JBJSXJ010000214.1:0-12349 GCA_046086325.1 Planctomycetota bacterium | reverse complement strand
CTTTCGCCCAGGCCGCTACTTTTGCTGCCGGTGGGCTTACGCCCAGGCCGCTACTTTTACTGCCGGTGGGCTTACGCCCACGCCGCTACTTTACCACCGGAGAGACCTCGTTTGGATGCGGTCTGCTGCGGCGGTCATTCGACAAACATGAGCTCGTTGCTGCTGAGCAGCACTTGCGCATATTGCTGCCAGGCGGCGAGTGGCGTTTGGCCGTCGCGGACGAGTTGCTGCAGGAATTCACGCCCCACGTTGACCTGGGACGAACTGGGACGACGCCCATAAAGAAGAACATAAGCGGTGCTGATTTGTGTCTCGATATTGTCGGGATGAGCGGCCAGCAACCGCTGCGCTAGCGCAGTCGTCTGCTGCTGCATGAAGTTGCTGTTGAGGACAAATAGTTGCTGGAGTGCCGTGGTTGTGGGCTCGCGCGCGGCCTGGTGGGCGACGGGATCGGGAAAGTCGAACAGCCGCAGCAGGTCATTCAGCTCGCGACGTCGTACGGTGCCATACAACGTCCGGCGGACATGAGCGGCGTCGAGTAACTCACGGGGTGGGCCACCGAGACTTAAATCGAGTTGCCCAGTGGCTTGCAACATGGCGTCGCGCCACGCTTCCACATCCAAGCGTCGCAGCGGCATGCGCCATAAATAAACGTTATCCGGGTCGCTCGCCCAGGCCGACTCAACGCGGTTGCTGGTTTGACGAAAGGTGGCCGAGGTGAGCAGTTCACGGAGCAGCCATTTCGTGGATCCGTCGTGTTCCAGAAACTGAATCGCTAAGTGATCCAGAAGCTCTGGATGAGAAGGCCGATCGCCCTGAATACCGAAATTGCTGGTGGATGCCACGAGGCCTCGTCCGAATACCAGTCGCCAGAGTCGATTGACATAGACGCGAGTGCTCAGGGGCTGCGCATCACCAAGAATGGCTTGAGCCAGCTCGAGTCGGCCACTACCCAGTGAGAAGCGAGATTGCGGATCGCGCGCGAGCACGGTCGGGAAGCGTCGCGGAATGGTGGGCCCGGTTTTGGCGGGGTTACCACGAATCTGCACGGCAATGTCTTGTGGCTGACCGGCACGATACTCCAGTTTTGTACGACTGGGACCATCGGGCAGTACATGCAAACTGGCTTCCGTCATGCCGAAAGCCGGTGGCAAGTCAAAGTACGGGGTTTGTCGGTGACGATGAATTTCTTGACGATAGTGTTCCAGTTCCCGCACCTGCTCATCGCCATTGACCTTGCTCGCCTCCACCGCCGCGATCTGTTTTTCCAAAGCGGCTACAGCCTGCCGTGCTTCGCGCGCTTGCCGGGCCAGGTCGGCCGGAATCGTAGGCGTGTCATCCTGACGCGAGCTCGCCAACACACCAACTAGCGCGTAATAGTCGTTCGTCGTAATGGGATCAAATTTGTGATCGTGGCAGCGGGCACAGGCCAGCGTAAGCCCGAGAAAAGTACCGCCGAGTGCTTCGATCTTTTCTTCCCACTCTTCCGCCACCACTTGTTTGATGACCAAATGATCAAGTTTAAGCTCTTTCCAGTAGGTGGGACTTAGTCCGAGAAAGCCGAGAGCGGCATTATCCACTGGTTGCGGATTAGGCAGCAGATCAGCGGCCAATTGACGACGAACGAAATCGGCAAAGGGTAAGTCTTGGTTGTAGGCCTGCACGACCCAGTCACGATAGAGATAGGCCTTGGCTTCACCTTCCCGCCACTGCTCGGGAACGTCGCAGTAACGTGCCAGATCGAGCCAGAAGCGCGCGAGCCGCTCACCCACTCGAGGTGAAGCCAGCAAACGATCGATGGCTCGCTCGTACTCGTCAGGGCTCGCGTCCTGCGCCGCAGCGTCGGTCGCTGCCGTGTCCTCCGCCGCAGCGTCATGCGCTGTAGCAAGATCTGACGGGAGCACCGATTCCGCGTGAGGTGGCAAGCCCGCGACGAGCAGCGCTGCACGCCGTTGCAACTGGCCGAGAGTGGCCGCTGGTGAACCGGAGAGCCCCTGTTTTTGGCGTTCATGTGCCACCCAGGCATCGAGCGGTGAACGGAGAGCAATGTTCGGATCGGGCTGCTTGATGGCTGGCTGCTTGATGGCTGGCCAGGGATGATCGACGAGTGGCAGGAAGGCCCAGTGTTGCCGGCCCGATTGTAGATCAACGGGCCGATGTTTGGAGTTGGTGGTCGAAGCTGCCGAGTTGGCGGCCGGGGATTCGGGAAAGGGAATACCACGACGCACCCATTCGGTCAGGTCAGCAATTTCACGGGCGGGTAGCTTGCCCGCCGGTGGCATCTCAATTTGACTGCTACGAAACGAAATCGCTTCGACTAACAAGCTTTTATTCACCTCACCGGGCACCGCAGCCGCCCCGGTATCGCCACCCTTGAGAATGGCAGCACGACTATCAAGCAGCAGACCGCCGCGCAGCTTCGTTGAATCCTTACTGTGGCACTCAAAACAATGTGTCACGAGGATCGGTCGAATTCGTTTCTCAAAGAAGTCCTGATCTTCCGCCGAGATCTGAGGTTCAGCTGCGGCGCTAGTGGCGGGAGCGATAGCCAGCCAGATTGTCTGGTTGGAATAAGTGCTCACGGGAAGTGGCACGAGCGACCCTAGCTGGATGCACAGGCTGGCCACGAGGACGGCGGTTATCTGGGCGGCGCACAACGTGCGGCGCGTTGGCAGGGGCGCGGACGCTGGCAGGGGTACGGGCTGAGGCAGAGAGAAGATGGAGGGCATAGAGGGCAACATGGCGACTTGCGTACGTCGGAGGGAGTTGGCGAGCGGTCTTGGCAGTGACAGTCCAGTTACGGCGCCGTGACTGCACAGCATGGTAACGGGCGGAACCGGGTTATCAAAGCATGTTTTTATCCAGCGCGAGCCCGCCAGACGGAGTGCCTGTCGGCAATTATCGGCCGAGCCCCGCTGCCCCGGTTTGCCGTTCAGCCCGACTCGTTACAATTTCATCCATGTTTGTCAGCTTAGACGGAGTCGACGGTGGCGGAAAATCGACGCAACTGAAGTTGCTGGGGGAGTGGCTGCGCGCCGCCGGGCATGAGGTCGTAATGTGCCGTGATCCCGGCTCGACAGCCCTGGGGGACCAACTACGCGAAGTCTTACTGCATCGCCTCGATTTGTCGATTGATCGCTGCAGCGAGATGCTGATCTACATGGCCGCACGAGCGCAGCTGGTGGCCGAAGTCATTCGCCCGGCACTCGCGGCTGGCAAGTTCGTCTTGTGCGACCGCTTTGTGCTCGCCAATATCGTCTATCAAGCGCACGCCGGTGGACTCGACGTGGCACAGGTGCGAGCGGTAGGCGACATTGCGGTGGGCGACGTGCGTCCCGATCTCGTTCTGGTACTCGATGTGCTCCCGGAGATCGCCGCGCAGCGCATGGCGCGCACCCGAGATCGCATGGAACAGCAAGGGGATGATTTCTTTCGCCGCGTGCGCGCGGGATTTTTGGCGGAAGCCGAGCGAGATCCGCAGCACTTGCGCGTGATTGATGCGGGTCGGTCGGTGGACGAGGTGCAGGCGGAGTTGCGGGCGGCGATCGTGGCGAAGCAAAGCGAGCTGCTGGCGCAGCGGAGATAATACTCGTTCATGACGCCACCCGTTTACGGCCACGATGAGATCTTCGAGCGGTTTCGACGAGCGGTAGCTCAAGGGCGACTCGCCACCACGTTTTTATTCGTGGGCATGAATGGGATTGGTAAACGGGCGTTCGCCGAACAGCTCGCAGCGCATTTGCTGTGCGAACGGAATGCACCCGGACAACTCGAACGCTGCGGCGCATGCGAAAGTTGCCGCTTAACTCAGGCTGGCAATCATCCGGACTTGATTGTGGTCGAGAAGTTGTCTGGCCGTACCATGTTGGTCGAGGATCAATTCCGGGAAGAGGGAAAATCCTGGGATGAAAAAGGGTTCTGTCCCAAGCTAGCCGCGAAGTCGATGCGGGGTGGTCGCAAGATCGGCATCATCGATGATGCCGATCTGCTGAATAATACGTGTGCCAATCTGCTGCTCAAGACGCTCGAGGAGCCGCCCCCCGGTTCGATTTTGATTTTGATTGGCACGAGTTTGCAGCGGCAGCTACCCACCATTCGGTCTCGCTGTCAGGTCGTACGATTTCAGCCGCTGTCATCTGATTTAGTGGCTCGCATCCTTCAGGAACAACAGATCATCGATTCGCCCGAGGTTGCTGCCGACTGGGCTGCTCGCGGCGGAGGCAGTGTGGCTCAAGCCATGCTGTACTCGGAGGAGTCCTTGCTCGAATTTCGTCGCTGGTTCCTCGGGGTCTTAAGTCAAGGACATCTGCTCGCAGCGCCGCTGGCGAGCACCATTGCCAACTTCGCTACACCGAAAAAGGGTGGCACTGACGACGACGATGATCCCCGAGACGGTGATGACGAGGGCGAGGAGCGAGCGAGTGCCGCGAGAGGCTCCTCAAAAAAGAAAACTGCCGTAGCCAATCACGTGGATCCGCTGGAAGCACTCAAGAAGAGCTTAAAACCCCGCGACCGCTTGCGATTTGTAGTCCAAACCGCGATGGAATTTTACTACGAGTTGTTGCTGAAGATGGTCGGGGCTGAGTCACGCTGCGATGATCCGCTGGTGCACCAACTTGTCGCTCAACGAACGCGGTCCTGGGGCGGCTCGATCGATCACCTGTTTGCCTGTCTCAGTCGCTGCCTGGTCGCGCGCCAGCAAGTCGATGCCAATACGAACATCGCCACGATGGTCGAAGCCTGGATCGACGACCTGGAACAACTCGAGTGGCGCCGCGGCTAATTACCGGAGCGAGCTTCGCGCCTTCGCCTGGCATCTTCCGCCCTGGACGCCCAGACGGTTCACGGTTCTTACCCCAAAGTTCGGTAAAAACTTGAGTTTTGCATGGCATCCATGCGACTTTATTGATACAACTTTGTCGATTAACGATCTCCGTATGAGGCTCGATGGTCGTGTCTGGCAACCGGTTCTGAGTCTGAACCGTTCGTTGGAGACGATCGTTCGTGCCCCGTTCTCCCGCCATTTCCCACCTTCGAGTGTCGTTTATGCTATCTCTCGCTGGTCGCTCCACTTCTGCTCGCGATTTTTGTGACGGCGTTTCTCGCCGCGATATGCTCCGCATCGGTACTCTGGCCGCCATGGGAACCCTGGGTGGCTGGACGTTGCCGGACCTACTGCGAGCCGAGGCTCGAGCGGGAGTGAAGTCGCCCAAGTCGGTGATCATGATCTACTTGGTCGGTGGCCCTCCCCACCAAGACATGTTCGATCTCAAGCCGCTGGCTCCCAAGGAAATTGCCGGACCATGGCGTCCGATCGCCACGAAGGTTCCTGGTTTCGAGATTTGCGAAGCCTTCCCGCAACTAGCGGCGATGACCGACAAGCTGACCGTTATTCGTTCGCTGGTCGGCAACCAGCACGATCACGACGCGATTCAAGTTTTCAATGGACGTGACCCCAAGAAACCAAAGCCGACCGGCGGCTGGCCGCAGTTTGGCACCATGGTATCGCGACTCCAAGGTCCCGCCCGCCCCGAAACGCCACCCTATGTGAGTTTGTGTTACACCTGCACGCACGGCCCTTACAATGAACCGGGACCCGGTTGGCTCGGAGCTGCTCAATCACCCCTCCGTCCCCTCGGTGACACACGAAAAGACATGGTGCTGAACGGCGTCACCCTCGATCGACTCGCCGATCGTCGCCAATTGCTAAAAGGCTTCGACGTCCTGCGACGCGATATCGACAGCACCTCCATGATGTCCGGCTTCGATGCGTTTACCGAGCAGGCGATGGGACTACTCACATCCTCGCAGTTAGCCGAGGCCCTAGATCTATCCAAGGAAGATCCCAAAGTGGTCGCTCGCTATGGCACCGGCGATCCGAAAATCATGATGGATGGAAATGGAGCTCCACGAGTACCGCAAAGCCTGCTGCTCGCTCGGCGACTCATCGAAGCCGGTGTGCGCGTGGTAACGCTCAACTACAGCAAATGGGATTGGCATGGCGGGATGAACGCGGAAGGCCGAGCGAACAATTCAATCTTTTTACGGGAACAAGAAGACTTCCCGGTCTTTGACCAATGCGTGAGTGCGTTGGTGGAGGACTTGCATCAACGCGGCTTGGCGGACGACTGCGCCGTGGTGATTTGGGGTGAATTCGGCAGAACGCCAAAAATTAGCCCGATTGTTGGTCGCGATCACTGGCCGAATGTCAATTGCGCCCTGATGGCGGGTGGCAAGATGAAGCATGGTCAAGTGATTGGAGCCACTGATCGTATCGCCGGCGAAGCGGTCTCGCGTCCTGTCACCTTCGGCGAAGTCTACGCGACCCTGTTCAAACACTTGGGAATTGACGTAACGACCTCCACCATCAGCGACCTCAACGGTCGGCCGCAGTATCTGGTGGAAGATCACGCTCGACCGCTGCCCGAGCTCATCTAGTGCAGGCCTCCGGCAGTTAGGCCCTTCGAAGATTTCGGAGGGCTCGAAGCTCTCCAAAGCTCCTGCCAAGCGACTGCAACTGTCTGCGCGCTTGGTGAAAGTGGCGGTCGCTCGACTTTGATTGTCGAAATTGCGGACACGGAGACGTCTCGGAGAGACGTGCGACATAAGACACGGAGATACGTCTCGGAGAGACGTGCGACATCGGACGCGGAGAGACGTCTTAGGGCTCCCAGGGGCGCGAGATTGGCTGCTCGCCCTGGCCCAAGTTACTTGGTGGGGCGAGTCCAGGTTTGGCCCTTCTTGTAACGTGTGGCTCGATCTTTCACGATCGCGTCGTCGCTGATCAGTAACACACGATCGAGCACCTTTTCAAATTCCGCTTTATTCGCATCGCGTAATTCGCGGTGATGAGCCAGTTCCACAACCGCCACACAGGCTTGCTTAGCCAACGATTGATGATCGAGGTAGGGGACGACAAACCGTAACGATTCCACCGTACGAATCGCCGACACGCGTGCTAACACCAATTGACGCTCGGCATCACGCTGAGACAACTGCATGCACTGCGACAAGAGTGCCAGACGTTCGGCAGCCGAACGGTCGTCCGGCAGCGGTGCAACTCGGATCAACGCTCGCAGCAGCAACGTGCGATGCTCTTCGTGCTCCTCCGCTTTCAACAGTTCTAAATAGCGGGGAGCGATCTTAGCGTCCGGCCAGTTGCACAAGGCGCGTAGCCCCGTCTCATGCATCGTCAACTCGCGACTGGCAATCGCCTTCTCCAGCACCTCTCGGACCGCAGTTCCACCCACTCGCCCTAACACGCTCAGCAGCAAGGTCTGCTCTTGAGCACTGCGTCGCCTCCATTCCGCTAGTAACACAGCGGCTCGCTCATCCACATCCTCAACTCGCACACAAACTTGAGCTACGCTCTTTTCCGCCGACTCACGCTCCGCCCCCGCCGTGGCTCGTAACACGCCATCAAGCAGTCCACGCATATCAGACGGGCTAGCCAGTTGAGCTAAGGCCGCCATGGAGGCAACGCGTCCGGCGGTATCCTTGCCGGTAGCGATCGGTAGCAGCTCGGGAACAGCACTGGTTGCCCGGCGAATCACTAAGACCTCGATCAAACTGCCACGCGTGGTTCCCGTGGTTTTCCCCAGCGCTCCGGCAATCGCGCGCGACACATCTTCTCCAGCCAAACGACTCAGACCCTGTCGAGCGGCCGTGGCCAGCTCCACGTCTTCGGCCTTCTCCCCCGTTTTTTCCAAGTATTCCAGCAGCAAAGCGACATCCACGGCGCTTCCCAAATTCCCGAGCGCCTTCAGTGCGGCGGCTCGAACGGGCAGGGATTTCGTACCCCGCACGAGCTCGATAACGGCCGGTCGCGCGGCCGTATCCGCTCGATCCGCCAGCGCCGCCACCAGCCCGACTTGCGCCTCGGGAGAAAGTTTTGAAAGTTGAGCGGCGAACTGTTCGGTCGCTCGTTTTCCCTTCGCGTCGGTTCGCACCTGTTCAAAGCCGAGTGCTCGCACATCTTTATCCGAATCGGAGAGCAGGCCGATCACAAGCGTGATCAGTTCATCATTAGCGTCCTCCGGAGCAGCAACGGTGGCGAACGCTGCGAGGGCTGTGGAGGCTGCGGAGGCTGCGGAGGCTGCTGCGGCAGTTGCCACCAGTGTCCCAGAAATCGCGCAAAAAACGAGCAGGACGGAAAACAGTGCCAGCTTCAGCAATTGGACCGTAAACAGTGGGACAAAGAAAAAATACTGCTGATGTTTAGCCCGTAGTAGAGACATGGCGAAGGAGCGGCTCCTGGGAGGGCGGCGACCGGCAACTGGAAATGACCAGCGGCTGGCGCGAGCAATTCTTCGGTTGGTGCGAGCAATGCCTGCGCTACGGCCGACGTTTACTTGCTGGCGCAGGCGAGCATGCCACGAGTAGCGGCGAGGCGGACATGTTTGGCCTGATCGGGACCGGCGAACGATTTATAGATCGACAGAGCATCGGTCTTTTTGCCGGCCGCTAACAGTGCTTCGGCGCAGGCGAGCGAGGCGTCGGTCACTGCTCGCTTGGCCTGGTCACTGCCCGGCTTGGCCTTCTTGAGCAGTTCCGCTGCTTCCGCAGTTTGGATAGATCCGAGTGCGAGGGCGGCGGCCACGACTACCTTTTGGTCGGCATCGGCGAGTAGTGCTCCAATCGCCCGCACACTAGCTGCGTCACGGCGAGCGCCGAGCGACGAGAGTACGCCAATCTTGAGGCTGGGAGGTAACTTCCCGAGCGACTCGCGGAGCGCGGTCGCGGCCTCGGGCGACTGAATTCGTTCCAAGGCGAAGCGAGCCATGTGAGAATGTTCGGCTTGTCCGAGTAAATCGACGAGCACAGGAATCGAGGCCGCAGTGCCCATGACCATCAGCTTGCGGCAGATGTAGTCTTTCGCGTCGCGGGAGACATCCGACTTGAGTGTCGCAATCAAACGCGACTCCAGATCTTGTCGCCCGGCAACATCGCCATGAGTGGTCACCACGGCTTCGTCGATTGGTTTGAGCGGCTGGCTGTCGGCGCCCCAGTCATACCCCTTCAAGGCATCAAACGCTTGGTTCAACATACAACTCTCACCCTTGTCCTAAGTCGATCGGTAACAAAACTACACATCCCGTGACAAATCTAATGAGCTTAAATCTGCCATGGTTCGCGTCGAGCTCGATCCAGGAAACGATTCGCCTCGTCGTCTCCCACAAACGATTGAGTCGCCGCGTCCCATTTCAAGGAACGACGTAACGTATAAGCGATGATTCCCAAGTGACTCACCATCACCGAGTTCACCGCGTATTCGATATCTCGAAACGGTTTTTCGCGCGTCTTCACGCATTCAATGAAATCACCGTAAATGCCGCCGGTACCCTTGTAACTGGGAATGGCCTTCGGCTCGCGCTTTTCACCCGGAGTTCCTTCGACATGCAAATTTCCGGTGTTCGGCTTGTTGTGATGGAGCAGAACTCCATTGGGGTAGCGGAACGTCACATAGTTCGCATCCTCATGATAGGTCACTTCCTCGGGCTGTGAGTCGCGGACGTCAATCGCGAACGTAGCGCCACCGAAATGATGTGCGCCCCAGTCCGTCATACCGCCACCGGAGTAGTCGATATAGGAGCGCCAGCTGTTGCCGCTGGTGCCGAAATTGCCATCGCAGCGAGCCTTGTTGTAGGGCGCCCAAGGAGCTGGTCCGAGCCAGAGGTCCCAGTCGATATCGTCCGGCACCGACTCGGCGGGCAAATTGCAAGCTTGCGATAACGGCCCCACGTTGACGTTGATCGACTTTACCGCTCCCAGTTCGCCACCCCAGCACTTGTCGACCACTCCACGATAATCCTCCAGCACCCGCTGACTGCCACCCGACACCACGCGGGCATATCGTCGCGCGGCGGCAATCATCAAAGGACCTTCACGTAAGGTGCGTGTCTCCGGCTTCTGACAGTAAACATCTTTCCCACGACGACACGCCTCGATCACCATCACGGCATGCCAGTGATCGGGCGTAGCAATGTGGACCGCGTCGATATCGGCTCGATCCAGCAACTCACGAAAATCGTTGTAGGCCTGGCAGTCGCTGTTTTTATAGCGTTCGTTGACCTTGGCTTGAGCGTTTTCGCGGAAGCCTTTGCGCACATCGCACACCGCGACGTACTGCACATCCGCTCGCCCCATGAAAGCGCCCATGTCCCCGCGCCCCATGTTGCCGATGCCAATGCCGCCCATCACGATGCGATCACTCGCCGGCGGAACATCCGCATTTCCCAGGGCTGTCGACGTGATGATGTAGGGAGTGGCCAGGGCGACGCCGGTCGTCTTCAAAAAATCACGGCGCGAACTTGCCGAATGAGCGGTCATAATGCGGCCTCATCGAAAGAGTCTACGGATCAGTGGAGGTGAGAGGTGAGTGCTTGACCACGGCACGTGGTAACACGGCAGGAAATCCGCGCGTTAACAGGCACCGAATGGCCACGCGGGGCACATTATTCACTAACTGGCCCGTTTTTGTAAAGCTTGTTTTGACAGCAGTCAGCCCGCCAAGCATACTACGGGCCACTTTTCCTGCGGTGATACGCGGCGATCACACTTTATTCCCAACACCTTGCCGTAAGACCTGGTTTTCCCCACTGGAGCAGCTTTCATGCCCCCCGCCCTGTTTTTCGCGCTCGTTTCCGCCGCCACGCTCCTCTCTCTTGTGCTGCTGATCCTCTGGCTAACCGTGCGCTACATCCCCAACAACCGCATCGGGATTGTCGAGAAGCTTTGGTCGAGCAAGGGATCACTCGGAGAAGGCCAGATCATCGCCCTGAATGGCGAAGCTGGATATCAGGCCGACGTTCTGCGAGGTGGATTACATTTCGGCCTCTGGCGCTGGCAATATGCGATCCACAAGTTTCCGCTGATCACGATCAAGCAAGGAAAAATTGGCTATGTTTTTTCGCGTGGCGGTAAAGAACTATTGCCATCACAAACGCTCGGCTGTGTCGTCGACTGCAATAACTTCCAAGATGCTCGCACGTTTCTGGGCCAACCCGGTGTACATGGCAGTGTCGAGGGGCAAAAAGGTCGTCAGCGCGGCATCCTGCGTGAAGGTGTCTATGCAATTAATATCGCTCTCTTCAATGTCATCACCGAAGATATGGTCTACACGCTCGACCACATCAAGGGCCTAGAGCAGTGGCAAATGCAGCTACAAGCGATCGGTGGTTTTCTACCGCTGGTCATCAGCGGCAAGTCGGATCAGATCGGCATCGTGACCGTGCATGAAGGACCGACGCTCCCGCCCGGTGAACTGATTGCACCAGCCGTCGGCATCGCCAAGGATGACACCAATTTTCACAATAACTATCAGGATATCGAGGCCTTTTTGCGAGCAGGTGGGCGTCGTGGAGTGCAATACACGCCGCTCATTGATGGCACCTATTTCCTTAATCGCTGGTTTGCCACGGTGGAGATGATTCCCAAGCAGGTCGTGCCAATCGGACAAGTGGGCGTGGTGGTGAGTTTCTATGGCAATAAAGGCGTGGACACCTCTGGACAGCAATTCCGTCACGGCGAGCGCGTACATGAAGGTGAAAAGGGTGTGTGGGATGTCGCACTCGGGCCGGGCAAGTATGCCTTCAATACCAGCGCTGGCCAGGTCGTGCTCGTTCCCACCACAAACTTTGTTCTGCACTGGATCACCGGTCGCAGTGAAGATCATATGTATGATGATTCCTTAACGAGTATTGAATTAATTACGGCGGATGCTTATGAGCCAACCTTGCCACTCAGCGTGGTGGTTCATATTGATTATCAAAAAGCTCCGTCCGTGATCCAGCGATTTGGCGACGTCAAGCAGCTCATTACACAAACCTTAGACCCGCTTTTGTCCGCCTACTTCCGCGACGTGGCTCATAAGAAATCCATGCTGCAATTGATCCATGATCGAGATGAGATACAGCGGCAATCGCGCGACGAGCTGCGGCGGAAGTTCCAGCAATTTGATATCGAATGTGTGGATGTGCTGATCGGACGACCGGAATCCAAGCCTGGCGATCCCAAGATCGAGAACCTGCTCGACCAGCTGCGGCAACGTCAGTTCGCCATCGAACAAGTCGAGACGTTCCAGAAGCAGCAAGAGGCGGCCCTGCGTCAAAAGTCACTTAACGAGGCTCAGGCCAATGCCAGTTTGCAAGCGGAACTGACGAAAAGTCAGGTGCAGATTCGAATCTCCGAAAACACCGGTGACGCCGAACTGGCGCGGGCCCGCAAACAAGCAGAGACCACCGTTGTGCAAGCCGAGGCGAGTGCCAAGCAAGCACGACTGCAAGGTGAAGGCGAAGCGAATCGACTGCTGTTACTCGCTGAGGCACAGTCCAAACAGGCCGCCTTGGTC
>JBJSXJ010000213.1:0-13912 GCA_046086325.1 Planctomycetota bacterium | reverse complement strand
AGTGGGCCGCTTGCTGTAGCACCAATCCTTTGCGCAGATCCTGTGCCGCCCACGTTTCCGTCGGAAATTCTAACTGAGCAGGCTTATCCAGATAATTCAATTCGTGCTCTGCCATCCAGCGTGCATAGTGCAACAAGCTAGCTTGAACATATTCCAGCAGATCGTCAGGAACTGACTCTTGCTGCATGGTAATCAAATAACGATCCAGCGCTTGCAGATAAACCGTATACGACCAGCGGAATTCGACATTCAGCAGATTTCGTTCGACGAGGTCATCTGCCGGATGGATCGTCCGCCGAATGATCTGCTCGACGAACTGTAAATAACGAGCCTCGCGGGTGAGTAGCCATGCATCGAGCAGAGTGTGAATGGAATTACCAGCTCCGCGGCCCGGCCCGTGAAAATCTGGATCGACGGTGCTGGTGGAATTTCCCGTCGCAGCATCGCTTAGAATGCCCAGCAGATGCTCTCGGCCGCTATCCATCGACAGCACCCAATCGGCCAAACCGATGACCGTGTCACGCGCTCGCTGGTCGCCGGTCAGAAAATAATATAATGACAACCCACGGCTGTAATTATGTTCGTTTCCAGGCCCCGTACCTCCGATTGGCTGGCCGTTTTTTTGCATTTCATGAGAAACGCAGCGATGCGTGCTGGTCGTGGCATCAAAGTAGTGCATCGTGTGCCAGAAAAGGCCACCATTATAAGCCGACTTATCATGTTTGGTATGATAAATATCAATATCCATGACGTGCCGCGCCAGCGGATCGGCTAGCTGCCACCAGCGACGCTCACCGGTCATTACATATTGCAATAAGAATCCGAACAGCAGATCGTACTGATTGTTGTAGTGAGAGATAACGGGTCGCGGAGCATCACAATAGGCCTCTTCGTGATCAGCCCAGACATCGCCAAAGTTGCGCCAGCCATACTCATCGATCACTTCGCGTTTGTGAAAGAAACTCGTCTCGCCCTCGATCATGGCCGCCAGCAGCGTGTTCGTAGCGGCGCGCTGGCCGGCCGTGGTGGCGGGCAAGTGCGGAATCACATGGCGATGGGCAATTTCGGGGAGCGAAGACTGGGGGATCAGGGGATCATGCCGAGCTCGCAGACGCGCGCAGGTGGTGCGATCGGGGGAGCTGTCTTCATGGCGACTAACGAGTGATTCGAAGGCCAGCCACGCTGAGCGCGTGCAGTGCTCGCCACCCTGCAGTTCATGAGGTCGATCGGGGCGCGCGGGAAACAAGTCCCAGCAGAGCTCGCCATCACGCGCGGTGATCGCGGTTGGGAACTTCTCCCAGAACTCCAGCGGCGCTATGCCGAAGGGCTGTTTGCGGTGATTGAGGTAAACGACGGGCCGGGCGCGTTCCCCCGTGGCCAACGTTCGGTCGCCAGACGTTACCCGGTAGCCGCGATACCGCAGAGGAATCGTGCGCTCGCGATCCAGATGGTTGCGACTATCCCAATTCGCACCGCCACTCGACTCCTGCTCGATCGCCAAGTCGCCACGAAACGTTTGCCGCGGTTCGCCCGCCTGGGCTTGCCACTCACCGCCCAAGTATTCGTCCGCCGTCGTCACCACGCGCAGTGCCAAGCGTTGGATGAGCACACTGCCGGCATCACCCAGATCCCAGTGGTTGTCGGGATGCTGTGCCCGGCAGGGGTTTTCAATGGTGAGATCGCAGCGCAGGTCAGCCAGTTCGCGATGGAATTCCAGTCGAGCGGTAAAGGTCAGGCGACCACTGCCGCGACCAAAATCGCCGTGGACCATGGCCGTCACGACGAGTGGCCCACGTTCGATCACGGTGATCGTCTTGCTACGCGCACGATGAACTTTACCGCTCACGTCGGTCAGCTCGAAAAGGAATGTTTGCGAGTTGTGGCGGGTGAGCCAGGAATCGGCGGAAAGCGCTAAAAAGTAGTTCGAGTTCGCACTACTGATACGCACTCCGGTAGCTGATTCTTCGATTCGCCAGGGATTCGCCCGCAGTCGCGACTGGGAATCACTCGTACCCGCTGGCGCGTCATCGAGCGACAACGTGTAGCTGGCCGTTTGGTGAGCGTCGAGTGAGACGGGGAAGCGTACCAGAAGCCACTTGATGCTGCCGTCGAGCCATGTGGCGAGAGTCGTGGATTGCAGTGGCACACGCTGGCCGGCGGAGGTCCGTAAGACCGCTTGATCGGTCGAGCGGAGTTCTCCGCGTGCCAGCGGAACTCCGTAGCTCACCACCTCTTGCACGCGTTCCCAACCTGCAGGCTCGGAGACCTGTAACGTCACCTGCCGCCGCTCTCCCCCACCCAACTCGCTCAAGGGAACCTCCCGAGGAATTCTGATCGACTTTTACGATTGCTGGTTGCGCGGGCGATGATGGAGCGAGCAGGTGCCCCCGTCGCAGGACTCGATGCGACCGAAACGATACCGCCGCTCCGCAATGGTGCGGTAGAGGAATCGCCAAAGTGGCATCGTACCGGGGATGTGCATGATCAGTCCCAGGGGCACCAGAAGTGGGAGACGGAGACAGGCGAACCGCATCGCCGCCGCTCCGCCGTACCGCCGCCCCTGCTGATCGACGAGGTGCATTTCCCGCATCATCTGGTCATAGCTCAAATCGGGATAATCCACCGCCACCTGCGGATCATGCAGCGAACGATAGGCCAGTTTGCCGAGCCAATCGAAGCGGGTCAGGGAGCGGACGCTGGCCGTGCAAAAGCGACACTGCCCGTCGAAGATGACGACGCTGGCCGTCGGGCGTTCAGCGGGCGAGGGGAGCGTGGTGGAGGTGGAGTTAGTCGGGGAGTTCATGTGGAAAGTGCTGCGCGGCGACGATGACGATGTATTACCCCAGGATTGTCGATATACTGTAACCGAGAAATATTGGCCGTCTACAACGACCCCGCGGGTGGCTATAGAAGGAGTGGAGCGATGAACGACATTTTGCAGCAAGTCGAGCGAGCTCGCCGACGCCTGAACGCCGAGCTTTTCCTGCGAGTTCTGCCCTGGTCGCTCTGCGGAGCACTGCTCATCGCCTGTGTCGGACTGGCCATTCCCAAAATCTGGCCGCTCGCCACCACCGCAACCGAGCGCGGCTGGCAGATTTGGCTGGCGAGCTGGCTGGGAGGTAGTGTCGCAGTCGCGCTCATTCTGGCACTGGCTTACACGTGGTGGCGGCGGCGTGCGGTGTTCGACGCGGCCATCGAAATCGATCGTCGCTTCGGTTTGAAGGAACGCGTGGCCAGTTCGCTGGTGTTGTCGCCCGAAGAGCGGGAGTTGCCGCTCGGGCAAGCCCTGGTGGCTGATGCTTCGCGCCGCGTCGCTGGTTTGGAAATCGCGGAGCGATTCCGCGTGGCGGTTCGCTGGACGACGATGCTACCCATCGTACCGCTAGCGATTGCCGTCACTCTGGCACTCATCGCCAACGCTCCGCTGCCACAGGTCAAGCCGACCAAAGAATCAACCGCTGTCGCGCAGGAAACCGAACAGAATAAAAAAGCGATTGAAGAGCTGAAGAAGAAACTGGCCGAACAGCAGAAGAAGGCTGAGGCGAAGGGTTTGCAGGATGCGGAAGATCTCTTCAAAAAACTGCAAGAGGGGCTCGATCAGTTGCAAGCTCAGGACACGCTGGAACGGAAAGAAGCGCTCGTCAAGATGAACGAGTTGTCGCAGGAGCTGGAGAAGCGCCGCAGCGACCTGGCGGGTTCCGAGCAAGTCAAAAAGCAACTCGAACAACTCAAGAATCTGGAGCGCGGACCAGCTGAAAAATTTTCCAAGGCGCTACACGAAGGGAACCTCAAACGTGCGGTCGAGGAACTGAATCAGCTGAAGAATCAACTGGCGAAGAATGAGTTGACCACCGAGCAGCGCGAGCAGTTAGCTCAACAAACGAACGAGATGGCTCAGAAGCTGTCCGAGACGGTTAAGGCTCACAAGCAAGCGATGGAGGAACTCGAACGCCAGATTCAGCAGAAACAGGATGCGGGCGACCAGGTCGCGGCTGCCAAGCTCCAAGAAAAACTCGATCGACTCAAGCAGCAAGAGCGGCAGATGAATAAGCTGCAAGAGATGGCCGACAAACTCGAACAGGCCGCGCAGCAAATGAAAGCGGGCGATCAGCAAGCTGCCGCGCAGCAGCTCCAGGAACTCGCCGAACAAATGCAGCAGGCGCAAAGCAAACTGGAACAGCTCAAGTCGCTCGATGAGCTCCGCGAACAACTGGCCGATGCGAAGAGTGCGATGAAGTGCCCGGAATGCAATGGGAAAGGCTGCGAGCATTGTCAGAACGGACAAAAAGATGGCGATGCCGCGATGGGGGAAAGTGAAGAGGGAGATGAATCTGGCGAGGGCCAGGAAGGGGATTCGGAGAAGTCCGGGCAGTCGAACAAACTCGGCAACGGCAACTCGCAGCGCAATAGCAATGGACCGCCAGGACAAGGCCTGGGGCCAGGGCGTGGTCAGGGACGACGTCCCGAAGAGAAGACCGGTTCTGGATTTTTTGATTCCAAGGTGAAGGGCAAAATGAAGGGTGGCGAACAAGTGCGGAGCGGGTTTGCCGACGGACCCAACGTGGGCGGCCAATCCACCGCCACGGTCCAAGAGCAGATTCAGCAGTCACTCAAGAGCGACCCGGACCCCATTAGCGATCAACGACTCAATCGTAACCAGCGCGAACACGCGCGGCAGTTTTTCGAATCATCCAACGGCGGTGCTCCACCCACCTCCAAAAAATCGGATGCGAAGCCCTAAGAACGAAAGCCAAGGGATAACACGATGACCAAAAGTGGTGATCAAATGAAAATAGTGAAGATAGATCGTGCTGCTCGATTGGATCGCACCGCGGGACAGAGCCCAGCCACTCAACGGAGCCGTGCCGCGCGACGATGGGCTCTGTCGCTGGCGACGGTGATCGCGGCCGGCGCCGGCGTCTGGTCGGGGGCTGGTGGCTCCGCGCTGAGCGCGGCGGAACCGAGTACCGCAGTCAGTTATTTCAAAGACATTCGGCCCATTTTTCAGGCTCAATGTCATGGCTGTCACCAACCCGCCAAGGCCGGTGGTGACTATGTCATGACGACCTTTGCCGGCTTGGTGAAAGGTGGCGAGACGGGCGCTGCCATCCTGCCTGGGAAATCGGCGGCCAGCGAACTGATTGATCAAATCACTCCCAAAAACGGCCAAGCGGAAATGCCCAAGGGCAAACCCCCGCTCTCCGAATCTCAAATCGCTCTCATCAAAAGCTGGATCGATCAGGGAGCCAAAGATGACTCTCCCTCCTCCGCTCGACCGCAATACGACATGGAGCATCCGCCCGCTTATCAAGCGGCACCGGTGATTACATCGGTCGCCTATTCGCCCGACGGAAAACTGCTGGCCATCTCGGGCTATCACGAAGTGCTGCTGGCCAAGGCGGATGGTTCAGAGCTGGTGGCGCGACTGGTCGGGATCAGCGAGCGGATTGAGTCGGCGAGGTTCTCGCCAGACGGCAAGCGGCTAGCGGTCACCGGTGGCTCGCCGGGACGCCTCGGCGAAGTGCAGATTTGGGATGTCGAGAAGAAGCAGCTGCAGGTGTCGCTCACCGTCGGCTTCGACACCATCTATGGAGCGAGCTGGTCGCCCAATCAAAAGTTTGTCGCGTTTGGCTGTCCGGACAACACGGTCCGCGCAATTGAAGCCGACACCGGCAAGCAGGTGTTCTTTAACGGTGCTCATAACGACTGGGTGCTCGACACCACCTTCTCCGTCAACTCCGACCACGTAATTACCGTGAGCCGGGATATGTCGATGAAGTTGATCGAGTTGAGCACGCAGCGTTTTGTGGACAACCTCACGAGTATCACGCCTGGCGCGCTGAAAGGCGGCATCAACTCGGTGGATCGACATCCCACCAAAGATGAACTGCTGGTGGGTGGAGCGGATGGAGTGCCCAAGATTTTCAAGATGGTCCGCGATAAAGCTCGTCAGATCGGCGACAACTCGAACCTGCTCCGCGAATTCCCCGCATTACCCGGCCGCGTCTACTGTGTCGCGTTCAACGGTGACGGGAGCCGCCTGGTGGCCGTCAGCAGCTTGGATGGCAAGGGCGAGGTTCGCGTGTATCAAGTGGCGGATGGCAAAGAACTGCTCAAGGTAGAAGTGCCCAGCAGCGGGCTCTTCTCAGCGATGTTCAGCCCCGACGGAAACTCGATTGTCTGCGGCGGTTTTGATGGCCAAGTGCGACTCATCGATGTCGCATCGAGTAAGATTACGAAGTCCTTTTTCCCGGTCCCGATCCAGCCTGCCAAAAAGAATTGAGAACAGCAGCGGTTTCGGTCCGAGAGTGATTTCATTTAACCCCATTTCCTTGATGGTTTAGCTATGCATCGTCAACGCATGTTCTGTCTGTTGTGCTGGGTAGTGGCCTGTTCCCTGGCAGCGATTGGATTGGTGAGGCCGGCGGCAAGTCAGGAGCGAGCCGGGGGGGCGGCGGCCGGGGGAACGATCGAAACGATTCCCGCCGATGTGGTCATCGGGACACTCGAAGTCGTCCCAGCCAAGATCGAATTGAAAAACCGCTTCGACTACCGGCAGCTCCTCGTCACCGCCAAGACCGCGGCCGGCGAGACCGTCGATGTGACGCGGCTGGTACAGGTCGCTCAGAAGCCGAAATTCGTCGCGGTCACCGCTGCAGGCTTGGTGACTGCAGTCGCCGACGGCCAAGAAGAGCTGGTACTGAATTATGCCGGGAAGTCGGTGCGAGTGGCGGTCCAGGTGAGCGGCGTGGCAGCGGACTACGCCGTAAGTTTCGTGCGCGACGTGCAGCCGGTGCTCTCCAAGACGGGCTGTAATCAAGGCACCTGTCACGGTGCGAAAGAGGGCAAAAACGGCTTCAAGTTGTCGCTCCGCGGTTACGATCCGATTTACGATCATCGCGCTTTGACAGACGACATCGGCGCGCGACGCATTAATCGAGCGGCACCCGATCAAAGCCTGATGCTACTCAAGGCAACAGGCAGCATTCCGCACGTCGGCGGCGTGCGCATGACTGTTGGCGACGCCTACTATGAGATTCTGCGGCAATGGATCGCCGACGGTATGAAACTCGACCTGGACGCCATTCGAGTCGCCAAGGTGGAAGTGTTGCCACGCGATCCCATTATTCCTCGCGCTGGGATGAAACAGCAAATGGTGGTGCTCGCCACGTATGCCGATGGCAGCGTACGCGATGTCACGCGCGAAGCGTTTATCGAGAGCGGTAACATCGAAGTGATTGAAGCGAATCAGTCCGGCGTGCTGACGATGCTGCGACGCGGTGAAGCACCGGTGCTCGTGCGCTACGAAGGTGCCTATGCCGCGACCACAATCATCGTCATGGGCGATCGCTCCGGTTTCACCTGGAACAATCCTCCCACGCAAAGCCCGATCGACGAACTGGTCTATCGCAAACTTCAGCGCGTGAAGATTTTGCCGAGCGACTTGTGTGGAGACGAGGAATTTCTGCGCCGCGTTTATCTCGACCTGACTGGTCTGCCGCCGACGGTCGAAACGGTGAAGGCCTTTCTGGCAGATGGTCGCGACACGCGCATGAAGCGCGATGAATTGATTGACCGCTTGGTGGGTAGTCCGGCATTCGTTGAACAGTGGACGAACAAGTGGGCGGATCTCTTACAGGTCAATCGCAAGTTTTTGGGCGAAGAAGGCTCGGTCATGCTGCGGAATTGGATTAAGAACGCGCTGGCGACCAACATGCCGTACGATCAGTTCGCCCGCGAGATTCTCACCGCGTCCGGTTCGAACGTCGAGAATCCGCCGGCCGCCTATTTCAAGGTGCTGCGTCAACCACAGGATTTAATGGAAAACACCACGCACCTGTTTTTGGCTATCCGCTTTAATTGCAACAAGTGCCACGATCATCCGTTCGAACGTTGGACGCAGGATCAGTACTATCAAATGTCCGCTTTCTTTTCGCAGGTGGGACGCAAGGAAGATCCGTTGTTTGCCGGTCAGCGGATCGGTGGCAGCGCGGTCGAAGGTGCCGCTCCACTGGTCGAAGTGGTCTATGACACAGGTGGCGGTGAAGTGAAGCATGATCGCACCGGCCAAGTGACCGCTCCGGCCGTGCCCTATCAGCGTGAAATCAACGCGCAGGCAACGGGATCGCGACGTGCACAACTCGCCCACTGGATCACCGCCAAAGATAATCAGTATTTCGCTCGTAGTTACGTCAACCGCGTCTGGGGTTATCTATTTGGCCGAGGGATTATCGAACCGATCGATGACATTCGAGCCGGAAATCCACCGACGAATCCGGAACTACTCGATTGGCTAACCAAGGAGTTCGTCGAACACGGATTTGACACTCAGCATGTCTTCAAGGTGATTTGCAAGTCGCGCGTGTATCAGCATTCGGTCAAGTCGAATCGCTGGAACGAGGACGACGACATCAACAATTCGCACGCTTTGCCGCGTCGCTTGCCCGCCGAGGTGCTGTTTGATGCGATTCACATGGCGGCCGGCGCCACGCCGCGTATTCAAGGTGCTCCCACTGGCTTCCGAGCTGCGGAACTGCCCGATGCAGGAGTGTCCGAGCCATTCTTGGAGGACTTTGGGCGACCGGTACGAGAGAGTGCCTGCGAATGTGAACGCAGTTCCGGTATGGTCTTGGGCCCCGTCATGAAACTAATCAATGGCCCGACTGTCGCCGACGCAATCGCCTCACCCAATAATGCGCTCGCTCAATTAGTCGCTCAGCAAGCCGATGATCGCCTCGTGATCGAGGAGATGTTCCTGCGCTTCCTCGCTCGACGACCATCGCCAGCCGAAATTGAACTCGGCTTGAAGGCGATCCAAGAAGCGGGAACTGACCACGAGAAACTGCTCGAAGAGTTGCGTGCGTACGAAGCGAAGATGGCTGAACGTCAAGCTGCCTGGGAGAAGACGGCCGGACAGCCAACTGTCTGGACGCCGCTGGTACCGCAGGAATTTAAGTCCCAGGCTGGCGCCACCATTGCCAAGAAAGAAGATCATTCACTACTGGTTTCGGGCACGTTGGCGAAGGACCTGTACACCGTCGTGGCTCCGACCGATCTGGCCGGCATCACCGGAATACGCTTGGAAGCGCTGACGGATCCGGCGTTACCAAGCAATGGTCCAGGGCGAGCGGACAATGGCAATTTTGTGCTGCATGAACTGAAAGTGACGGCAGCGGCGAAGTCGGATCCAGGGAAGCAGGAGCCGGTGATGTTGCGGGGTGCGACTGCCACCTTCAGCCAAGAATCGCTGCCCGTGACGGCAGCCGTCGATGGCAACGACGGGACAGGTTGGGCGATTTTCCCGCAGGCGGGCAAGAATCAAACCGCCACGTTTGAAACCGGCAAACCGCTGCAGATCGCAGGCGGTGCCCTCCTCACCTTCACCCTGAACCAGCAGTTCCCTGACGGCAAACATCTGCTGGGCCGTTTCCGCTTGTCCGTCACCAATTCGACGGCCCCCTTTGAAAAAGGCGCGTTGCCGCCCGAAGTAACAGCAGCCTTGGCCGTGGCGGCTGGCGAGCGAACAGCGGCTCACCAGCAAACACTCACCAATTACTTCCGTTCGCTGGACTCGGGCTATCGCGAGCGTACCGAAGCGATCGCGCGCAGTGCCGAACAGCAGAAGAATCGGCGACTGCTGGGCGTGCAAGACCTGGCCTGGGCCTTGATCAACAACCCCGCATTCCTCTTTAACCGCTAGGGAAGCTATCGCGAACGGATGTCACTCGGACCGCAGTCAACCCACAGGGGCCAAAACTGGCTCCCTGTTTTCGCATCATGACGGTCGTGTCCGCAGGATAAAACCATGAAAACGGTACTCGTCTATGACAAGCCCATGTGCTGCTCGACCGGCGTTTGTGGTCCGGACGTGGATCCCCGGCTACCCCAGTTCGCGGCGGACCTGGAATGGCTGAAGAGCCAGGGGCATCAGGTCGAGCGCTACAATTTGGCTCAACAGCCGCAAGCTTTCATCGACAACCAAGAGATTCATCACCTGGTTAGTACCGCTGGAACCGATTGCCTGCCCATCGTCATGGTTGATGGCCAGATCGCCAGCCAGCGTATCTATCCAGCTCGTGAAGAACTCGCGGGCTGGGTCGCTGGTCAGCAGGTGAAATTGTCCCTGCCTGTGTCGATGCCGAGTGGTGGCTGCTGTGGAAATAGCGACTGCTGCTAAAGCTCGATCGAAGCATCGGGTTCGCCGCTGAGCGATCGTGATCCATGAGGTAGGACTCGTGAGGTTTCTGGAACACCCAACCCGGAATCTGTTCTTCACCGGTAAAGGCGGTGTTGGCAAAACAACCATCGCCTGTGCCACTGCGGTGAAACTGGCCGATGTTGGCCAGAAAGTCCTGCTCGTCTCGACAGACCCAGCCTCCAACCTGGATGAAGTGCTGGGCGTTGCTCTGGAACATCGTCCTACCGCAATTCCCGATATTCCTTCGTTGTTTGCGCTGAATCTGGACCCGCAGAAATCGGCGGCCGAATATCGTGAACGCCTGGTTGGCCCCTATCGGGGTCTACTGCCGGAAGCAGCTATCAAAAGCATCGAAGAGCAATTCTCGGGATCCTGCACGCTCGAGATCGCCGCTTTCGATGAGTTCTCGCGTTTGCTTGGTGATCCAACGGCCACGGCTGAGTTCGATCACGTGATCTTCGATACGGCGCCGACCGGACACACCTTGCGATTGCTTACCTTGCCATCGGCCTGGGACAGCTTCATGGCCAAGAATACGACCGGCACGAGTTGCCTGGGACCTTTGGCAGGATTGCAGGCGCAGCAGATGCTCTATCAGCATGCGGTGCAAGCGTTGAGCGATTCCCAAGTAACCACGCTCGTCCTCGTCGCACGCGCCGAAGCCAGTGCACTGCGCGAAGCGGCTCGGACCAGCAGTGAACTGGCAGAGCTAGGTATTTGCAATCAGCACCTCGTGGTCAATGGTCTCTTCCACGCCATCGACTGGAACGATCCTTACGCCCTAGCCCTCCAGCGGCGCGGCACCGCAGCGCTCGACGCCCTGCCTGAATGCCTACAAGCCTTGCCACGCACCAGCGTGCCTCTCCATTCGCTGGGAATGATGGGCATCGAATCGCTTCGTCGTCTGGGAACAGTCGACTCCGTTTCGCGTGGTCCAACGAGTCCGGCCGTCACCGAGCAATTCGCTGGGAAGCTGCCGCCACTTTCAGAATTGATTGACGACTTGGTGGCTCCTGGCCAAGGTGTCATTTTGACGATGGGAAAAGGTGGAGTTGGTAAAACTACCGTGGCAGCAGCCGTAGCGGTGGCGATTGCGGAGCGTGGTTATGAAGTCCATCTTTCCACCACGGATCCCGCGGCTCACATCGCCGCCGCCTTGAATGATGAACGACTATCCAACTTGACCGTCAGTCGCATTGATCCCGCAGCGGAAACCGCCAAGTACTCGGCTGAGGTTCTGCGCCAAGCGGGCGCCCAGCTCGACGCTCAAGGCAAATCGCTCTTAGAGGAGGATTTGCGTTCGCCCTGTACAGCCGAGATTGCGGTCTTTCGAGCCTTCGCTGACGTGGTCGCCGCTGGTCAGAACAAGTTCGTCGTGCTGGATACCGCTCCCACAGGGCACACCGTTCTCTTGCTCGATTCTGCCCTCGCCTATCACCGTGAAGTAACTCGACAAGCAAGTGAGATGCCCGAGGCGGTCAAGAAACTGCTGCCGCGATTACGCGACCCGGGATTCAGTCGAGTGATGATCGTCACGCTTGCAGAGGCGACACCGGTACATGAAGCTGCCGCGCTACAGCGGGACCTACGGCGTGCTGGCATCGAGCCGTTTGCGTGGGTTGTTAATCAGGTGCTGAGTCCGTTGCCACTTCAAGATCCACTGATGAAACAGCGGCAATTGCACGAGCAAAAGTACTTACGCGAAGTCCAAGAGGTTGAGGCCAGTCGCTTCGCAATCATCCCCTGGCATACCGAGCCGCCCATCGGAATGAGGGCTCTCAGCCAGCTCTGCCAGGCCCCAGGATGAGGACCGACAGAATCTTCTTTACGCCTGACCGCCCTTTACTGATCTTGTGCCTTCTTGAGCTCGGCAAGCTCTTTTTCAACCCGCTCGAGCCGCTGGAGGATTTTGTCCAGCTTTGCACCCTTGGCCGCCCTGCCCTTTACCGACTCACCTTTGCCAGCCTCACCTTTGCCAGCCTCTTTCTTTTCGAGTTCCTTGCGGACCTGAGCAGGAAGTTTTTCCAGGATCTCTTTGGGTATGGTTCCGTCTAGTCCCTTAAATTCCTGGACCTCGGTTTTGCCGTCCGGTCCGAGCACAATCATTTTGCCGAACGAAAACGATTCCACTCCCACATTCGATTTTTCTTTGCCCGCTTTGGCGCTGGATGAAGCGCTGCTGGATGAAGAGCTGCCGGATTTGGGGCTGTCGGACTTCGAGTTGCCCGCTTTGGCGTTCTTGTTTTCAGGCAGTCCGTTGATTTTAACTCGACCGTCGGAGTCGACAGTGACGGTGATCGTCGTTTGAGCCGACGAACCTGATTCCGTCTTGGCCGGAGCTTTCTCGTCGGCACTCACCAGCGGTGCCATCGACAAGGCAGTCCAAATCGCAGCGGAACACAAGCAGCGTTTACGCATCGTAGCTTCCTCTCGCAAATAACAGCTCAACCGTCACGAAGCTCAACTAAAACTGGCCTGTAAGTGTACAGACCGAACCTATCGCCGACCATCGCTCAAGTTCGATATCGTGAAGAATGCGGACTGCAGTGTGGACCTCTACTTCGATCGGTCGTGGGTCTTGCCCGATATCGAGCGAGTCCAGTGATCTGATACGATTCTCCTGCGAGTCCTGTTTAGGTCGAGTGACGGGCTGGTTCGGTACAGCCCACTGGATTCGGAACGGTCCTTTAAAAAAATTGTTTGGCGGTAGAAATCCACGCCTGCATTCGGTACTGAAAGGAGTGACGTTTATGTCGCAGCTCGATCCGCAAGAAGCTCGCATACTCGAGATCACAGGTGATGAAAATCAAGTAACTTTCGCAGAAGCCCGTGAGAAGTTTTTCACGCACCTCAAACGTTGCTTGGAGTTTCCGTGCCTCGTCACCGGCATCGAGGACTTCCGCTGGGAGGAACGCTATGTGATTGGAAACGGTGATCGAGAAGAATATAAGCTCCTTTGTAAAACTCGGCCGTCCTACCGGGACATCTTTGAGCTTTTGAGACTTCGAATCGGAGGTGTCGATACGACCTGGATCATGTTTGAGCGCAAAGACATCGCAGTCTGTGTCCGTCGAAAATCGGATGGCAAGCTGTTTTACCTGGGGCTTTCTGAACTCGTGGCGGTGGATAAAAGTTCCAAAAACTATCAATTGATCGATGATTACGGAACGTGGTTCGGCAGCAACCTCTAGCGTTGTGGAGAATCACACGCTCACAAACCGGGATGCAAACCGTTCCGCTGGAATCGCCATTTTCCTCTCGTGGCTTTCGGGGCGAGTTAATTTCTGGAGCGCTATCGCAACCGAGGTGGTTGACAGCGGCCTGCGTCGAACGGATTGAAGGCCGTCATGGTTTTAGCGGTATGGGCGTGAGCCCTCCGGCCGCGAGAGAAGTAGCGGTATGGGCGTCAGCCCTCCGGCCGCGAGAGAAGTAGCGGTATGGGCGTCAGCCCTCCGGCGGCGGTGGAGAGCGGTTCGGAGCTGCTAGGCCGGACGGCTTACGCCGGTACCGCTACCTCCTCCGCGCGACGTCATGGTTTTAGCGGTATGGGCGTGAGCCCAGCCTTTTAAAGGTGCTTTTTTCTGCGAGTCTCGTTTCCTTTGTTGACTGCTCCCTTCTCCCCCGCAGGAAAAAAGGGTGCTCGTCGCCTTGGCCAAACAAGTTTCCTTTTTTTCCTGTGGGGGAGTAAGGGCTGGGGATGAGGGGGCCATTGTG
>JBJSXJ010000212.1:0-12147 GCA_046086325.1 Planctomycetota bacterium | reverse complement strand
GCATGCGGTACGGTGTCGCTCAACTATCTTTGAGCTCATTAACGGGAGAAAATCGTATGCGTTTCGTAACCTATCAAAGTCCTAGTGGACCGCGTGTGGCGGGAGTTCGAGAGGGCGGTTATGTGGATCTGTCGGCGACCGATCCGTCGCTCCCCACCAGTTTGAAAGCCCTCTTGGCACTCGGCCCTGTCGCTCTAGAACGAGCCCGCGCGGCCATCGCCACGGGTACGCTGCTCCCGACGAATTCTGTTCGCCTCTTGGCACCGATCCCCGATCCCGAAAAAGTGATCTGCATCGGACTCAACTATGCCGATCATGCGGCAGAGTCGGGGCAGCCGATTCCGCCCGAGCCGGTGGTGTTCAATAAGTTTCCCACGGCAGTAAATGCTCATCTGGAACCGATCGTGCTGCCCAAGGTGACCGACAAGGTGGACTACGAAGCGGAGCTCGTCGTGGTCATCGGCACCGGGGGACGGCACATTCCACGAGATCAAGCGCTACGGCACGTCGCCGGCTACTGCTGCGGTCACGACGTCTCGGCCCGCGATTGGCAAATGCAAAAGCCGGGTGGCCAGTGGCTGCTGGGGAAGACATTCGACACCTTCGCGCCGTTCGGACCAGAACTTGTCACGGCGGACGAAGTGGGGGACGCCGGCAATCTCTGGATCCGCTTACGGCTGGATGGCGTGACGTTGCAGGATTCCAGCACGAAACAATTGATTCACCCGATCGACCATCTTGTCTCTTACGTGTCCGGCATCTGCACGCTAAAACCAGGCGACATCATTTTCACCGGTACGCCTCCCGGCGTCGGTGCCGCTCGCAAACCGCCCATCTTTCTGCGCGCGGGGAATGTGGCGGAGGTAGAGATTGAGCGACTGGGTGTGCTGCGCAACCCAATCGTTTCGGAATAGGTAAGCTGCAGCGACTGGGATGTTTGGGCTGGGCTTATCGGGCGGCCTTGGGCAGGCAGAGTGATGAAGGGGAGGGTGGATTGCCGACACTCCTCTAGCTCGGTGTAGCCAGCGGTCGACCTCATTTGTTTCTAAACGTCTCATCACCAGTCCCGGTCACGTCACCGTCAACAAGGATGTTGTCGCGGTGGTGTGTTGAGTTTCCATGGAATTTCGGCGGAGCGGACAATCCAACCAGCGGCGGCGACGGGTTCTCAAGGAAGATCCGTCGGCGTCTTTGGAGGACGGGGGCACGAACCCCGGTAAGCGTCGGGGGAAAGCCTCGCTGCCCGGTCGTTCGTATTCGGAAGCTGCGCTGGAAGAGAATCAGCCGCACATCACGGAGCTGATCCCGTATCGCCCCTGGACCTTGGCGATTTGTCTGCTGGGGTCGCTACTGGCGGGCGTTGTGGTGGAAGGTGCGTTTGCTCATCAAGAGCTCATTGCCCGCTGGATTCCGCCGCTCAACATCCGCGTGTTAGATCCGCGTGAACCGGGTAGTTTGGCGGCTTGGCTGTCTTCGGTCTTTCTGCTGCTATCGGCGGTGGCCAGCCTGATTATCTTTTCGATTCGCCGCTTTCGCACGGACGATTATCACGGGCGTTATCGCGTGTGGATGCGCTGTGCAGTGTTGGGGTTGGTGGCGAGCATCGATGCGGCCACCCGTCTGCATGACGTCCCCCGATCGTTATTTGACGTCATCATCACTCGACTGGGGCGCGATGCTACGGCCGCGACGGCCCAGACGGCGTGGTGCTGGCTGGTGATGCTCGGGATTACGGCTGTGACGGTGCGGCTGGTGATCGAGATGCGTTCGAGCTGGGGGGCCATGGCGGGGATCGTCACCGCTTGGTGCTCGTACCTGCTGGTGACGCTCCTGGCGACCGGTTGGATGACGATTTCGGTTGACACGGTGAATGTGCTCTTAATCTCCTCCGCTCGTTTGGCAGGTGACCTGCTGGTTCTGGGATCGCTCCTGGTTTACTCGCGCTATGTCTATCTTGATTCTCAAGGTCTGCTGGCGAAGCGCCGCGCGGCCAAGGAAGCGGCGCGTCGCAAGCGATTGGCTGAAAAGGCAGCGCGTGCCGAGGCCAAGGCGCTGGCGAAAGAACAAAAGCAAGCCGAACGTGAGGCGGCTCGCGCGGCTCGCAAATCGGGCGACGGCGATGGAGACGAGGGGACGGCGGAAGATTCCTCGGACGATGCCAGCAGTGACAAGGATTCTGAGGGCGAGGATCGCGATGCAGAGGACGAGGACGCGGGAGGTGACGACGACGAGGATGCGGGCGACGAAACGGACACTCGCGGCATGTCACGAGCCGAGCGTCGTCGCCAAAAGAAACTCGCTCGCGGCCGCGCTGCTTAGCGATCGGTGGTAAACTCTCGTTCTTGGAGGATTAAGAACTGATGACCGTACGCACTCGTTTTGCCCCTAGTCCCACGGGCTACTTGCACATTGGTGGAGTTCGAACTGCACTTTTCAACTGGCTGTTTGCGCGGCGGCATGGCGGTCAGTTTTTGCTGCGCATTGACGACACGGACCAGCAGCGGAATGTCGCCGAGGCGCTGCAGCCGATTTTGGACGGATTTCGTTGGCTGGGGATTGATTGGGATGAAGGGCCAGAGGTGGGAGGTCCGTTCGCACCTTACTTTCAATCTCAGCGATTAGCCCGCTATCAGCAAGCCGTTCAGCAACTGCTTGCCGGCGGCCATGCCTATCGTGATTTCGCCACGACGGCGGAGATTCAGGAAGAGCGCGCGGCAGCGGAGCAGGAGAAGCGACCGTTTTTGTACAGTCGTCGCTGGAAAGCCGAAACGCCGGCTGAGCTTGCTCGCTGGGAAGCGGAGGGACGGCAGGGGGTGGTGCGACTGAAGATGCCGCGTGAAGGCGACTGTCAGTTTCACGATTTGATTCGTGGTGACGTTTCGTTTGCCTGGTCCAACGAGCAAGATCATGTGATTCAGCGCGCGGATGGCACATGCCTTTATCACCTGGCCAGCGCGGTGGACGATCATGATTTTCAGATCTCGCATGTGATTCGAGCAGTGGAGCATTTGTCCAATACACCGCGTCAGATTTTTATCATGCAGGGACTGGGCTATTCGTTACCCGAGTTCGCTCATTTGCCGTATGTGGCCGAACCGGGTAGTGCCAACAAATTAAGCAAACGCAAAATCGCTCAATATCTCAAGCACGCTGACTTCAAGAAACTACATGATCACGCGCTGGCGATTGCTCAGCAGATTGGTCAGCCCACGACGGCGGAAACATTTAACCCGGTGGTCGTGGATTTTTATCGAGTGGCGGGGTATTTGCCGGAGGCGATTATTAATTACTTGCTGCTCCTGGGGTGGTCGCTCGACGACAAACGCGAGGATTTCACTCGCGACGAAATGATCGCTCACTTCTCCCTGGAACGAGTTAATAAAGCACCGGCCAGCTTTGATCCAAAAAAACTTTGGGCGTTCCAAGAACGGCAAATGAAGCAGTTGCCGCTCAAGCAAAAAGTACCGCTGGTACTTTCGTACGCACAAAAAGCAGGCTGGATTGCCACTCCGACGCCCTGTGACGCGGGGCCGTTCCTTACGCAGGTCGTGGCAGCAGCCGGCGATCGCATCAAGACGTCGGGCGATATTTTGCAATTCCCCGAGTTTTTCGTGGCTGACGAGCAGTTGGCGTATGACGAAAAGGATTTCGCCAAGCAGCTCGCCGCCGCCAGTGGGGCCGTCGAGCGACTGCAATTACTGCGACCAGTGCTGGCGCTGGTGGAACCCTTCGAGCCCTCGGTGCTCGAAGAATCGGTGAAGGAGCTGGTGCAGCGTCAGGGCTGGCAGTTGGGGCAGATCATTCATCCCTTACGAGTGGCGATTACGGGCAAATCGGTGGGCTTGGGGTTATACGAGGCACTCGTGATTCTGGGACGGGAGCGCAGCTTGGCTCGAATCGATCAGGCGATCGCGCGAGCGCCCCGTTGAATCGGTCTCCCCGAATTCGGTTAAGCGAACTAGAATCATCGATTCAGGCGATTTGGGCCTCGTGGCTGGGCGAGGCGAACGATCGAACGAGGGTTTAGGAGAGCCCGTGGGGGCCATCAGGAGAGGTCATGAATAGTGCAGATACACCGCATGTCGATTTCATTCGCGACATCATTGATGAAGATAATCGGACGGGGAAACATGCGGGTCGAGTGCAAACTCGATTTCCTCCCGAGCCCAATGGCTATCTGCATATTGGCCATGCGAAATCGATCTGTCTAAATTTTGGCATCGCTCAGCAGTATGGTGGCAAATGCAACCTGCGGTTTGATGATACGAATCCGACAAAAGAGGATGTCGAATATGTCGACTCGATCATGGCGGACGTGCGCTGGCTCGGGTTCGAGTGGGACGGCCTGCACTATGCCTCGGATTATTTTCAGCAGCTCTATGACTGGGCCGTGCAGCTCATTCAAGCCGGCAAAGCGTTCGTTTGTGATTTGACGCCAGACGAGGTGCGGGAGCATCGCGGCACGCTTACCCAGCCGGGTACGCCGAGTCCTTATCGGGACCGTACGGTGGCCGAGAATCTCGATCTTTTTGCGCGCATGAAAGCGGGCGAGTTTCCGGATGGAGCCCGAACGCTGCGTGCCAAGATCGACCTCGAATCACCCAACATTAATTTGCGTGATCCGGTCATGTATCGGATTCTACATGCTCACCATCATCGGACCGGTAGTCAGTGGTGTATCTATCCGATGTATGACTATGCCCATGGTCAATCTGATTCGCTCGAGCGCATCACACACTCCATCTGTACGCTCGAATTTGAAATTCATCGACCGCTTTACGACTGGTTCGTCGAGGCACTCGGGATTTACGCGCCGCGGCAAATCGAATTCGCGCGACTCAACTTAACCTACACGTTGATGAGTAAGCGGCGGCTCTTGTCGCTGGTGGAAGAGGGGCATGTGACGGGCTGGGACGATCCGCGGATGCCGACGATCGCCGGCATGCGGCGCCGCGGTTACACACCGGAGGCGATTCGTCATTTCTGTGCGACGATTGGAGTGACCAAACATAACAGCTTGACCGACGTGGCACTGCTGGAGCACTGCTTACGTGACGACTTGAACAAACGAGCTCCACGCATCATGGCGGTGTTGCATCCGCTGAAGGTTGTGATCACGAATTTCCCTGAGGGGCATGTGGAGGAGATCGAGTCGGTCAACAACCCGGAAGATCCCGGTGCGGGATCGCGTTTGGTGCCGTTCTCTCGCGAGTTGTACATTGAGCAGGATGATTTTCGGGAAGTGCCACCGAAGAAATACTTCCGCTTGTCGCCGGGCAAGGAAGTGCGTCTGCGCTGGGGCTATTACATCAAATGCGAAGAGGTGGTGAAGGATGAGGCGGGCAACATTGTGGAGCTGCGCTGCACCTACGATCCGCAGACTCGTGGTGGCTGGTCGCCGGACGGTCGCAAGGTCCAAGCGACCATCCATTGGGTCTCGGCCGCTCACGCCGTTCCAGCCAAAGTACGACTCTACGATCGCTTGTTCTTGAAAGAGGATATGAATGCGTTGGCGGAGGGGGAGGATTGGCGCGCGTCGCTGAACCCCGAGTCACTCACCGAAGGCCAGGCTCTAGTTGAGCCCAGCATCAAGCAAGCCAGCCCCGGCGGATTGCCGTTCCAGTTCGAGCGTCAAGGTTATTTTTACCTGGACCCGATCGACAGCCAGCCCGGCAAGCCCGTCTTCAATCGTACCGTAACCCTCCGCGACAGCTGGGCGAAGATCGAGAAAAAGAGCTAACGGGCTTCCGGGTAGTTCGGGGACGAACAGCAACACCAGGTAGGCTCACGCCAAAGCTCGGAGACGCCAAGATCAGGGGCGAGCACACCAGCTTGATCGCGGCGTTGAGAGCGAATTTGGATGCCCGCCAGGAATCGATCCCCAAAACCTGCTGGCTGGTCTGCGAGCTGCTGGCCACAAGGGCCCCCTCATCCCCAGCCCTTACTCCCCCACAGGAAAAAAGGAAACTGATTCGGCCGAGGTAACGATCACACTTTTTTCCTGCGGGGGAGAAGGGAGCAGTCAACGAAGGAAGCGTTAGTCGCCGAAAGAAGCACACCTTTAAAAGGCCGGACGGCTGACGCCGTGCCGCTATTTTTTACGGGACGGACGGACCTTTTTTAGCGGTATGGGCGTCAGCCCTCCGGCCGGCGTTCGAGAGCGGCCGGCGCTCGGCGGAGGGAACGCGATGAAGAATTCGGGCCGGACGGCTCACGCCGTGCCGCTATTTTTACTTGGCGAGCGGGGCGGGGGCACCTTACCAGCGTTCGCCATTTCTTAGACGTGCTTGGATGCTGGGTAGCTCAGACAATCGCATGTAGATCACTCCATCGGCGTGAGGGCGGCTGGCGAGCGCGACGAGTCGACCGGCGGCGTCGAACAGTGGTAAACCGGCGACGCTGGCTGGCAAGGGCTGGTCGGTGGCAAGTTTGCCGGGGGCTGCGATCCACAAAGTATTGCGGAACTGTCGGCGCGGGCGAGTCACGGTGATTTCCCGGGACGGTTGCACTTGAACATAAGCGGCTTCCAGCGGCACGGTGGGAGTGGGGACGAGCGTCAGCGCGGGCCAGGTACCGGCCTCACTGATTTTGGCCAGTTGCACGTCGAGTGCTTGCGTCGCACCGCGAAGTTTCGCTTTCACCACTTTCCCATCGGTCAGATGTACTTTCACGTCGTCATCCGTCTGGCCGCCAACATGGGCGGAGAGCAGCAGTTCACCATCCGCGGAAATCAGCACACCGGCCGTTTTTTCTCCACTGGCCAATTCCACTTGCACCACGCTGTTGAGAGCGCCCGCTCGCACCACGCGCAGCGCCTCTTCCCTTGCCATGTCGGTGAGCGGGGCGGATGGAGCCCACTGGGGGATCAAGTCAAAATCGGTCAAGGATCGGCCGAGGTAAATCGAGTCACACCGCAGCCATTCGCCATCCGGTGCGAGTAATCGTAACTCGGCTAAATCGAGTCGACCGGCCATGCCGAACAGGTCGTGGGACAGCGGCAACCACTGGTTCGGCAACTTGGCGTGATAGATTCTCGCGGTGGGAATGGCAATCGGATCTCCCACTCCACCATCCAGTCGGAGCGGCTGTTCGCGGGCTTCCGTCCCAATCATTTCCACTCCAAATCGCCCTTCTCCCGCCTTGCGCAAAGCGACACGCAAATAGCGATATTCGCCCCAGGCTGGCTGTTCGCGAATGGCGACCGGCGCGGGCAGCACCACGCGTGCCAGTTTCCCCGGGCGAATCTCTATCGACTGAGTGCCCAGGAAGGGTTCGTCCGAAACCCAGCGAGGGTCGATCAGCTTGGGCTTTACGGCACCGGCCGGTTTTTCAGTTGCCGCCTTGGGTGTTTCGTCTGATGCCGGAACGGGGGCATCCAGCGCGAGTAGCTGACCTTGATCCTCGGCAATTTGAAATAGGTTTGGCAACTGTGCCGCGTTACGCGAGAGTCGCCACCAGATTGGAGCCGTGGGAATGGCGGGATTGGAACCGGGCGGGCGACTCACCAGCGCTCGGACTTTGAGCCGCACGGTGCGACCGCGGTAGGGCTCCAAAAATACCGCGACTGGCGCTGGATCACGGACGGACGTATTGCGAACGGCGATCATCCCCTCCGCCACGACTTCATTGTCGATCAGCACTTCCACTTTGTTCTGGGGATTCCCCGCAGCCAGTTGGTGCAGAGCAGCCACCAGCCACGTATCGCCTGCCGCGACACTCAACTCCCGTTCGATCTCAATCGCTCGCTCGTTCGATAATTGGAGGCAGGGCAGAAATCGACCGGGTGAACTGGCCAGTTCATCCCAGGCGAATGTGATGGCGAGTGTTTCGTCCGCTGCGGTGGGTGCTGGCGGAGGTTGCAGCGCGAACTGCCAGCCTTGCCAAGCCGGCAGGTGGCGCGGCAATCGAGCACTCAACTCGGGCCACAAACGGGGCTGATCGAGCGTCACTAGGGGATCGATCCAGTCGACCAGATCACGAATGTCGAACGGATCGGCACCGCTGGGACGACCTTCGTGCGCGGCATCGACTTCGAGAATGAGTTTCTCACCTTTGCCTGTCGGATTCAGCGGTATCGCACCCGTTTGCGAAACGATTTGTGAACCCACTAAATAGCCGCTGTCAAAGCGCGGCTTCGCATCGCTCTCGGTTTTGACGAGCGCCCGCACGCAGCCACCGCGACCGACAAGTCGATCCAGACCCACTCCGGTTTGGAACAGGATCACACTCGGTGGCAGTTGAAACGTCAAACTACTGGTCGCCTGTACGCCGAAGCCCCAGCCATGATCTTGGCCGCCGCTCCGCAGAATACTTGACTGCACATTCCGATTGACCTGATAGGGCGTTCCCGATGGAGCGAGCCAGCCTTGATGGCGACTGGTGGTGGGGGTGAGACGTGACAGCGGAATTTCATTGGCGGCCCAAGCTCGAGTCATCCACACAATCGACTGTGGCAACCAAATCGCATCGAGCGACCAAGCGGGGTGGAGGCCATGCGAGAATCGCGCGAAGTCTTGATTGCCACCGGGAGCGTGCAAACGCAGTCGCTCGCGCGAGGTAGTGACGAGAGTGCCATCGGTTGTTTCCAGTTGCAGGAGCTGTCCGATACCGGATGGACAGAGGCCTGCGAGTTCGTCCAGCATCACGTCCCAAGTGTCAACACTGGGTAGATGCAATTCGGCCAGCTCGCTGTATTCCGCTTTCCGCTGTCCATCGCTGGTGAGCAGTTGCAGACCGGTGGGACCGAATCGAATGGCGCGATAGGTCAAAGTGCGTCCATCGCGAAAAAAGGCCGTGCTCGGTTTCAGTTGCTCGCTCTCGCGCCGTTGCCACACGATCCGTTTAACAAATCTCGCGACCACTCGAATGGACGATTCGCGGGCGGGGGAGGGTGGAGCCAGCGGACTGTCGGGTTGCACAACAAAATAAGCGGGTTCTGGATCGAAGGGCTGCTGCGAGCCATCGACATAGCGCAAGACTTGTCCCGTGAGCCGATCACCGGTGGCCAGTTCGACGAAGGCCAGCGGGGGAGAGCTAGGCAGCAGTTGGCGGTCACGTAGCCAGCGCAGGCGATTGGCGGGGTCGTTCAGATCCTGTTGATCGAGTTGCCAGCCGGACTGACCAGCCAGCGGATTGATGCTGAAGACGCGCCCGCTGATGCGCGAGCCGTTCATCATCGCGGCTTGAAAACGAAGCGGCTTATCGGCCGCTTTGGCGGCGAGAAGCGGCAGGAACAGCAGGCTGCCCAGAAGAGTCGCTGCGATGCCAGCCATCACGGAAAAATATTTGGTTCGATTCATGGTGCCGATTGTACATCGTGGCTTGTATGCCGGGGAGAATGGTCGATAATCGGGAACTCAATCGGGTTTGGGGTCAGCGGTTGTAAGTCTAATTCGAGGAAACGAGGCGTCGATGTCGCTGTTGGTTGTGGGATCCTTGGCGTTTGATAGTGTGCACACTCCGACTGCATCACGCGAGAATGTGCTCGGCGGTTCGGCGGTCTATTTTTCTTATGCGGCCAGTTATTTTTCCCCGGTCAGTTTGGTCGGCGTGGTGGGAGCCGATTGGCCGGCCGAACATACTCAGCTGCTGAACCAGCGCGGAATTGATACCGCAGGTTTGCAGGTGATTCCTGACCAGGGCACCTTTCGCTGGACCGGTAAATACCTGTCGAACATGAATGATCGCGAGACGCTGGAAGTGCATTTGAACGTCTTGGGCACCTTTCAGCCGGTGCTCACCGAATCGCAGCGTCAGAGTAAATATGTGTTTCTGGCGAACGCTTCGCCGGGTGTGCAGCTCAAGACACTCGAACAATGCACGGGACCACGTCTGGTGGTTGCGGACACGATGGATTTGTGGATTCGCGAGCAGCGCGATGAAGTTCTGCAGCTGTTCCAGCGGATCGATGGCCTGGTGCTCAACGACAGCGAAGCGAAGCTGCTGACGGATGACGAGAATCTCGTCCGTGCCGGACATCGCATTTGCCAAATGGGGCCCCGCTTTGTCGTGATCAAAAAAGGCGAACATGGAGCGATGTTCTTTGCCGACCACGAAACTTATGTGCTGCCTGCCTATCCGACGGGGCAGGTGGTGGATCCGACCGGTGCGGGCGACAGTTTTGCTGGCGGTTTAATGGGCTACCTGGCCGCTCGGGATGACTTCAGCGCTCAAACGCTAAAAGAGGCTTTGGCTCATGGAATTTTGGTGGCGAGCTTTAACGTAGAAGATTTCAGCCTCGAACGACTCAAGCAAATCGACCGTCGCGACATTGATTTACGCATGGAAGCTTATCGACGCATGCTGGCGTTCTAGGCAGCGTTTACAGCCGGCCTAGCGAGAGGGGATCAGGATTCATGGCGTCGATTCGAACGTTTGTGGCGATCGAGATTCCGGGGAGTGTCAAAGCGCGCGCTACGGCACTCATCAAGGAGCTCAAACAAGCCGCTGCGAAAGTGACTTGGGTGAAGCCCGAGCAGATGCATCTCACGCTGAAGTTCCTGGGGAATGTACCGGACAGCGATGTGCCGGCGGTTTGTCGAATTGTCGAGGAAGCGGCGCGGGGCTTTGAGCCCTTTGAGATTGTTTTTCGTGGCTGTGGCGCTTTTCCCACCACGGCTGCTCCGAGGACCATTTGGATCGGAGTCGATCAAGGCGAAGAGGAATTGCGGCAATTACAAGAGTCGATCGATGTGGGGCTGACGAAACTGCGGTTCCCGCGCGAAGTTCGCCGTTTTCAAGCTCATCTTACGTTGGGACGCGTGCGTGAAAGTGGGCCCGCAGCAGGACAATTGGGACAAATGATCGACCAGATTCGTGACTATGATGGCGATCTGGCGGCGGTCGATGAAGTGGTGACCTTTGCCAGCTTCCAAGATAAAAAGCTCGGCACGATGCATGAACCGATGGGATATGCCGAGCTGCGGGGCTCGTCTCAATCCACCTCTCGCTGACGCTCGCCACCAACCACAGCGGTTGGATTGATGAACCACCAGATGATTGTGCCGCACAGCAGTGCGCCCGCGTAAACATAGAAAATCGGATCCCACTGCTCGCGACCTTCCAAGCCTTGGCTCTTACGCCAATCGGCAAAGAAGCCGACAAAGCCTTGAGATCCCATCGCTCCAAAGGTACCGAGACCGTTCATGAGTCCAAATAGAGCACCCAGGTAACGGCCGGATACTTGCGTGGCAGCGGACCACCAAACGGTCTGCTGGATGTACAGAGCGAGCACGGAACCTGAGCTGAACAGTGCCGCGATCCAGGGACTGTCGAAGCTTAGCGAGGAAACGAGCAGAATCGCTGCGAGGAGATAGGAGCCGCTGGCGATCATTCTGCGAGCGAACACGGCATCGCCGCCGCGGTGCACTACGTAATCGACGAGCACTCCACCAACGAGTGTCCCCACCATGCCGCCGAAGAGCACGACGCTGGCCAGCACGCCGGCGGTCTCGGGAGCTACGAGTCGAGCTTCTTTGAGGTAGGTCGGATACCAGGAGAAATAAAAGTAGGTATTAAAAGCCGAGCAGGTCGTGAGGAGTCCAAGAAGCCAAATGGTGGGATGCGTAAGTATCTCGCTAATCGGCAGTCGCTGTTGCTCGTCATGAGATACCTCACGACATTCCTCCAGCAACTGTGCCTCGGCCTCGTTCACGCTGGGATGGTCGGTCGGTTCATCGCGAAACCACGCATAAAACGCGATCGCCCAAATCACTCCCACGGCACCGAAAATCAGAAACGGCAGTCGCCAGCCAAAAGCGACGATTAAATAGGCCGCGATCGCCGGCGCGAGTGCTCCGCCCAGTAGCGAGGCGGCTTGAAAAAAGCCCTGTACTCGACCGCGCTCGGAACGTGGAAACCAGCGTGAGATCACACGAGCGGCATTCGGGTAGGCTCCTGCTTCCCCCGCCCCGAAGAGAAATCGCACGATCACGAGCGAGCGTAGTCCGACGCAGGCGGCTGTAAGAGCGGTGAAGATGGACCACCAGAGCACAATGCGAGTGAGAATGCGGCGAGAACCAAAGCGGTCGCCCCAGTGTCCGGTGGGAAGTTCAAACAGCCCATAAGCTAAGGTGAAGGCCATGAGCACGTAACTCATCTGGCGTTTGCTGAGTCCCAATTCTGTTTGAATCGGCACGACCGCCACGG
>JBJSXJ010000211.1:0-5996 GCA_046086325.1 Planctomycetota bacterium | reverse complement strand
AGTGGCTGGTTGAACGTCGGCAGTTGACGGTGGAGCAGGTGGAGCAAATCGAGCGGGCGATGTATGCGGAGCGGGCTGCCAGCCATGACAATTCGGCGGACAGCTTACCCTCCGAGCGTGACTCGGAGTTTCAGCAGAGCCAACTCAGCGATTCCCGTTCACGTCCGTCGACCGGTGCTGATCCGCTGCGCCCGCGTTCGGATACCGATCCCAACAGTCGGCAAGAGGGCGAAGACGTATATGAAACTCGCGTTGATTCTCGAGCGACGCGACAGCAGCACGAGGGTTTGGTCCCAGCGGATTTACTGCTCGCGAATCAGCGGCAATTGCTCACCACGTTTGAAATTCGGGGCAAACTGGGGCAAGGAGGGCAGGGCATCGTCTGGCTGGCCCGCGACCTGCGACTCAAACGCGACGTGGCCATCAAAGAGTTGCGTACGGATCTAGCCGAGGACCAGGGGCTGCAGCAGCGGCTGGTACAAGAAGCCAAGATTATTAGCGGTTTGGAACATCCTGGCATTGTGCCGGTGTATGGGATTGGGAAGTTCGGCAGCGAGCAGCCCTTCTATGCGATGCGACTCATCGAAGGCAAGACCCTGGCCAGCGCCATCAAGCAGGAACTGCGAATTGGATTTCCGGATGGTCTGGGGGCGACGGGCGGGGGAGCGATTAGCCGGATCGCTTATGAGAAATATTTGCGCAAATATTTGAGCCACTTCATCACGGCCTGCAATGCGGTCGCCTATGCGCATAGTCGTGGAGTGCTGCATCGGGATTTGAAACCGGACAATATTATGCTCGGGCAATTCGGTGACGCCTGGGTAGTCGATTGGGGCTTGGCGAAAGCTGGTCTGATACCGACTGGTGCGCCCGAGGAGAGCACCATCGCACCGGCACTGGAAGCTCGATCCACTGCGCATGGCGAGAGTGCGGTGGATGCGACGATGGAGGGTGGGTACATCGGCACGCCGCCCTATATGAGTCCAGAGCAGGCGCAGGGATTGGTTTCGGGCTTTGGAATTCATACGGATGTTTTCTGCCTGGGGGCCACGCTCTATTTTCTGTTGGTCGGTAAGGCTCCCTATGAAGCTCCCAATGAGGAGGCGACGCGGTTGAAAGCGGCGAAGCACGAGTTGGTTAGTGCCGGTCACCGCCAGCCTTGGGTCCCCGCAGCACTCAGCGCAGTTTGTGATCGAGCGATGGCGCTGGAGCCAGCCCAGCGCTACGCCAGTGCCACGCTGCTGCGGCAAGAGATTGAAGCGTGGTTGGCGGACGAGCCGGTAGCGGCGCTGCCCGATTCTGCTGTGGAAAGGGCGGCTCGCTGGGGGCGGGCTCATCGGGGAGTCGTGCGGACTGCGGTTGCCGCGCTGGCGCTGCTGGCCTTGATCCTGGCGGCGGCCGCTTATCAGCTTAATAAACAACAGCTTCAGACTCAGAATAATTTTGATCAAGCACGCAAGTTGATGTTGGGAGCGATCGATCTGGTGGAGGTAACTCCCGTTGAAATCATGGAATCGCCGGATGTCATGGCAAAGCGGACGAAGGCGATTGAAGACGCTGCCCAAGCCGCTCAGTTTCTGCAGCAATTCGCTCCCCAGGATCTGGATTTATCACTACGCAAGATCTTGGTGCAGCATGTGGAAGCCCTCGGTATGCGCCGCCAGGGAAACCTGACGAAGGCCGCCGAGCGGCTGAACGATGCGCTGCGGACTCACGATCAAATTGTGAATCTAATTGATGATGAGCGGCGACGTGACTTACGCCGGCATTACTTGGCAACATTGGAGACGCTCGCGCTGGTACAAGGCGATGCGGGAGAGATTACGGAAGCGATCGAGACCTTATCGCGGTCGATCGACGGCAGTCGGGAATGGCTGCAAAACCAGCAGCGTCCGTCCCCCGAGGCGGCTCGTTTAAAACCTGAGTCGCGCGAGGTGTTCGGTGATACCGCCACGCGATTGCCAAAGTTTTATGTGCCCGGTGTTCTGGGGCGAGCTTTATTGGGGCGCGGAACGCTACGGCTGGCCTTGCGGGAGCACTCCGGCGCCCGCGAAGATCTGGTACTGGCTCGCGATTACTACACCGAAATTACTACCGCGAAAGATGGGGCGGCAACGCGCTACGGCCAGGTGCTGGATAAGTTCGTACTCTGTTTGATCCATTCGCAACTGGCGGCGCTGGCGGAGCAAGAAGGGGATGTCGAAGAGGCGACTCGCGGCCACGACATCGCGGCTCGCGGTGCCGATGCGTTGGATCCGGATGGAACGCTGGTTGATCGGGATCACCTGCATCTTCGCGCGCTGCTGCGATTGGCTCAGGCCAAATTCTGGCTCGCGCATCAGATGCGACAGGTGGAAGCGCTGACGAATTTGCGGCTTTCCATTCAATCTTGGGAAATGCTTACCAAAGAGCATAACCGGATTGTGCTTTATCAAGTTCCGCTAGCCGATGCACGCTTGACGCTGGCCGGCGAACTGCGGCGCGATCCGGCGCAGCAAGCGGAGGCCGAGACGTTGCTGCAGAGCAGTCGCAGTGCGCTGGGGAACGCTTTGAATCGCGTGCCGGAGGTGGTGCAGTTGTATGCGCTACAGGCGCAGACATTGCAAGCACTCAGCCAGCTCGCCGCTGGCCCACCAGCGGATCTCTATCGGCAACAAGCGAAAGAGATGATCGCGGAGGCGGTACGACGATCACCACTGAATCGGGATTATCAAGAGCAGGCGCGGGACATCGATCGCGCGACGCAGTAAGACATGGGGTTAGTTGGAGTAGGTAAATGGCGGCGAGCTGCAGGAAGGGTCGATGGTTGGTCCGGTGCCGCCCAGTTCAATGGAGAGGGTGCCGGTGGGCGAGGCGCCAGCTAAAGCGAGTCCGCGGTCGAGCGGATCGGCGGCACCTTCCAGCGCTTGATCGGCGGCGAGCATACCGATCGGAGCATGGCCACCGGGAGCCAGTCCACCTTGAGCATTGGAGGTTAACGTCACCTGGAGTTTTTTGCCGTTCGCGATGATGTTTGCATCGTGAGTGAAGCTAATTCCGTTCGTAAAATCCTGCACCGATTCCACGGTCGTCGCGTCGGGGAACGTCGTGCCGGGAGGTGCCGAGATAAGGATCTCACTTACGCCTTGACGCTTCACACTCATGGGCATATCGACAGTCGGTTTGTTTGGCATGATGACTCCGGTAAGTTAACTGGGGCTCGTTGTTCACAAGCACTGGCCATCCCTCGTATGGCGAGTTGTGGCTAGCAAGTATGCCACCACCACTGGATGGATGCAACTGATACCAACAGGGACTACCAGCTTTGGCTGCCACCATGCACTACCGTTACGAGATTGTCTGCCGCGGCTCGGGGCGTGAGGCGTTACGCATCATTCGCGAGGCGCTCTTGGCGAATGAATTTGGGATCGACGCGGTTGACGACCGGGGATTTGTGGCGCGCGGACCGGGGCTCCGTTCCTCGCGGGAGAATGCAATTCGGGGTGTTTCGGTGGCCCGCGTGTCGATGGCCGGAGACAAGATTGAGCTTCAAGCGGAGCTCGGAGGTGTGGTGCGTCTGGGCCGCTTCGCGACCTTCTTTCCCCTGGCCCTCGGGGCCAGTCTAGCGCTGGTGTTCGGTTTGATTCTGTGGGGTGTTTCGATTCTGGGGGGTAATGGAGAGCTTGCTCGGCGCCCCGCCAACCTTTTCATACCGCTCTTAGCACCGCTCCTCACCACATTACCGTGGCTCCTACTGGGCCCCTGGCTGACTCGAGTTTTTCGGCGTCGCACGGAGCGCGCGATTGAGTCGTTGGTGCAATCCGCTGCCCACATCGCCTCGACGCCGGACTAACCGCCAGCTTGGGCAGTGGTACGTTCCGACGCGTGACAGCGGGACTTTCGTGGCGTTACAATTCCTGTCCGACGGGAACCTAGTTAGGCGATTCTATTCTGTTCCTGGGCGTCATCGATCACGAACCATGTTTTGACCGAGGTTAACTTTCCATGCGCATACAGTTAATGGTGTTTTCGCTTTTATGCACTGCGATCTGGACGCCGCTGGCGGCAGCGGATGACTTTGTGGTGGAGCCGGGATTCACGTCGATCTTTGATGGCAAGTCACTGGAGGGCTGGGAGGGAAGCCTGAAATCGTTCCGCGTGGAAGAGGGAGCGATTGTGGCGGGGACGCTGAACAGTCCGATTCCGCGCAATGAGTTCCTCTGCACGAAGAAGCGGTATGGTGATTTTGAATTGCGGCTGGAAGCACGCTTACGCGGCGAAGGACAAAACGCAGGGATTCAATTTCGTAGCGAGCGGGTGCCGAACCATCACGAAGTGAGTGGCTATCAGTGCGACATGGGCATCATGAAAGATCGGCCCATCTGGGGATTTCTCTACGACGAATCGCGTCGCAACAAGTTTTTGGTGGAGGCGGATGCGGAAACGATGAGTCGTGCCGCTCGCCCTCACAGCTGGAACAACCTGGTCATCCGCTGTGTCGGACCGCGTGTGGAGATCTGGGTGAATGGAGTGCAAACCGTGAATTACACGGAAGCGGATCCCGCCATTGCCGCTCGCGGAGTGATCGGACTGCAGATTCATGGAGGAGCACCAGCGGAGGCTTACTACCGCAAGATTCGCATTAAGCTGCTCGGTAAGCCGGAAGCGATCGAAGCGGATGAGAAGCAGTCGGTGGCACCGGAGGTGCTCGACCCGGTGGCCGCGACGGCGGACGACGTGCAGTTGATCTATGCCGGCGACATCATGCTCGACGATCTTCCGGGTGCAGCCATCGCTCGTGGTGTGGATCCATTTCAGGAGTTCGCGTCGGTATTCAAGGCGGCTCAGGCCACGATCGGGAATTTGGAATGCGTGGTGGCGACGAAGGGGGAAGAGGTCAAGAAACCGTTCGCGTTTCGTGCTCGCCCGTCCGTGCTGCCAGTGCTCAAGCGGCATATCGGTATCGTGTCGCTCGCCAATAATCACAGTGGCGATTTCGGACATGCGGCCTTTCTGGAGCAGTTGGAATTGATGGCCGAGCACAAGATTGCTCATTTTGGTGGCGGACGAGACTGCAGTCAGGCTCGTCTGCCCTACCTGCTCAACGTTCACGGCCTGCGTATCGCGCTGCTGGGCTACAACGAATTCAAACCACGCTCGTTTGAAGCGGGGCCGGATTGGCCCGGAGTGGCATGGAGCGTGGACGAACAGGTGGTGGCCGACATTCGTGCCGCTCGCACTCGTCACCACGCCGACCTCGTCATTCCCTACATGCACTGGGGGTGGGAGCAAGAACCCGCCAGCGCTCGGCAAAAACAATTGGCGCGGATCATGATCGACGCGGGAGCAGACGTCGTGGTCGGTGCGCATCCCCATGTCACCCAGGAAGTCGAGTATTACAAGGGCAAGCTGATCGCCTACAGTCTCGGCAATTTCGTCTTCGATGGCTTTGGTGAAGGACCAGAGCGAGTGGGCTGGCTCCTCCGCTTGCGACTCAACAAACAAGGCTTGGTGGCCTGGGATACCGTCGTTGCCAACCTGGACGACGAGGGCCTTCCGCATCTGGCACGCGATACCAAGAGCCCCGCTGGCCAAGCCGGTTCGTCCCAGATCGAGGACCGCCGCGCGCTCGTCGACTCCCCGTTCACTCTACTGCAAAGCAAGTAGGCGACACGGGTTGGTTGCGCACGGGGACACGTGTTTGTTTCGCACAGAGACACGGGTTTGTTTCGCACAGAGACACGGGTTTGTTTCGCACGGAGACACGGAGACACGGAGGTTTTAAGGCAGAATTTTATGACTGAAAACTGAAAACTGAAAACTGAAAACTGAAAACTGAAAAACAATCCCTTCCTGCTCTGTGTCTTCGTGTCTCCGTGCGAAACCCACCCGTGTCTCCGTCCCCTCCGTGTCTCTGCGCGAAACAAATCCGTGTCTCCGTCCCCTCCGTGCCCTCCCCCCTCAGCTGATTTCTGGTTTTTTCACAAAAACTTCGCTGCCGATCCAAACATTTCGAC
>JBJSXJ010000210.1:0-6684 GCA_046086325.1 Planctomycetota bacterium | reverse complement strand
ATCCAGACTGGGCTCTGCGCGAGCTCACCGCAGCCTGGTCCGCGATGCAGCCGCATGGATAACTCTGGTCCTTCCGGGTTTTCTGTGGGTCCATGTCGAGCAACGACTCAGTGTGGCTGTCGCCACAGGATTTTTGGAGGCCTGGCGAAGGTGTTCCAAGCGTTCAGATGCTCGGCCCACGGTGGCAGTGTAGACTTTTGCCTCTGGGAAAAAACGCAGTCGGGCTCTGCGAAGACGCAACTCGAGCGCCGACTCTGGGGCCAAGACCGAAGTCGCGGCAGTGCACCAACTCGTGGACTGCTGCACTTCCCACTTCGGGATTGGCACCAAAGCGCTAAACCTTCGCGGCACGAAGCCGCGATCCGAATGGCACGATGCCCTCACCAATTCGCTAGCTTCTGGCCCGCGAATTTCCAAATGCCGGTGAACCAGGACACACCGGCGGTCAACCCGCGGTAATCCCGGATGGACCTATTCCGGCGAGCGAGCTCCACAGAAACTCGGATGGATCAAATATGCCCAGCGCGCTTGGACATTTATGAGGGATCCCGCGCCGCTCCAGCACTCTCATTAAAGCCTCTCGAAAAATTCTGGCTTAATTTGCCCTTTTTTTACGTTTTTTCGAAAAAAAACTACTCAGACTTCCTAATATTTGGCGCTCTGCAGCGAATAGAAATTAGGGGCAAATCTTCTCTGCTTATTTCTAGTCATCTTTCTTTTGTTTTTTTATGGTGAGCAGCAATGAATGATATTGATTTGAGATTCCCCGACCTTGTGGATCGCATGCGGCATGGTGATGAGCGAGCGGTCGCGGAGCTGTATGGGCAGGTGGAATTGGCAGTGTTGCGTTGCATCCGACGCAAATTGAATTCCGGCCTGAGAACTCGATTTGATTCCAGCGACTTCATGCAAAGTGCTTGGGCTTCGTTTTTTCGGCGGATTGAGGAGGTGCCCTGTTTTTCTACGGAATGGGATTTGATTCGTCATTTGCAGGCGATTGCCAGGAACAAGGTGACGGACGAGGTCCGCCGGAATATGCTTTGTGGGAAGCGCGATTTTCGACGGGAAGCAAAGAAAGGAGTGGGAGATCAGCGGTGGCCGGTGGTGGTCGATGTGGCGGATCAGCGACAATCGGAACCCACAGCCATGGCATCCGCTCGTGAAGTTTGGCATGATCTAAACCAGCAATTGCCCGACCTGCATCGCCATGTGTTGGAGCTGCGCTGCGAAGGTCTAACCTACGTCGAAATTGCTACGTCCCTGGATATTCACGAACGTTCGGCCAGAAAGATCATGGCACGAGTTTGTGACCTTGTTGAGAGCCAATAACATCAGCCATGAATCACTTTTTATCTTCTGCTGCTCTGGTCACGTCGAAGTCACCGTTTCCTGACCGATATCGCAGTCTGGTAAGCCAGCACCGCTGGTCTGGCCTGAGCACCTGCTGGCCGCTGTTTGTTACCGCGCTGCTGATGCTGGTTAGCGGCCAGTGGGGAATGGCAGCCGAAACAGCGGCGGCCGCCACGATTCGGCGCGGGGAGGTGCAGTATGAGGTGCCGCAGCTAGAGCACAAAGTGGCGCCGCGATTTCAGCTTCCCGCACACCGCTTTGACTATGAAGAAGAGTTGTTACCGGCGGTGTCGGAGCGCATCGGGATCTCGCACATTCGCTTCCCGTCGCCCGTGCAGACAGCGGTGGAACGGAACAATACGGTGCACTGCGAATATTTTTATCCCAAACGGGAAGGACGGGTACCCGGCGTCATCGTGCTGCATATCCTCGGAGGTGACTTTCCCCTGGCACGACTCTTCGCTAACTCACTGGCCCAGCACGGTGTGGCAGCGCTGTTTCTCAAGATGCCCTATTACGGTGAACGACGCGATCCAAATTCGTCGCGGCGCATGATCTCCAAAGATCCTCAGGAGACCGTCGAAGGTATGACACAAGCGGTGCTGGATATTCGCCAAGCCACCGCCTGGCTGGCCACTCGCCCGGAAATCGACGCTCAGCAATTGGGAATATTTGGTATTAGTTTGGGAGGCATCACGGGAGCGTTGGCGGCGACGGCCGAGCCGCGTTTGCAGAATGTTTGTCTGCTGCTGGCGGGCGGCGACATCGGTCGCATCGCCTGGGAATCCAAAGAGCTCAGCGACGTACGCAAAGGCTGGCTCGCCACTGGCGGGTCGCGCGAGGAGTTTTTGAAACGATTGCAGTCGATCGATCCGGTGCGCTACGGAGAAAACGTTCAGGGGCGCCGCATCCTGCTGCTCAACGCCACCGCCGATGAGGTGATTCCCAAGGCCTGCACGGAATCGCTGTGGGAATCGTTTGGTAAGCCGGAAATTGTCTGGTACAGCGGCGGCCACTATTCGGTCGCCCGACACCTCCTCTCCGCACTCGACCGCTCCTCCCGCTTTTTCACGGTCCGCTGAATCGCCACTTACAACGTGGGACCAATCGGCCAAGGCACAAATTCCTCTTCGCCGATCCCATGCAGTTCACTCTTCGTCTTCTTGCCACTGGCTACCGCCAGGATCTCTTCGAAAATCTCGCGGCCCACGTCGTCGACTGAGCGCCCCGCGAGGATGTCACCGGCGTTGAGGTCCATGTCGTCGATCATGCGCTGATACATGGGCGTGTTGCTGGCGACCTTAATCGAAGGCACCGGCTTGCAACCAAAACAGCTACCGCGACCGGTCGTGAAGACAATCACATTTGCTCCGCCAGCCACAATTCCCGTGACACTAACCGGGTCGAACCCTGGAGTGTCCATCACGACCATGCCTTTCGCGGTGACGGGTTCAGCATATTGGTAGACATCTTCCAGAGCGGTGGAGCCTGCTTTGGCGACGGCGCCCAGGGACTTTTCCGCGATCGTCGTCAGTCCGCCCTCTTTGTTACCAACCGATGGATTGTTATCGATCTCGCAGCCAAAGACGCCGGTGTACCAGAGCCACCACTGAATGCGTTCGAGAAGTTTGTCGGCTACGGAGACGGAGCGAGCGCGGCGAGTCAGCAGGTGCTCGGCACCGTAAATCTCGGTGGTCTCTGCCAGGATCGACGTGCCACCGCACGCGACGAGCAGGTCGGAGGCGACGCCCAGAGCGGGATTGCAGGTGACACCGGAATTGCCGTCGGAGCCGCCGCAGTTTGTGCCAAGGATGATTTCGCTGGCGGGTATCGACTCGCGCCGCACGTCATTCACTCGCGGGAGCATTTCCGCAATTTGGCGAACCGCGGCCTCGACGGTCTTCTGAGTTCCGCCCATGTCCTGCATGGAGAAGATAGGTGGACCTTGACGATTACCCGACGTGCCGTCGATTTGGACGAGGTTTTGTTCTCGCATTAAATGGCCGAGGGTAGTCTGTTCGCAGCCCAGTCCGACGAGCAAGTAACCGCCGATGTTGGGATGCCGTGCCATCCCCCCCATGACTCGATTGAGTACCTGATGCTGCAGGCCGTTAAACTGAATTCCGCAACCACTTTCGTGCGATAGGGCCAGCACGCCGTCGATGTTCGGGTAGTCGCGCAGCAGCGACTCGTCGAACCGCTCAGCGACATATTTAGCGACCGAAGCGGAGCAGTTTACGGTTGAAATGATGGCCAGATAATTCCGAGTACCGGCTTTGCCACTGGCGCGCCGATAACCCTGGAAGGTGCGACCTTGGATGGCCGCCGGCGGCGGTGGCGTCGCCGTGGCACTCGCCGGATCCCGCGTGAAGTCGCCGTTGGTCAGATTATGGCTGTGAACCCATTGCCCGGGGCCAATGGAGGTCGTGGCCATGCCGATCACCTGGCCGTATTTGAGCACTTTGTCGCCCTTGGCAATGGGCCGAATAGCGATCTTGTGCCCCAACTTCACCGGTTCCGCAAGCATCACCGATTGTCCAGCTACGATGATCTTCGTGCCGGAATCGAGATTCCGAGCGGCTACGCAGATGTTGTCCTCGGGATGGAGATAGACGTGGTCGACAGGCTGGCGATTCATGGAAACAGCGACACCCTAACTGGCAAAAATGGGAATGATGAACAACGTGGCTGGCAAAAATGGGGCGGGAGCGAGTCACGAGTTGGGCAAACTAGCAGCCCGCTGCGGGAACGTCAATTGATTCCGACAAACGATGGAAATTGGCGGCAGGTTTCTCGGTCGCTTGTTGATATACTGACAGCATTATGACTAGCACTACTGCTCGCTTACCTTTGCCCGCACCAGACTCGACCGAGTCCCAGCGGCTGATTGATCGGCAGATCCAGCGTGCTCGGCGACAAGTGCAATGGATCGATCTGATCAGCGGCCTGCTGACGCTTCTGGTCGGTATCGCTCTGTTTCTGCTCACCATCGCCTTCGTCGATCATTGGGTTTACGAGCTGGGAACGAAGAGTCGCTGGCTGGCACTCGGTACGCTCGTCGTGGGTGCCGGTGGTTATGCGCTGCGAGTGCTTTCGCCGCTGATCCTGCACCGCATCAATCCCACCTATGCAGCTTGGCTACTCGAACGCAGCGAACCCACTCTGAAAAACAGCCTGGTGAATTTCCTGTTGCTGCGCGACGACCGACGGCAGGTCCCGGAGGCGGTGTTTCGAGCGATTGAAGAGCGAGCAGCGGCCGATGTCGCTCAGCTCCCCATCGAAGCCACTCTGGATCACTCGCGGCCGCTGCGCTGGGGCTACATCTTCGCCGCCGTCCTGGCTGTCTGTGCCGCCTATCAAATGTTGTCTCCTAAGGATCCGTGGAAATCGGTACGACGAGTGCTCGCGCCTTGGTCTCAACTCGCACGGCCATCGCGAGTACAAATTGAGGAGATTGAGCCGGGGAATGCCGAGGTATTCCAGGGCCAAGCGGCAGTCATTTCCGCTCGCATCCGTGGTCTGCGATCCGATCAGACCGCACATATCCTCTATTCCACCGCCGATGGGCAAACGCTCGATCGCCTCGTGCCACTCACAAACAGCGAAGGTTTGGTGCGGATGGAAGCTCGCCTTCCTCCCGACTCCGATGGTATGCAGCAAGATCTGCGTTACCGGATTGTCGCCGGTGACGCTCAATCCGAATCCTTTCAGCTGCGGCTCAAAGCCGCTCCCCTCATCACCGTCACTCGGGTGGAACTGGATTTTCCGAGCTACCTGAACAGACCGAAACAGGTGATTACGGGCACGGGCGATATGCGCGCCCCCGAGGGCACGCGAGCTACCGTGTTCGTGAAAGCAAACCTCCCGATTCAATCAGCCTGGATCGAATTTGATCCGGATGCACCGCAGTCGCCGCCCAGCAATCTGCATTTTCAGATCGATCACAACGCCGCCGAAAACCACTCGCCGGACACCGCCACGAGCGGAACAGAGTCGGCGACGGGCGGGGCGACTGCGACGGGTGGGGCGACTGCGACGGGCAATTTGACTGCGACGGGCGGGGCGACGGGACCGCGCGAGGCGCGACAGTCATTTCTTCTGCAGTGGTTGACCGACCGACAGCAGCCGAAAAACCGTTCCTATCAAATTCGCTTCAAAACGCTCGACGAACAGCTCAGCACGGCACCGATCGTGCATCGGATTGACATCATTCCCGACTTGGCACCCGAGGTGGAAATACTGGTGCCCAGTGCTGGTCGAGCCGATGTGCCTGCCGATGGTAGCCAGCCGATCGAAGTGCGGGCGCTGGATCCCGATTACGGCCTGAAACGACTCACCTTGCGCGGCACGCTCAACGGTGCTCCGCTGTTTCAGCTCCCGCTGCTGGATACCGCAGTGCGTGGAAACGATGAGTCGAATCCTGGCGGGGTCAGGGGGAACCAGGCAGTGGTCGGACCGATCGTCCCATCGACGACCTTTCGGCCTCAGGATTGGAAGCTGCAGCCCGGAAGCAGTGTTGTCGTCGTGGCCATCGCGGAAGACAACAAATCGATTCCGCAGCAGGGTGTCATTCAGCCCAACATTCGCCAATCACGCGAAGTCATTTTGAATATCACTCCACCCACCGGCAAACCAGAGCCCAAGAAACCAGAGCCCGGCAAACCTGAATCCGGAAAACCTGAATCCGGAAAACCAGAGTCCGGCAAACCTGAGTCCGGCAAACCAGAATCCGGCAAACCAGAGTCAGGCAAACCAGAGTCCGGCAAACCTGAGTCCGGAAAACCTGAGTCCGGAAAACCTGAATCCGGAAAACCTGAATCCGGAAAACCAGAGTCCGGAAAACCAGAGTCCGGCAAACCAGAGTCCGGCAAACCAGAGTCCGGCAAACCAGAGTCCGGCAAACCAGAGTCTGGCAAACCAGAGTCCGGCAAACCAGAGTCCGGCAAACCAGAGTCCGGCAAACCAGAGTCGGGAAAACCAGAGTCGGGAAAACCGGAGTCCGGCAAACCGGAGTCCGGCAAACCAGAGTCGGGAAAACCAGAGTCAGGGAAACCTGAGTCAGGCAAACCTGAGTCAGGCAAACCAGAGTCAGGCAAACCAGAGTCAGGCAAACCAGAGTCAGGCAAACCAGAGTCAGGGAAACCAGAGTCGGGGAAACCAGAGTCGGGGAAACCAGAGTCGGGGAAACCAGAGTCCGGCAAACCAGAGTCCGGAAAACCTGAGTCCGGCAAACCTGAGTCCGGCAAACCTGAGTCCGGAAAACCTGAATCCGGCAAACCTGAATCCGGCAAACCTGAATCAGGCAAACCTGAATCCGGCAAACCTGAATCCGGC
>JBJSXJ010000209.1:0-8343 GCA_046086325.1 Planctomycetota bacterium | reverse complement strand
ATCAGAATGCGGAAGTGATTGTGATTGGCCCGCAAGGTACGAAGGGCTGGTATTCCGCTCAACCCAAAAACAGCCAGCAGGGTATCGACCCGCTCGCGAACAATCCCCAGCAAGTTGTCGAATGGGTACGCTCCCCGGAGAAGCTGAAGCAGTGGTCCGACCAAGGCCCACCCTCCACCAACGTCGTCGGGGCGCAACTGCGCAGCGAGTTTGAACTACCCGCCAAGTCACGCATTGAGCTCGAGTTGTCCTGGCAGAAGCATGGCGAGTTTGCGATTTTTGTCGGTGGTGGTTTGAAAGAACGACGAGATCGAACCGCTTTTCGCCTCGAGGTCTGGGAAAAAGAACTGGTACTGATTCGAGAAGATGACGACGTGGCCGACGTGCGGACGCTCATGCCAATCAATCCTGGCGCGGGCAGTGTCCGACTGCAACTGTTTCACGATCGAGCGGCAGAGCGACTCATTGTTTTCTCGGGCAGTGGGGCGGCTCTGGCTGACCTGCAATTTAAACTTCACGCTCGGGCGCCCGGCGGTAAAGCGCGAGTGGCGAACAATCAAGCTAATGCAGTTATCCAGGCCCGGAATGCGAATAACGCGGGCCCCAATGCGCAGCTACCGCCCGCACCCAACCGTACGGAAGCGAGCGAACTGGTCATTACCAATTACCAAGGCGATCTGCGACTCGATTCCATTCGCGTTTCGGCTTGGAGCGGCGTTGTGCCACAGTTGGTCGACAGCACCAAGCCTCGCTTGCAGCGTACCAACGGACAACTCGAAGTCGGCGAATTAATCAGCTTCGACGCTGCTCAGAAGAGCATTACGTTTAAGACGGAAAAAGGGGAACGAACCGAGTCGCTCGATCAGTTCTCTCAAATCGTTCTCTCGGAGAAGCGCGCGGCGGCCAGTGGCAGCGAATTGCAACTCTTTCTGCACGATGGCACTCGGCTGATCGGACGACCTGCTAACAGCACAGCCGGGCGCCTGCGCTTACGCCATGCCAGTATCGAACAAGAGATTGAAGTGCCACTGGCTGATCTCCAAACCGTTTCTGTGGCTGTCGCGGATAAAGCGTCGGCAAAACCTGCTGAAACGAACCCTGCTTCAACCAGTGTTTTAAGCTGGGATCAGGGAGTGCTACACGGTCGCTTGGTGGACGGTCAGGAATCAGCCGCGGCAAGTTGCTTGGTCTGGCAGGCGGATGCGGCGCAGTCACCAACGGCACTCGCGCGCGATTTCAACGGCCGTATCGTGTATGGCGGAAAAGCCCTAGCGGCTAATCCAGGGACGCCCCAGGCGGCTACACCCAACGCGGACGCTGGAAATGCCGCAGTCCCAATGGCGATGGTGCGCATCGCGCAGCGCGTCGTGGCCAACGCAATCCCTCTTAACCCCAATGTACCCGCTCCCAAAGAGCCGACACCCGGACCTCCCGCTGCTGCAAACCAAGCCAACGCCAGTCCCGCCGCGTATCGCATCCATCTGCGCTCGGGCGAGATCATCCCCTGTAATCAATTGACGATCGACGATGAGGGACTGCAGATTCAATCGTCCGTGTCGACCGCCAATCGCTTACCCAATGAACTGATTAAAGCCGTGGAAATGACCGCGACGGCCAAGCCACCGAAACTCACCAACGTAAAGCGGCAGCGATTACTGATGCTGCCACGTGTGAGTCGCGACAATCCGCCCACACACGTCGTGCGCTCCGTCGATGGAGACTATCTGCGCGGTCGATTGATCCAACTCACCGATCAACAGCTCACCGTGGAAGTGCGAGTGGAAACGAAGCAGATACCGCGGGCGCTCGTCTCGCACATCATCTGGGTACATGCCGATGAGCTCGACCAGCCACCGGGATCGGTGGCTCCTGGCGCCAAACCAGGCGAAGCAAAACCCAGCGACGGTAAACCCAGCGACGCGAAACCAGCCGAAAAGCCAGCCGAAAAACCGGCTCCACAGCCCACCGATAAGCCGGGCCAGAACCCGACGGGGCTGCTCGTGCAAGCGCTGCGTGCCGATGGCGTACGAGTGGGCTTCGAGCCACGGGAAACGAAGGCGGGCGTGATCGCGGGCGTGAATCGCTATCTGGGTGAAGTGCGAGTGGATGTGCGCGAGGTGGACGAGCTGCTCATCGGGAAGGCGATTGGCCAAGCGGTGGCTCAAATGCCGTATTCGCAGTGGCGCTGGACCGCTGCCACTCTCCCCAAGATCGTTCTGAGTGAACAGAATTCTGGCGACGGTTCACGTAAGCCCGGCTCCGATTCACCACTCGTCGGCAAAGCTGCTCCTGATTTCAAATTGCCAATGCTCGCTGGCAAAGAGGAATTCGTGCTCAGTCAGCAAAAAGGTCGTATCGTCGTGCTCGACTTCTGGGCAACTTGGTGCGGACCTTGTTTGAAAACAATGCCGCTGCTGGAGAAGGTGGTGAGTGAATTACCAAAGGATGCCAAGGTTGATTTGATCGCTGTGAATCTGGAGGAACAGCCGCGACAAATAACCAGCATGCTCGAACGTCATAAACTCAAAGTGAATGTGGCCCTGGATCAGGACGGAGCCGTTGCTGCCAAGTATTCCGCGACTGCCATTCCGCAAACGGTCATCATTGATCGTGAGGGGAAGGTGGTCCGGCTATTTGTTGGTGGTGGCCCGCAATTTGAAAAAGAGCTACGCGATGCCCTTACCGAAATACTCGGCCCGCCACCCAGCAATGGCGGTGCCGTTCCAGCTCCAAAACCTGTGCCGTTCGACTAGAGAGACCTAATGAACAAGCTGTTTATTTCCGCACTTCTCCTTGCTGTTTCCCTGACTTTCGCTGCACTTGCTCCCGCCGCTGATCCGCCCCGACCACTCAAAGTACTCCTCATCTGTGGCGGCTGCTGCCACGACTATGACACTCAAAAAGAGCTGCTCTCTCAGGGCCTAAAAGAACGCGCTCATGTCGAAGTGCAGGTCGTGCATCAAGGCGGTAGCTCCACGAACAGCAAAATCCCGATCTACGAGAAGCCAGACTGGCACAAGGGATTTGATGTCGTCATTCACGATGAATGTTTCGCGGATGTAAACGATAACGCTTGGACTCAGCGCATTATCACTCCGCATCGTGAAGGCCTACCGGCACTCGTTTTGCACTGCGCGATGCATTGCTACCGCGATGGCACCAACGATTGGTTCGAGTTCTGTGGAGTGACCTCTAGACGGCACGGGGCCCACTATCCCCACGAGGTGCTCAACGCCGATGCTCGACATCCCATCATGTCTCAGTTTGGAGCAGCGTGGGCGAATCCTGCTGGGGAACTCTATTGGATCGAAAAGCTGTGGCCTAAAGCTCATGCATTGGCAACTGCCAAGAACCGCGAACAGGGTAATCAGGAAGTCTGTGTCTGGACGAACCAGTACGGTAAAGGACGAGTCTTTGGGACCACACTTGGTCATCACAACGAGACGGTAAGTGCCCCGCAATATCTGGATCTGATCACCCGTGGACTGCTCTGGTCGTGTGATAAGCTCAATGACGACTATCTGAAAAAGCCAGAGCCAAAATTGGTGCGAGTGAATTTAGCTCAGGGCGCCAAGGCAACTGCCAGCAGCGAACAACGTAATGAAAATCATTTCGCCAAACATGCGGTCGATGGCAATCCGGCCACTCGCTGGTGCGTTGACAACGGCATGAAGCCCGCTTGGCTGATGATTGAACTGCCAAAGCCCACGAAACTCACCGGCTGCAAAATTGATTGGGAGTTTCCGAACGGTCAGTATCGTTATACGGTCGAGTGCCAAGTTGCCGATCAGCCTTGGCAGACGGTCGTCAATGCGGCCGATAACGATAAACCAGCGAATGTTACGCATGACTTCCAGCTCGATCAAGTGCGCGCCGTACGGGTGAACTTCCTGGGCGCGCATCCCGGAGCTTGGGGGAGTATTTCCGAGCTGCAGCTATTCGGTGAGGAGACGAAGTTGGTCGCGGTCGAAGCGGGGCAACGAGCGGGGCAACGCGAGCCAGAGTTGCTGAAGGATGTGCGAGTTCCACCACAGTTTGAAGCGCGACTCTTCGCCGCTCCACCCGCCGTCAATTATCCCACCTTCGTTGCCTGTACGCCCTCCGGCGATGTTTATGTCGCGGTTGATAAAAATGGGTCGCTCGATCGAGCTCCCCGCCGCGGCTCCATCATCAAACTGCGAGATGTCGATGGGGATGGACGTGCAGATCAGTCGCAACTGTTCGTAGCCGATGTCGACTCACCCCGCGGCCTCGTCTGGGATCGCGACCGACTGTATGTCTTACATCCCCCACACCTCAGCGCTTTCATCGATCATGACGGCGATGGTCAATCCGACGAACAAAAGATCCTCGTCAAAGATCTCGCTTTTGGGTTCAAAGATCGACCGGCGGACCACACCAGCAATGGAGTTACGCTGGGAATCGATGGTTGGCTTTACCTTGCCATCGGCGACTTTGGCTTCATGAAAGCAACTGGTAGCGACGGACGAGAGTTGCAATTTCGCGGTGGCGGAGTGGTCCGCGTGCGACCCGATGGCACGAACCTCGAAGTCTTCTCGCGCGGCACACGGAACATACTCGAAGTTTCCATCGACCCACTATTGAACGGCTTCTGCCGTGATAACACCAACGATGGTGGCGGCTGGGATATTCGTCTGCATCACTTCAGCGGCGGCGAACATCACGGCTACCCATCGCTCTACATGAACTTCAATGAGGAGGCAGTGAAGCCGCTCGCCGATTACGGTGGCGGCTCTGGATGCGGTGGCTTGTTTTTGTCAGAGCCCGGTTTTCCTGCTGGTTTCGCCCCAGCACTCTACACCTGTGACTGGGGACGAGAGTGGATTTATCGGCATCAGCTCAAGCCCAGTGGAGCGACATTCACGGCCGATCAGACGGAGTTCATTCGAGTACCTCGCGTCACCGATTTGGACGTTGATGGTCAAGGACAATTAGTAATCGCCAGTTGGAAAGGAGCTAGCTTCACCTACGTAGGCGAGGAGGTGGGGTTCCTCGTCTCCGTGCGACCCAAACGCGAGTCGGGTGATACGTGGCAGCCAGCGCCCGTCCGAGATTTGACCAAGCTCTCCACAGCTGAACTTGTCCAACAGTTGCGATCTCCGAGTCATGTTGCTCGCCTCGCCGCTCAGCGAGAGCTGATTCATCGGCCACTCGATGGAACTGCTCACCAGCAACTCTCCAGCGTGGTGACCGATTCAGCACTTTCGCTGGAATGTCGTGTGGCAGGGTTATTCACGTTCGCTCTAACGGCACCCACTCAATCAATTGACCAGCTATTGAAGTGGACTGCTGATCCCGTTTTAGCTGAATATGCGCTGCGAGCGATCGCCGATTTCGCTGCGGGTCTGAAGCGTGAAGACGAGGCCGCTCGGGCGTCCATTCCGGTCGCTTCGATCGCGCGGTTCGTCGCGAGTGAATCACCGCGCATTCGCAACGCGGTCGTTTTCGCTCTTTCCCGCATCGGCACCACGCCGGCAGCGACAGAGATCACGCGTTTAGCAATCGACGCTGATCCGGTTGTGGCTCATACGGCACGTCGAGCTCTGGTGGAATTGCAGGCCGCGGATGCTTGTTTGGCCGTCCTGCGCAGCGAGTCGCCCACGACGCCGAAGTTCGCGGCGGTTTTATCTGCCGCTCGGCAAATTCATCATAGCGCGGTGGTTGACTGGATTGCAGAGCAGCTGACCGCCACCAGCACAACCGCGGAAACTCGCAGCTTGCTGTTGACTGCACTTTGCCGACTGCATTTTCGCGAGGGCGAGTGGAAGGGCGACAGTTGGGGCACTCGGCCTGATACCACAGGGCCGTATTATCAGCGCGAGGGTTGGAGTGAGACGAAGCGCATTGGTGAAGTTTTGCAGGCAGCACTCGGGAAAGCGACAGCCACGGAAGCGGCGCTGCTGACTCGTGAAATGGATCGTCATCGTATCCCGCTCGATGGCGCCCTGCAGATGCTTGTGACGCTGGCGAAGCAAGATCGTGCGCTGCGGACCACGCTGGCTGCCCAGCTCGCGCGCAGCAACAGCAAGTCGATTTCCGCTGCGGCCGTGGAACTGTTGGTGGCCATGACGGCTGACGCGCTCAAGCCGGAAAGCCTGACAGCGGACAGCCCAGCCAGTATCTCGGGCGAGACACTCATCAACGTGATGACTGTGCTGGCACGAGATGGAAGTCAGCCCGCGGCCTTGGGTCTGCTGCAAGCTCAAGCGGCACTCAACCTGAATGACGCTCGACGTCCCTCGGCCAAGCGCGGTCGCGAGATCCTGTTCGCCAGTCCTGCATGGTCCAATCACTGGGAACTGCTGACCAAGAGGGCGGAAGAGACCGGCGAGGTTGGTGACTGGTCGAAGGCGGTCTTGGTACTCGTCGCAGCTAAGTCGGAGACACCTGCCGAGCCGAAAGCGGCAATTGCCAAGTGGCTGGCCGCTCAGTGGCAAGCTCCAGAGCTTGAGGCCAGTTTATTGCGCGCCATTGCTCGTGCCGGAAGAGCGGAATATGCCAGCCAGGTACTGGCGGCGCGATTGAGTGCGAATGCAGATGTACGCGCGGCTGCCACTGCCGCGATCCAGGAATTAAAGCTCGATGCGGGTCCGAAAAATGGCCCGAAGATTGCCACGCTGAAGGTAGACGAGGCGGTGGAGAAATCGGTGGCCACCACCGGCGACAAGGCACTCGGCGAACTTCTCTTCGAACGACTCAACTGCGGTAAGTGTCACACGACACGCAAGGATCAACCGCCGCGCGGTCCCTACCTCGGCACGATCGCTAACACGTACAAACGCAAGGATCTAGCCGAAGCGATACTCATCCCCAGCAAGACACTCGCACAAGGCTTTGTGACCAACGTCTTTGAAATGGAGGATGGTACGACGGTGACTGGATTTGTCGTGGTCGAAGCAGCAGATAAAGTGACGATTCGCAATGCGGATGGGGTTGAACGAGAGCTGTTGGTGAATCACATCGAGCGGCGCACGAAGCAAAACATTTCGCTGATGCCTGAGGGAATCGCCAAGGAGCTTTCCATCCACGAACTCGCTTCGCTCATTGATTACCTGGAAGCGCTGCCGAAGTCACCTTGAGCTAGCGGTGTGTTAAAACGGCAAAAATCTAACTCATAGCAGCACGAATCGCGGCCGCGCGCATGCGCGGGATCGTCAGTCGATGATCCCCACACACATAAAAACTTTCACCACCGTCCGCCACGGTACGAACCAGAATCGTCTTCCAGGGACGATAGTAATACTGCGGATTCGTCTTCGGTGCTTCCGCCTGGAAGTCACCCTGAATGGGAATCAAGTCGAACGCGGCGGTGGTGAAGTGCGCAATGCGTCGACCTTCTTGATGAGCGACGTTGCGCGCCATCGACAGCGCCTTGAGGTAGACCTCCGGGCCCATCACCGCTGATCCACAACAGAGAAAAACACCGCCTTCCAACTGATCTACGGTGTGACAGACGGTTAGAAAATCTCGATAACTGGCGACACCAAACGCCGCTGCATCAAAATTCGGATGCTCGTGGATAATGTCGTAACCGATCCCAATGTGAACCGTCACGGGTACATTCAACCGTACGGCAGCCGCCAGCACACTAGTTTCTTTATACGGAAAATCGCTCGCCAAAATCGCTCGACCGATCGACTCCCCGAGCCCCTGATCGGCCGCTACTCCCGCTCGCACAATATCGTTGATCTCCCCGGTCTCGCGCCACAAACCAAACTCGCCGCTTCGAATGTAACGCGCGACACTTTCACAAGTCGCACCAACTCGCGCCATTTCGTAATCATGAATCGGCCCCGCGCCGTTCATCCCAATGTGTGAGATGAGCCCTCGCTCCATCATGTCGATGAGTTGTCGCGCCACGCCAGCTCGTATCACATGTGCGCCCATCAGCAGCAGGCGTGCTGCCTGTCGCCGTCGTGCCTGCTCCAGTCGCTCGCCTAGCAGGTCGAGCACTCGGCAGGATTCAGCATCGAGTGCTCCGGGTGCGCTCGAAGCATTCGACGATGCGGGCGCTGCGATGGGCGCGTCGAGTGGCAATAACGTGTTGTGACTGAGATCATGGGTGCGTTCTTGGAGCGGCTTAATGATCAACCGCTGCGGATCAAACCGGGGCCACATACCCATCACGATTCCTTTCGATTGTCGGATTTCTCACGGTGACTCGGGCTCATTGTTTCGCACTGGGACTCAGGTAATTGTTTCGCACGGAGACTCAGGTAATTGTTTCGCGCAGAGACACGGAGACACTGAGGGGGATGAGAGAGAAAATGATTTTGTTTGATGTCTCGTTTTATTTAATGTTTGGGTGACGAACATGATTTA
>JBJSXJ010000208.1:0-6465 GCA_046086325.1 Planctomycetota bacterium | reverse complement strand
CTCCCTCTCCGTGCCTCCGCGTCTCCGTGCGAAACCCTACCCAGTGTCTCCGTGCGAAACCCTACCCAGTGTCTCCGTGCGAAACCCTACCCAGCGTCTCCGTGCGAAACCTCCCCCCCAGTGTCTCCGTGCGCAATCCCGCTCCGGTTCCGATTGTAGGGCGCACCACCGATCCTTGGCGGTCTCTTTGACCCCAGTTCCCTCGCCTTCACTATTCCAGCCCCGAAAACCTGCAACTAAGGTAAGCAGGGGTAAATGGAGTAAACAGGAAACACAGGAAACTTGTAAGGGCGCGAGCTGACGGTCGGAATGGCATACCCTTTCCCACCCCACTCGACGCCAGGCGGTAGAGCGGAGAACGTCGGTATGGAACAGGATTTCAGCCCTTGCACCGAGGCGACAACACCGGTGGCGTGGACGCAGATCGAGTCGACCGTGAAGACTCCTCGCAATCTCGTCGAACTCCTGCGACGACAAGCGGAGCGCTGGGATACCAAAGTTGCTTTCCAGTTTGTTCATGATTCGCAAACCCCGCTGAAATCAAGCGTTACCTACCGCGACCTGTGGACTCGGGCCCAAGCCATTGCGGCGGAACTCCAAACCCGTTTAAGTCCGGGAGAGCGAGCTCTGATGGCTTACCCGCCCGGCCTGGAATTCATCGAAGCGTTCTTTGGCTGCTTACTCGCCGGTGTCGTCCCCGTGCCGATCGCCGCCCCCACTCGACGTCGCCCTCAAGCTCAATGGGAACCGATCTGCCTTGCGGCGCGCCCCCGCCTGCTGCTCACTTCCGCAGATTTAGGGGAAAGTCAGGACTGGGACGAACTGCTGGGAGCCGCGCGGCCACATTTTGATTGTCTGCCGGACCGAGCGTGGCTGGCGACCGACACCCTGCCTACATCCCTGGCACAGGACTGGCTTGCGGTAAACTTGGACCGCGACTCGCTCGCCTTCCTTCAATTCACCTCCGGCTCGACTTCCGCCCCCAAAGGCGTGATGGTAAGTCACGCTAATTTGCTGACGAATCTGGGACAGATCCAGCGGGCCTTCGGTACGAGTCACAACAGTCGCGGCGTCTTTTGGCTGCCATTACATCATGACATGGGACTCATTGGAGGCGTGCTGCAACCGCTGTTTTGCGGTGGTTTTGCCACCTTGCTCGCTCCCGCTGCCTTCCTGCAGCGCCCTCTGCTGTGGCTGGAACTCATTAGCCAAACGCGTGCCACGATCAGTGGAGCGCCCGATTTTGCCTACGACCTGTGTGCGCGACGCAGCAGCGCCGAGCAACGCTCGCAATTAGATCTGAGCAGCTGGGAGGTGGCTTTCACGGGAGCGGAACGTATTCGAGCGACCACGGTGGCACGATTTAATGCCGCGTTTCACGAACAGGGATTCCGCTCCACATCTTGGTTTCCTTGTTACGGGCTAGCGGAATCAACGCTGATGGTCGCGGGGGGACCGCGTGGCCAGGAACCGCTCATCGTACAGGTCGACTCCGCGGCACTCTTGAACCATCAAGCGGTGCTCAGCAGCGGGGAGCAAGCGCGAACACTCGTGGGATCCGGCGTCGTGTTGTCGACCGCCGACCTGCTCATCGTTGATCCGGATCACGGTCAGCCGCTGGCGGACGAGCAGGTGGGAGAAATCTGGTTATCCGGTCCCAGTGTGGCGGCTGGTTACTTTGCCCAAGAGGCAGCCACGAGTTCCGCCTTCGAGGCGCGGCTGAGCGATGGCACACCAGGCACATTTTTGCGGACTGGCGATCTTGGTTTCCTGCATCGCGGACAGCTTTTTGTGACCGGTCGGCGGAAGGATGTGATCATCCTGCGAGGCCGAAATCATTATCCGGACGATCTGGAACAGTCCCTGGCCGAGGCTCATCCGGCGCTGCGAACTGCGGGCTGTGTCGCCTTTGCGCACGAGTCGGACGAAGGCGAGCGACTGGTGATTGTCCACGAACTGGAACCACGACAGCGTTCCGTGGATTCGACGGAGATTTTCGCCGCGATCCGCCGCTCGATTGCCGCCCATCATGAACTCGAAATTGACACCATCGTGCTCACGAAGGCTGGTCAGATTCCGAGAACTTCCAGTGGCAAACCACGTCGTTCCGCGTGTCGCGATTTACTGGCGCGTGGCGAGCTGCCTGAGGTTGCCGTGTGGCGCATGGAGCGTCGGGCTTCCGCTCCTTTGGCGGCGAACGAAACGGTGACGCTCACTGCCCAACCGCTGGCCGCCACGGAAGCGCAGATTCGCGACTGGCTGCGACAGCGTATTGCCGTTCGACTGGGCCGACGCGAACAGGAAATTCCCGGTCAAACACCGTTCATGGAATTCGGAATGGGGTCGCTGGATGCCGTGGAGCTGGCGGCGGACCTGGAACGCTGGCTCAATCGCCGCCTCTCTCCCACCGCCATCTACAACCACCCGAACATCGACGCGTTGGCCAAGTGGCTGCATGCCTCCGGTCAGCCGGTCGTTGCCGGGAAAACTCCTGCCACCCATCCCTCTTCGGCCGCCCATCTCGCTACCCCGGCCCCTTCGTCCGCCGCGGTGGAGGTAGCAACCACTGCTGCCACGACTGCGGCGGTTGTCCGTTCGGATGCGGCGCTGCTGGACGAGGTGCGTCAGTCGACGGACGACGAGCTGGCAGCGTTCATTGCCGAATCGATGGCAAAGTTTTCGGATCAGGAAACTCATTCCTAATTCGCAAGCTATATCTACTGGTCAAATTCCGCGGGGAGCGGGACGTCATTTTAGTTTGAGCAACGAGTGCGAGTGGAACTATGAGTGCTGATCGGATGAGCGAACCCTTGACTCCGCTGCAGAATGCAGTCTTTCTGTTAAAGCAAGCTCAGGCGAGACTTGCGGCGATCGAGCAGGCGAATGCAGAGCCCATTGCGATCGTCGGCTTGGGATGTCGATTTCCCGGAGCAGAGCAGGGGCCGGACTCCTTCTGGCAGCTCCTCACGCGCGGCGAGAATGCCATTCGCGAAGTTCCCCCCGATCGCTGGGACATTGATGCGTTTTATGATCCCGATCACTCCATTCCCGCCAAAATGGTGACTCGCTGGGGCGGATTTCTCTCGCGCGTCGACGAGTTTGACGCGGAATTCTTCGGCATCTCACCACGGGAGGCCCAACGAGTTGATCCGCAGCATCGAGTACTGCTCGAAGTAGCCTGGGAAGCACTGGAAGATGCCGGGATCCCGCCGCATTCCCTGGGAGACTCGCGCACGGGCGTTTATGTCGGCGTGATCGGCAACGATTATGGATTGCTGCAGTCGTATGACTTGTCCGACATGGATGTTTTCTCCGGCACGGGAGCCAGCCACGCCATTCTCGCCAACCGGCTCTCCTATGTACTCAACCTGCACGGCCCCAGTCTGACACTTGATACCGCCTGCTCGTCGTCGCTCGTGACCATTAATCTGGCTTGCCGCAGCCTGCGAGCTCGTGAAACCGACATGGCGTTAGCGGCGGGTGTGAACCTGATCCTGGGACCAGCGATGACGCTGGCTTTGAGCAAAGCACACATGATGTCGCCCGACGGGCGTTGCAAGGCGTTCGATGCGGCAGCCGACGGCTACGTGCGCGGCGAGGGCTGCGGCGTCGTCGTCCTCAAGCGACTCAGTGATGCCATCGCGGCGGGCGACCGAGTGCTGGCCGTCATTCGCGGCTCGGCAGTCAATCACGATGGTCGCAGCAACGGCCTGTCGGCGCCCAGTTGCCCGGCACAAGAGGCTGTTTTGAAAGCGGCACTGGCCGACGCGCGGCTCAAGCCAACCGATATCAGCTATGTGGAAGCGCATGGCACCGGTACTCGACTGGGCGATCCCATCGAAATCGAAGCGCTGCTCGCAGCACTGGGAGAAGGCCGAGCGGCCGATTCACCGCTCATCATCAGTTCGGTAAAAACCAACATCGGTCACTTGGAAAGCGCCGCGGGCATTGCTGGCTTGGCGAAAGTGATTCTGATGCTGCGTCATCGACAGATTCCCAAGCATCTCCACCTGCAGCAGCTCAATCCACTGCTGGCAAACGAACAATCTCGCATCGAGATTCCGCTGGCACTGCGCGACTGGAGTGCGGCGCACGGACCACGTCGAGCCGGAGTTAGTTCGTTTGGTTTTGGTGGTACGAATTCCCACGTGATCCTCGAAGAGTCACCCACCCTGATTGCACCGTCGGCGGGATGCGAACGTCCTCGACATCTCTGGACCCTATCGGCTCGCACACCCGGAGCGCTGCAGCAACTGGCGGAACGTCAAGCGGCTGCGTTACGTCAACCGAGCGACGATTCACTTGCCGACCTGGCGTATACGGCCAACACGGGCCGCACCCATTTTGCGCAGCGAGCGGCAGTGATTGCGGAGAGTCGAGAGCAAGCGGAGGAACGATTCCGCGCACTTTCCAGTCAGCCCGACAGCACCACGATTGCCCGCGGCGTTGTGGAACATGACCGCGCTCCCAAGATTGGTTTTCTCTTCACGGGTCAAGGCGCTCAGTATCCTGGGATGGCTCGTTCCCTTTACGATACCCAGCCCACGTTTCGTCAAGCGATCGATCACTGTGCCACGCACCTTGATCCCATACTCGATCGTCCTCTCACCAGCCTCCTGTCGGCCGACATCGGTACCACACTCGACCAAACTGGCTACACGCAGCCGGTGATGTTCGCCGTGGAATATGCCTTGGCGACGATGTGGCGCAGCTGGGGTGTTGAGCCCGCTGTGGTGATGGGCCATAGCGTCGGCGAGTTTGCGGCGGCGTGCTTTGCGGGCGTCTACGATCTGGCCGATGGTTTGCGACTGATCGCTCGTCGCGCTCAGCTGATGCAGTCACTGCCAGCCGGTGGCCAAATGGCTGCCATCCTCGCCTCACCCGTGCTCGTGCAGGAACTTCTTGATGAACTGCGATTGCCTCTCGACATCGCCGCCGACAACGGTCCTGAGAACACCGTGATCTCGGGGCCACTGGCGGCTCTACAGCAGGCACTCGCCAGCGCCGAGTCGCGTGGCCTGAAAACGAAACTGCTCGCCACTTCCCATGCATTCCATTCTCATCTGCTCGAACCAATCTTGGAGCCCCTCCGCGCCGCGGCTCAGCAGGCGAGGGCCCACGCTCCCGTAATTCCGATCATCTCGAATCTCACAGGAGCGCTAGCCGATGCCAGCACCTACTCCGACCCGGAATACTGGGTGCAGCATGCTCGACAGCCCGTGCGTTTTACGGCCGGCATGCAAGCGATGGCCGAGCTGGGCTGCGAATTGTTCCTGGAGATTGGACCGAATCCCATTCTGATTGGCATGGGACGACGCTGCGTGGACCTCCCAAGCGCCAAGTGGTTGCCTTCGCTACGCGCTGGTCGTGACGACTGGCAGACCATTCTGGAGGCAGTGGCAGAACTGTACGTCAGCGGCACCCCGATTGACTGGCAAGGGTTTGATCGCGACTACAGTCGCCGCCGAGTGTCCTTGCCGACTTATCCCTTTCAGCGCAAACGGTATTGGATTAAGACGGGCGCGAACTGCTGGGATCGCTCCACTGGCACTGTCGCCAGCGTCGTCGATACGGCCAGCCATCCGTTTCTTGGGCAGCGTCTGGTGGCGGCAGTAAAGGATCGCGTGTTTGAATCGCAACTCACCGCCAGTCGTCCTCAATTACTGCAAGATCACAAGATTCGTGGGCAAGTGGTCATGCCGGGGGCAGCCTACTTGGAGATGGCACTCGCCGCCAGCGCAGCGCTCCATGGCCAACCTTGGTCGCTGCAGCAAGTGACGCTGGTCGAACCGCTGATCCCCTCCACCACGGCCACTCAAGTACAAACAATTATTTCGCCCTCGGGGACAAAATCGGCCAGTTTCCAAATTGTGAGTGTCGTTGGTGGCGGTGACGAAGAGGTAAGTTTTCGGACGCATGCCAGTGGTCGCCTGGAAGCAGCTGCGACGAATATCGACCAGTTGCCGTGCAGTGAACCACCAGCCGTTGACATCGAGAAACTGCGTGCCCAATTCACGGATGAACCTCGCGATGTGGCGTGGCAGGCGCAAGTTCTGAAGCAAGCAGGACTCGATCCCAAGCCATCGTATCTGTGGCTCGAACAGCACTGGTATCACAACGGCGCCGTGCTCGGTGCCGTTCGTCCCGCCCGCGAAAACGACCACGTCGGCGACTATCAAATTCACCCCGGCTTGCTAGACTCCGCGTTTCAAGCGCTCGGAGCCGCTCGGCCGTTTGTGGAACGTGCACTCGATACATTCCTGCCGGTCTCGATCGAACGACTCACCGTATGGCACTCCCTGCGCGAGGTCGCCTGGATCGTCGGCAAACTCGATCTGTTAACGATCGATCGGGCACTCGGTGATGTGCAGTTTTTGGATGCCTCAGGGCGAGTGCTGGCGGAATTGGAACGTGTGCAATTAAGACGAGTGCCACGGGATTGGATTCAGCGCCTGAAAACGTCTG
>JBJSXJ010000207.1:0-3983 GCA_046086325.1 Planctomycetota bacterium | reverse complement strand
TCGACCGAGGAAGTGATGAGTCGTGCCCAGTCACAACGTCTGGCGGATTCCAATTACCAAGTCTTGGATCAGGTCGACGAACTGGTTTTGCTACTCATCTCGGCCTTTGCCGATATTCAGCGTGGTGCCTTGCGATTGCAGTCTTTCGTTGACATTGCGCTGGTGAGCCAGAGATTATCTCCACCAGACTGGGACAGATATCACGCTCAGGTTAACAAAAGCCGCGCAGCGGGTATTTGCCAGGAAGTTTTGCGGATGATGGACACGCTGTTGGGGTTATCACTTTCACCTGCAAGCAACTCCCCCGCGCCCCGTGGTCGTAGTTTTCAGCACGATCTGTTGTTGCTTCTTCCCTCACTGGGCGCTTGGCGTTCCAAGCAGTGGGCGATGCAGCACCTGCCGGTTTCCTCCCTTCGTTACGCAGCGTGGTGGATGGTATCCTTGCCCGCACGAACACTTGCCAGCCATCCGCGGCTGCGTCGCCCAGTCCCTAAATCGAGATCAGATTCATAAACCTGGCCATGGATGGCCGAGTGTAAAAGCCTGGGCTCATCCGCAGTTCGTAGCAGTTTATTCGTTCTCCGATCAAATCCAAACGCTCGCTCTTCTCGAACTCCGTTGCCAATCGTCCTGAACTAGGCATGGCGAAAAGCTCCGTATGCTCCTGTAAATGGCTCCGCGCAAACGCTGCCGAGGAGATCCGCTGGCGAATTTCCTGACTTGATAATTTACGTAAAAGAAAATCCTGTTGACTTGTATCAACGACCGGAAAGACAAGATTTTTGAGCGTCGCGCTACGCTGTACTCCGCAGTTCATCAAGGCAGAGAATCCATGGGTCGTAAGTAATCGTCTTTCATCTTGATCGTTTCCTGAAAACGGACTGCCATCGTATTGAGTTGAAACATCACGAAGTCTGTCTTTCAGAGATTCAATCAACCGTGCGCCACCGCTGCGGATGGAAATGATCGTCGGTAGTCCGTAAGCGATGACTCCCTTGTCTGCCAATCCCACGACGATCCGGTCATTCGCTAAAAACTCGGACTTGGGAAAAAGCGTTAAGGCCCCGCAGAGTGCTGTTGTCTTGCCGGCAGATTTATCGCCCACGAACGCTGTGGCCACTCCATCAACCACGAAGGCCGATCCATGCAAGATGCTATAGCCTCGCCTCCATACATGATCGAGCGCGTGCTCGCGCACGGCCCGCATGAGTCCCCCACGTCCTCGATATTCGTCCGCTCTACCAACATCATCCTTCACCACCTCAGTCGTTTCGGCAACCACGTAGGCAATGTCCTGCAAAATCGAATAGGCGCAGATCGACTGCTCATCGACTTTCGCACAGGGCATCCTCTGTAAGCCCGAATCCAAAACGAAGGCTGCCATGGAGTCTGTCGACGACTGACAACGATCGCGCAGTTCCGCCAGTCGATCCGAGTCATGGCGAAGGAAAACTCGCAGAATCGGATGCTTTGAAGTCAGATCAAACTGAGTATTAAACGAACCATCAAAGAACTCCTGCAGCCAATTCAGGCTGGAAGATTCTTGAGACGAAACTTCGATATTGAGACCTAAATAGGACATTTGAATCGTTGGCATCAAAAATAACTCGCTACTCTCCTGTTATTGGTAAGCCGTAGTACTCAAGGAAACAGCTCAGTACTCAAGAAAACAGCTCGTGAAGTCGTCCGAGCGGAATCATGGCTTGGTCGTTCAGGCCTGACCTGATTCGCATGAGCGCGGCTCGGATCAGTACGGAGGCTTTCCAAAAGTTGCCGTATTCGCGGAACGAACTGCTATCGCGTTGCTGTGCATAGCCTTCCAAGAACGCATTCCACAGTTCCGCTGGCATTGGCCAGCGGTACCAGGTTCGCGCTAAATCCGCATCAAAAGGTCCGACGGCGAATGACGTATTATCGATCGAACGAACCAATCGCTCAGAAATAACCAAGTTGTCGCCACAAAAGTCACGATGAATTAGCCCGACGGCGGCTGAGTTTGGCTTGGATGCCAATGCGGCATGCTCAACTCGTCGTGCAAATTCCGCATCGATGGATTCGATTGCGGTTAAGTGTGCCAAGCCCTCGATCAGCCATCGCTCGTATTCTTGCAGCGAACTGCTGACCGATTCGGGTACTGAATCAGGTGGCGTGGTGTTGTGAATCACACCGAGTAATTCGCCGCAGGCCGGAAGAACGGTTCGGTCTGTTAGGCTATCCCCAATTATTTCGCCATCAATCCATTGCTCGAGTGTCGCTTGATCGGTCGATGCCAGGATTGCTGGGAATCGCTCGCTGGGTAATCGCTTGATAACGTTCATTTGAAACGCTAGGTGAGCGTTTCGCGGCCAGTATCTGGCCTTCAAACGACTGCCATCTGCCAAGTTAAGACAAAAGGTCGCCCCGTGGAGATCAGGCGTGCCACCGAGTAGGCCATTGATGGGCGTAATCGCAACAATGTTTTGGCCGTAATGAGTCAGTAATGACGGTAATTTTCCAGGAAGGGTTGCCAAGGATATCGCCGGTCGCATAGTGACCTCACGCCGAAATCAAGAGGTTCATTGATTGGCAGTTCATAACGATGACACTCGAACTACAAACCTTTAAATCATTTGTTTCCAGGATACTGCAGCGGTTGGCACTGCCTATCCGTCCTCACGCCTCGAACGGAAGTATTCAGCCGTGTAGCGATGCAGATCGGGTTTCGGCGAACTCCAACTCCAGGTCGAACATTCATTGAGCGCCAGGTCCAACTCGGGATCGAACTGAAATCGATCAAATCCACGATAACGTGAATCATATTTTCGATTCGTCAGATCACCGTGCCATAAATGAAAAATTCGAGTGTCCAGGCAACGGACATTCTGGTTCACCTCGGCCTGCAACGATGTCGCCCAGTTCAGATAATGCGATTTTGATTTCGCTGTTAAGCCATGTGATTGGATCGCGATGTCATAGCATCCAGAGAGGGCGGCTACGAACGAGACGTCGCCACCACCCAGGATGTCCACATCGTAAAAGCCTCGGTTTTGGAACAGTGCTCGTCGAAAGGCCCAGCCAAATCCAATTGGGCCAGGGAACAAGCGTCCCGGTAAGGTCGACGCCGTGCGACAGAGAGACTGCAGGTCTTGTGTCGGTCCCAGTTGGCTACAGATCGACGCACGTCCGGTAAGTCCAGTGACATCGCCGGGAGCAATCGAGGTTTGGTGTTCAGGAAGCCGAACTACTTCGGAATAGGCCTGCACTAACGAGCACTCGTCGAGCTGCGCTATCGCTTGCTGCGACCAATCACTTCGTTCAAACAGAATATCACAGTCGAGCCAGACAACTTTATCGACGTGTGTGGGCAGCTTCTCGATCGCGACGTTGAGTAGTCGTTCCTTCTGCCAGAGGATGTCTCCCTTGGGCAATTGAATAAGAACGTCGGCGTCTTCCGTGCCAAGCTGAAAGTTTCCGTTAAAACCTAATTCCACAGTCAGCAGCGGCACGTTCAAGTGTTGACGAAAAACATGATAATTCGAGAGCCGTCGTTGGTAGTTGGCTGGATTGAAATACGCGGTGATGGCCCAAAACGTGCTTTCTTGATTCGGATTGTGTTCCTGCGAATGGGGAGTGATGGGTGGAGCAGTTATCTGATGGTTGGGATCGTTGGTCGGTGTCATGATGGTTCGTCGATTCCAGCGGTTAAACACGAAAAGGTATGCGGCTCATGGTGCACTAAGATGGGTTGCCGGCCACATTGATGATCGCTTGGGCCACGGCCGCCTGCCCTCGAATAGCGGCCAGTTCCCATTGTCGAGCCTCCTGCACGCGCTGTTTAAGCTCGTGACGCCGGGAAAGGAATTGTTCGAAGCTGGCACTCAGCCGATCCCGACTTACTGGAGCTATCGCGCCGTGTTGGAGATGCATGGCAACTCCGAGTTCCTGACAGCGAGCCGCCAGGTAAGGCTGGTCACCCAAAAAAGGGTAAGACAGCATCGGCACCG